>NZ_JBEZKE010000009.1:0-299400 GCF_040651555.1 Streptomyces sp. NPDC048424 | reverse complement strand
CGAGCCCCCGCGCCACACACGCCGGCGGGGCTGAAAGATCGGGGCTCCGCCCCGGACCCCGCGCCTCAAACGCCGGCGGGGCTGGATGGTGCGGCGGGGCTGGATGGGGTGGCGGGGCCGGAAGGGTCAGGCGGTCAGGGTGGTTTCGGCGCTCGCGTAGGTGATGCCGTGGTCCGTCAGGACCTCGGACACCGTGCCGGGGCGGGAGAGCAGGGCCAGCAGGAGGTGCAGGGTGCCGATGTGGTTGTCCTTGCGGCCCAGGGCGATGCGCAGGGACTGTTCCAGGACCTTCTTCGAGCCCTTGGTGAAGGGGACGTGGTGGCTGCCGGCGCGGTCGTCCGGCTCGGCGCGGCCCAGGGCCGAGCGGAGCGAGGTGCGCAGGGTCCGCCTGCGCGGTGCGGGGGTCGCGAGCGCGCCCTCGCCGTGGGTCTCCTCGATGCGGGAGACGATCTCCGTGAGGTCGATGCCGAGTCCGGCCAGCGCCTCCTCGTCCGCCCGGGACATGCCGCCCCGGCGGCGGGCCGCCGTCAGATCGGCGGCCACCGCCGCGCGGTCCACGCCCAGCCGGTCCAGGGCCCCCAGCTCCAGCAGGGAGAGGAGCAGGTGCTCCTCGGCGACGGTGGCGGCCCCGGCCCGCCGGGCCTCGGTCACCGCCCCCGTCACGGTGTTCCGGGCCTCGGTCGTGAAGCGTTCGAACATCAGAGCCTCCCGTACTTCTTGTGCACGGCCTGCCGGCTCACGCCCAGCTCGGCCGCGATCTCCTGCCAGGACCACCCCTGCGCGCGGGCACTGCGTACCTGTACGGCCTCCAGCTGCTCCAGCAGCCTGCGGAGGGCGGCCACGGCACGCAGGCCCACGCGCGGATCGCGGTCACCGGCCCGCTCGGCGAGATCGGTTGCTTCCGTCATGGTGTCAATCTAGGTTGACGTGGGAGGTGTCGTCAACCTTCATTGACACATCCGTGCCTACGGCGTGAGGACGATCTTCCCGAAGAGGTCGCCCGCCTCGAGCTTCTCGAAGCCCTCGCGCGCCCGGTCCAGCGGCAGCACCTCGTCGATGACCGGCCGGAGCCCGGTCGTCGCGCAGAACGACAGCAGGTCCTCCAGCTCGTCCTTCGAGCCCATCGTCGAGCCGACGACCTTCAGTTCCAGGAAGAAGATCCGGGTCAGCTCGGCGTGCGCCGGGCGGTCGCCGCTCGTGGCGCCGGAGATCACCAGGGTGCCGCCGGGGCGCAGGGACTTCACCGAGTGGGACCAGGTGGCCGCGCCCACCGTCTCGATCACCGCGTCCACCCGCTGCGGCAGGCGCGCGCCCGGCTCGTACGCCTCCACCGCGCCCAGTTCCACGGCCCGCTTGCGCTTGGCCTCGTCCCGGCTGGTGGCGAAGACCCGCAGCCCCGCCGCCTTGCCGAGGGCGATCGCGGCGGTCGCGACCCCGCCGCCGGCGCCCTGGACGAGTACGGAGTCCCCGGGGCGGACCCCGGCGTTGGTGAAGAGCATCCGGTACGCCGTCAGCCAGGCCGTCGGCAGGCAGGCGGCCTCCTCGAAGGTCAGCTCGGCGGGCTTGCGCAGGACGTTCCACGCGGGGACGGTCACCTGCTCGGCGAAGGTCCCCTGGTAGCGCTCGGTCAGGATCGAGCGGGGCTCGTCGGGGCCGACCCCGTGGCCGCTCTGGCCGATCACGGAGTGCAGGACGACCTCGTTGCCGTCCTGGTCGATCCCGGCGGCGTCGCAGCCGAGGATCATCGGGAGTCTTTCCTCGCCGAGACCCACCCCGCGCAGCGACCACAGGTCGTGGTGGTTGAGGGAGGCGGCCTTGACGTTCACGGTCACCCAGCCGGGCCGGGCCTGCGGTGCCGGGCGATCGCCCAGCACTAGGCCGTTCAGCGGCTGGTCACGGTCGATTCGGGCGGCGTAGGCAGCGAACATGCCGCGACGCTACCGCTCGGTAGAGCCGTGTTCCAGCCCCTCGGGAACCGCCCGGCTGAGGCCTTCGTCTCAGCCGCACCGCGCGAGCGGCGCGTCAAAAAAGAGGAAAGGCCCGGCCGGAGGGATCCGGCCGGGCCTCTGCCCGTGGAGCTGCTCGCGCGGCGGTCAGGCCAGGCGGGCCACGCCGTCGGCCTTCGCGGCGGCGGCGACGGCCGTGGCGACGGCCTCCGCGACGCGCTCGTCGAACGGCGACGGGATCACGTAGTCGGCGGCGAGCTCGTCACCCACGACACCGGCGATGGCGTCGGCGGCGGCGATCTTCATGCCCTCGGTGATCCGGGTGGCGCGGACCTTGAGGGCGCCCGCGAAGATGCCCGGGAACGCCAGCACGTTGTTGATCTGGTTCGGGAAGTCCGAGCGGCCCGTGGCCACGACCGCCGCGTACTTGTGCGCGACGTCCGGGTGGACCTCCGGGTTCGGGTTGGCCATGGCGAAGACGAAGGCGTCCTTCGCCATCGAGGCCACCGCCTCCTCCGGGACCGTACCGCCGGAGACGCCGATGAAGACGTCCGCGCCGGCGAGGGCCTGCTCCAGCGAACCGGTCTGGCCGGTCTTGTTGGTCAGGCCCGCGATCTCCGCCTTGACGTCCGTCAGGTCGGAGCGGTCCGCCGAGACGACGCCCTTGCGGTCGGTGACGCAGACGTCGCCGATGCCCGCGTCCACCAGGATCTTGGCGATGGCGATGCCCGCCGCGCCCGCGCCCGAGATGACGGCGCGCAGGTCGCCGAGGGTGCGACCCGTGAGCTTGGCGGCGTTGCGCAGCGCGGCCAGCGTCACGATGGCGGTGCCGTGCTGGTCGTCGTGGAAGATCGGGATGTCCAGCGCCTCCTGGAGGCGCCGCTCGATCTCGAAGCAGCGGGGGGCCGAGATGTCCTCCAGGTTGACCCCGCCGAAGGACGGGGCGAGGCGGATGACCGTCTCGATGATCTCGTCCGTGTCCTTGGTGGCGAGCGCGATCGGAACCGCGTCCACACCACCGAACTGCTTGAAGAGAATGGCCTTGCCCTCCATGACGGGGAGGGAGGCCTCGGGACCGATGTCACCGAGTCCGAGCACGGCCGTGCCGTCGGTGACGACGGCGACCACGTTGGACTTCCAGGTGTACTCGTTCACCAGCTCCGGCTGCTCGGCGATGGCGCTGCACACCTTCGCCACGCCGGGCGTGTACGCGAGGGACAGGTCGTCCTTGTTGTTGACCGGCACCGTGGCCTGGATGGCCATCTTGCCGCCCCGGTGCAGCGCGAACACCGCGTCCGGGTTGTTGTCCGTGACGCTGTCGCTGCGAGGGTTGATGATCTCCGCTGCCACTGTGTGTGACCCCTTAAGTCCTTTGAATCGTTGAGGGTGGCCACTCCTGGTTAAGGGGTGGGCGGGCACCGCGTCCGTACTCCGCATCGACGGTTGGCCCGTCTCCGCGGAGGGGAGGTTCGTACGCGCGGGCGCGCCGCACGCGCGCCCTGAGCCCCGGATGAGGGGTGTAAGGATCTGTTCTACCCGAAGAACGCTCGCCCAGACGAGTCGATTCCCGCTCAATCGTAGGTCGGTTGCCCCGCTTTTGGCGAAAAGTCCAAACCTTGTTGTCCGGCAGGCGAGACGCTCCGTAGAAACTGCGGCGAAAAGGCCAGGTCACGGCAGGTTCTGCGGTCTCGAACCCCCATGTCCGCAGTCCTGTTGGGCTACCCCCACCGCCCGTTATGCGATTTTGACCTGACGGGCACCCTGAATGTCTCAGTCCGAATGGCAAGATGCCGTAATCACACGAGGTCGCGACACTCGATGGTGCGTGCCCGACCGTTTTTCGATGCTTTTCCACCACTGCCGGAGGAACCAAGCCATGACCGCTAGCACCACCCGTCGTACGACCGCCGCACGGTCCCGGATCGCCGCGGTCGGCGCGATCGCGGTCGCCGGCGCCCTGATCCTCACCGGTTGTGGTGACCAGACCGACAAGGCGTCCACCAGCCCGTCCGGTGCGGCGAACAGCAGCGCGCCGCTCTTCTCGAAGCTCCCGAAGAAGATCCAGGACGCCGGTGTCATCAAGGTCGGCACGGACGCGACCTACGCGCCCATGGAGTTCACCGAGGGTGGCAAGATCGTCGGCGTCGACCCCGACGTCGCGGCGGCCCTGAGCAAGCAGCTCGGCGTGCAGTTCAAGTTCGAGTCCGGCACCTTCGACACCCTCATCGGCAGCATGCAGACGGGTCGCAGCGACCTGGTCATGTCCTCGCTGACCGACACCAAGGCCCGTCAGGAGGGCCTGGACGACAAGGGCGCCAAGACCGGTGCCGGTGTCGACTTCGTCGACTACTTCTCCGCCTCGACCGGCATCCTGGTCAAGAAGGGCAACCCCGAGGGCATCAAGACCCTCGACGACCTGTGCGGCAAGACGGTCGCCGTGCAGCGCGGCACCACCTACGAGGAGTCCGCCAAGACCCAGGCCGAGAAGTGCAAGACGGACGGCAAGGGCGAGCTCAAGATCGAGTCCTTCCCGAGCGACGCCGAGGCCCAGACCCGGGTGAAGGCCGGCGGCGCCTCCGCGGACCTGAACGACTCCCCGGTCGCCGCGTACATCGCGCAGACCGCGGGCGGCGGCAACGACTTCGAGGCCATCGCCAACCCGACCGACGCCGGCCTCTTCGGCATCGCGGTGGACAAGAAGAACACCGAGCTGCGCGACGCGCTCAAGGAAGCCCTCGACGCGGTCATCAAGGACGGCACCTACAAGGCCGCCCTCGACAAGTGGAACGCGGGCTCCGGCGCCGTGACCGAGGCCAAGATCAACGCCGGTTCCTGACCTCCGCGTACCACCGCAGCACACTGAAGGGCAGTCACTGTGACTGACAAGCTCGACAAGGTCCCGGACCCGGCGGACACCCCGCCGGCCGGGGCCGTACCCCCCGAGGCGATCCGCGCCATTCCGGTTCGCCACTACGGCCGCTGGATCAGCGCCGTGGTCGTCATCGGCCTGGTCGTGGCGCTCGCGATGGCCTTCTCGCAGGGCAACGTGCGCTGGGCGACCGTGCCGGAGAAGCTGTTCGACCCCACCATCCTGCGTGGCGTCGGCAACACGATCTGGATCAGCGTCGCCTCGATGGCCCTGGGCCTGGTGCTCGGCGTCCTCTTCGCCGTCATGCGCCTCTCGAAGAACCCGGTGACGAGCACCATCGCCTGGTTCTACATCTGGCTGTTCCGCGGCACCCCGGTGTACGTGCAGCTCCTGATCTGGTTCAACCTCGCCCTGATCTTCCCGATCCTGAACCTCGGGTTCTACAAGGACGAGATGACCCAGGTCATGACGCCCTTCCTGGCCGCCCTGCTGGGTCTCGGCCTCAACGAGGGCGCGTACATGGCGGAGATCGTCCGGGCCGGCATCCAGTCGGTCGACGAGGGCCAGACCGAGGCCTCGCACGCGCTCGGCATGACCCGCCTGCAGACCATGCGCCGTGTCGTTCTGCCGCAGGCCATGCGGGTGATCGTGCCGCCGTCGGGCAACGAGTTCATCAACATGCTGAAGACCTCGTCGCTCGTCGTGGCCGTGCAGTACTTCGACCTGCTGCGCGCGGCCCAGGACATCGCGTCCACGTCGTTCGCGGTGATGGAGATGTTCTTCGTCGCCTCGATCTGGTACCTCGCCCTGACCAGCGTGTTCAGCGTCGGCCAGTACTACCTGGAGCGCCGCTACGCCCGCGGTGCGCTCCGCTCGCTGCCGCCCACGCCGCTGCAGAAGATCAAGGCGAAACTCTCCAGCTTCTCGAACCGCAAGGCGGTGGCCTGATGACGACTGCCATGGTGAAGGCCGAGGGCGTCCACAAGTCCTACGGTGCGGCGCACATCCTCAAGGGCATCGACCTGGAGGTCGCCCCGCGTGAGGTCTTCTGTCTGGTCGGCCCGTCCGGCTCCGGCAAGTCGACCTTCCTGCGGTGCATCAACCACCTGGAGCAGGTGAACGCCGGACGGCTGTACGTCGACGGGCAGCTCGTCGGCTACCGCCAGAAGGGCGACAAGCTCTACGAGCTGAAGGACAGCGAGGTCGCGGCCCAGCGCCGGGACATCGGCATGGTCTTCCAGCGCTTCAACCTGTTCCCGCACATGACGGCCATAGAGAACGTCATGGAAGCCCCGGTCATGGTCAAGGGCGAGTCCAAGGCGGTGGCGCGCGAGCGCGCCATCAAGCTGCTGGACCGCGTGGGCCTCGGCGACAAGGGCGGGAACTACCCCAGCCAGCTCTCCGGCGGCCAGCAGCAGCGCGTGGCGATCGCCCGCGCGCTCGCCATGGAGCCGAAGCTGATGCTCTTCGACGAGCCCACCTCGGCGCTCGACCCGGAGCTGGTGGGTGACGTCCTCGACGTCATGCGCGACCTGGCCGAATCGGGCATGACCATGATCGTGGTCACGCACGAGATGGGCTTCGCCCGCGAGGTCGGCGACAACCTCGTCTTCATGGACGGCGGCGTGGTCGTCGAGTCGGGCAACCCGCGCGACGTGCTGGGCAACCCGCAGCACGACCGCACGAAGGCGTTCCTGTCCAAGGTGCTCTAGCGCTCCGGCGCTCGGGTGCCCCGGTCGCACCGGCGGACAGGTGAGGGGCGGTACGGGATTCCCGTACCGCCCCTCACACGTGCCCGGGCGTGCTCAAGTCCCTACTTCAGACCTAGGACCAGCGCGTCCGAGGGGGAGCGCCAGACCGTACGGGCCTCCGCGAAGCCCGCCGCGAGCAGGGCGGCGGTGTGCCAGGCCTCGGGCGGGGTGTCGCCGTCCGCGTGCTCCCCGTAGATCGCGAAGCGCTGCTTCACCGGCTCCGCGAGGAGCGGGTCCGCGGCGGCCAGCTCCCACCACTCGCGCCAGTCCACCGCGCCGGCCGTCCTGGCCCGGTCCATGCCGGCGTGCCGGTGGGCGTGCTCGGCGGCGTCGATGCGCGGGGTGGCCGGGTCGGGCATGTGGTCGGCGTTCATGAACACCCCGCCCGGGGCGACCAGCGGCGCGAGCTGCCCGTACAGGACGGACAGGTCGTCGCTGTGCAGCCAGTGCAGGGCGGTGGCGGTCAGGACCGCGTCGTACGAGTCGTGGGGGAGGGCGGCGCGCCAGTTCGGGTCCTTGAGGTCGGCGGTCACGAAGGTGACCCGCTCGTCCCCGGCGAAGTGGCCCTCGGCGATGGTCAGCAGCGCGGGGTCGAGGTCGACGCCCGTACTGGTGGCTCCCGGGAACCTCTTGAGGACGCGGTCCGTGATACTTCCCGTACCGCACGCGAGATCCAGCACCCGGGGGGTGGGTCCGACCAGGGCCTCGACCATGTCCAGCATCACCCGGAACCGCTCCTCGCGGTCGGGCATGTACCACTCCTGCTGCCGGTCCCAGCTGTCCTGCCAGGCCTGCCAGTACCCGGAGCCGGTGGTCGTATCTGCTGTATCCGCCGTATTCGTCGTATTCGCCATCACGAACCCCTCCATACGTAATACCCTCGAAGACGTCTCAGCCGTTACCGGAGACATTAATCCGCAGCCGTAAGGACTACAAGTGGAACTGGCCCATTACTCGGACTTCGCCGTGCGCCTGGTCAACACCGAGGAGCCGGCCCGCAACAAGGACGAGCTCACCTCCGTGGACGCCGTCCGTGCCCTGTTCGGCGCAAGCGTGCAGATGGCCCGCCGCGTCACCGACACCGACGTCACCCGCTTCCGCAACGTACGGGCCCGGCTGCGCGCCGTCTTCGAGGCCGCCGACGGCGGTGACGACGTCCTCGCGGTCGACCTGCTGAACTCGCTGCTCATGGAGTTCCCGGTCAGCCCCCAGGTCTCCGGGCACAAGACCATCGGCGAGGACGGCCGCCCCGACTGGCACATCCACCTCGCCGAGCACCCCTCGAACGCATCGGCGGGCTACGCCGCCATGGCGGCCATGGGCCTGGCCTTCGCCCTCACCGAGCACGGCCCCGACCGCCTCGGCCTGTGCCAGGCCGCGCCCTGCCGCAACGCCTACCTCGACACCTCCACCAACCGCTCCCGGCGCTACTGCTCCGACCGCTGCGCGACCCGGGCCAACGTGGCCGCCTACCGCGCCCGCAAGCGGCTGGAGGCCGAGGCGTCCGCCAGCAGCGGGCGCACCGCCGAGGCCGCCCAGGACAGCCGGGCCCTCAGCGAGCGCTGATCCTCCTCGCGCGGCCGGAAGCGCAGCACCGCCGTCGCCAGCACCAGTTCTGCGGGCACCGGCCCGTAGACGGTGCTGTCGCCGGTCTCGTTGTACGGGTTGTCGCCCAGCACCCACCAGCCGCCCGGCCGCCGCTCCACCGCCCGCTTGATCACCAGCAGGTCCTGCTGGAAGGGATGGCGCAGCACCACCACGTCACCCGGGCGGACGGCCGCCCCGTAGCGGACCACCACCTGGTCGCCGTTGGTCAACGTGGGCACCATCGACGCCCCCGTCACCTCCACCACCCCGAACCGCTTCCGCGGGCGCCCGTTCTCCACCATGCGCGTCCTCCTCGTCACCCCCGCATGCTGCCGCACGGGTCCGTACATTCGCTCACCGGTCCGGCCGCGCCCCTGGACTTTTGTCCTAAGCCCATGGGGGCGCCCGCGAAATCCGGTTGTTCAGCGAGTAATCTCCCCCTTGAGAAGACGATCACGAGGAGGACAAACTCCATGCTTTCCCGCCTCTTCGCCCCCAAGGCGAAGGTCTCCGCCCACTGCGATCTTCCGTGCGGCGTGTACGACCCTGCCCAGGCCCGCATCGAGGCCGAGTCCGTCAAGGCCGTGCAGGAGAAGTACCAGGCCAACGACGACGCCGACTTCCGCGCGCGCGCCATCACCATCAAGGAGCAGCGCGCCGAGCTCGCCAAGCACCACGTCTCGGTGCTGTGGAGCGACTACTTCAAGCCGCCGCACTTCGAGAAGTACCCCCAGCTGCACACCCTGGTCAACGACACCCTGAAGGCCCTCTCGGCCGCCAAGGCGTCCAACGACCCGGCGACCGGCGCCAAGGCGCTGGAGCTCATCGCCGAGATCGACCGCATCTTCTGGGAGACCAAGGCCGCCTGATCCGGCGCCCTTGACCCCCGCTCGCGCCTGTCCGAGCGGCCGGCGCGAACACGAGAACGGCCCGACTGCTCAGTGCAGCCGGGCCGTTCTCGTTCTCCGCCTCCCGGCCATGCGTCCCGGCCGTGCGTCCTGCCGGTACGCGCCGTGCATCACTCGTCGGCGTCGTCGTCCTCGTCGTCCAGGCGGGCCAGCCAGGTGGCCAGGCGTTCCACCGGGACCTCGAAGTCCGGGTTCAGGTCGACGAAGGTGCGCAGCTGCTCGGCGAGCCACTCGAAGGTGACCTCCTCCTCGCCGCGCCGCTTCTCCAGCTCCTCGATGCCGCGATCGGTGAAGTACAAGTCGGGCTCCGTGCCGTGATGGGGGTGTGCAGGGGGTGTTTCCCGCCAGGATAATCCGCGCGGGCGAAGAGGCCTCCCGCCCGTGGTGTCCCCGGGGCTAGCCTGGATGCCCAACGAGCGGGGGGTGCGGATGACGGACGGGCGCACGACCGGCTCGGCGCGCGCCTTCGAGCTCCTCGAGCCCCTCGTCCAGGCCGCGACCGTACGCGTTCACGCCCCGCCGGGCGGGTATGACAACCCCGGCAGCCATCGGACCGGTCCCACGTGGGGGAGCGGTTTCTTCATCGCCCCCGGCTGGGTCCTGACGTGCGCGCACGTGGTCGGCGAAGGGGGTGCTGCGGTGCGTCTGACGGGACGCGAGGTCGGCATCACCTTCTCCTCCGGGGCCCACGGGGCGACCGGGACGGTCACCGGGCGCGTGGAGTGCGTACTGCCCGAGCGGCTGGAGGAGCGGCGCCCGCGCCGGGGCGCCCTGTGGGACCTGCCCGACCTGGCGCTGCTCAGGGTCCTGGCCCCCGTGTCGCACGCCTGCGTCTGGCTGACCGACCGGTCCAGACCCCGTTTCGACGAGGTCGCCTACTTCGGCTGCACCGAGGACCTCGGCACGCCCGAGATCACCGGCCGCACCACCCGGCTGCGCGGCAGCGCCGGGAACGGCGCGGCCATCCGGCTCGGCGGCGACGACGAGATCGACCCCGGAATGTCCGGCGGCCCCGTGGTGGACCTCGCCCGCGGGGAGGTCGTCGGAGTGGTCAAGGCCCGGCGGCACGGGGCGGGCGGCGGGCTCGCCGTCTCCGTCGTGCAGCTGCGCACGCTGCCGATGCCCGCGCGCGGCCAGGTCGGGCTCTACCGCCGCGTCATGCAGGCCCACGACCTGCACCACTACGACCACCACCTCAGCGACCTCGACAACCGCCGCACCTGGACCGACGTGCACGGCGAGCTCCCGCCGGAGGAGGGCGCCCCGTACGGCGGCCGCGGCCGGCTCACCCCCGGCGAGCGCACCACCCTGTGCGGACTGCTGGCCGAACTGCCTCCGCCGGGCTCCTCCGAGGTCGTACGGGCCCTGGTCGAGGCGGCCCGCGGGGAGGAGCCGGACCCGCAGCCGCCCGCCCCGCTCAGCTGGCGCGACGGGCTGGGGCTGCTGCACGACCCGCCCGGCGGGGCCGGGGAGGCCGCGGCGATGCTCCGGTACGCGACGGACGTGAGCGTGGCCGACTACCGGGAGCCGCCGACGCCGGGCGCGGACGAGGAGCTCTGGGACTGGATCCGGGCCACGGCCGAGCGGTTGTGGCGCCCGCTGCGGCGCGAGCTCGGCGAGCGCCACGAGCGGGGCCTCGCGGAGCGGGAACGGCGCCGGCGGGCCTCGGCCGGGCGGGCGGTGCACGGCCCGGCCCGGCGGGCCGGCGGCCTGCCGCCCGGGGCCTCGGCGCTGCTGGAGGTGTGGGCGCACGGCTGGGAGGACGTCTACGACTGGCGGGTCTCCGTACTGGCGGGCCCGGCACAGCCCGGGCGGGTGACCCCCGTGGACTCGGGCGTACGGGCCACCCCGGCGGCTCTGCGGGAGGTGTTACGGGCCCCGCTCGCCGAGGCCTTCCGGCGCTGCGACACCCACGAGGCGGCGGCCCTGCTCGAAGTGGCCGTGGCCCCCGAGCTGTTCGGGCTGCCCGTGGACGAGTGGGTGGTGACGGGCGGCGTACCGCTCGGGGTGCAGCGGCCGGTGGTGCTGCGCCACCCCGGCGGACGGGCCGGGGCCGGGCACCCGGCGGACCCCGGCCGCGCGGATCCCGGGGACCCGTCGGGCCGTGCGCACCCCGCCGATCCGGGGGACCCCGAGGGCCGCGGGCACCCCGGGGCGGCCGCCCGGTGGGCCCGGGTGCAGGCGGGCCCCCTGCAGGACGAACGGGCCGACTGCGTACGGGGACGCCCGCGCAGCCCGGCGGCCGAGTGGCTGTCGGGACTGCCGGACAACACCGTGCCCGTGCACTGCCGGGCCGCGGATGCGGAGCCCACGCTCGGGTCGTTGCACGCGGTGCGGGACGCCGGGTACGGGGTGGCGGTGACCCGGCGGCCGCCGCCGGACCCGAGGGAGTCGTGCGCGCCGTTCCACCGCGGGCTGCGGGAGGAACTGGCGGACGCCGGGCGGGCGGAAGTGCTGCCGGTGCGCCTGCAGACGCTGCGGGGGAGGGCGTACGGGGCGGACCCCGACGCGTACTGGGCGGCCGGGACCGGGCTCGTGTGGGAGGACCCGGCGCGGCCGCTGCCGGACGACGAACCGCTCCAGGGCGACCTGTGACGGCGCCGGGCCCGGCGGATTCGAGTGAGGGAGGGGCAATGAACGACGAGTGGCTCATATACCGGGGGGTCGGTGAGCCCCATGACGGGATCGACGCCCTGCCCGATCCGCCGCCCTGGCGGGACTTCGACGGCGGACCGGTGGCGGAGCCGGGCGGGCCGGCCGCGGCCGCCGACGGCAACGTCGCCCGGCGGCTCGGAGCGCACCGGCAGGCCGCCGAACTGCACCGGCCGGAGCCCGAGGAACTGGAGGCCGTCAACGCGGCGCTGTACCTGCGACGGCCGCTGCTCGTGACCGGCTTCCCCGGCACGGGGAAGTCCACCCTCGCGCACGCGGTCGCCCACGAGTTGAAGCTCGGCCGGGTGCTGCGCTGGCCGGTGGTCTCACGGACCGTGCTGCAGGACGGGCTGTACCGGTACGACGCGCTCGCCCGGCTGCAGGACGTACAGCTCGCGGCGAGCGGACGCGGAGGCGGAGGCGGAGCCGGGGACGAGGGCGGGGACGGGGACGGGGTGCACGGCACCGGAACCGTCCCCGGCATCGGGAAGTACATCCGGCTCGGGCCGCTGGGCACCGCCCTGCTGCCCACCGCGCGGCCCCGGGTGCTCCTCATCGACGAGCTCGACAAGAGCGACATCGACCTGCCCAACGACCTGCTGAACGTGCTGGAGGAAGGCGAGTTCGCGCTCCCCGAGCTGGAGCGCGTCGCCGACACCGAGCCCGAGGTGCAGGTGCTCACCGACGACGGGACCAAGGTGACCGTCCGCGGCGGCCGGGTCCGCTGCCGGGAGTTCCCCTTCATCATCCTGACCAGCAACGGCGAACGGGACTTCCCGGCCGCCCTGCTGCGCCGCTGCATCCAGCTCAAGCTCGGGCAGCCCGGCGAGAAACGGCTCGCCACCATGGTCCGCGCCCACCTCGGCGAGGAGGCCGCCCGGCTCGGGGCGGACCTGATCCGGGAGTTCCTCAGCCGCTCCCGGACCGAACTGGTCGCCGCCGACCAGCTGCTCAACGCCGTGTACCTGACCCACTACGCCGCCCCGCCCAGCCGGGAGGACCTCGCGGACCTGCTCATCCAGCGCCTCGACCGCCCGAGGTGACGGGCCGTGCCGCCGACCCCCGCCGTACCCCCGCCCGCCGTGCCGCCCCCCGCGGTGCCGCCTTCCGCCGTGCCTCCCGCCGCTCCCGAACCCCGACAGGGCGTCCGTGAACTGGCCGCACTGCTGCGCGCCGCCGGGCTCGACCCGAGCGCCGAGGAGCTCGCCGACGCCCTCTGGCTCGCCGGGCACATCCGCGGGCCGGGGCCGGCCGCACCGGTGCCGCCGGGGCCGGACCCCGAGGAGGACGCCGAGGATCCGGCCGGCAAGCCCGTCGAGCCCGAACGGGCGCGGCCGGACGCCGACGATCCGGTCAGGCTCTACGCACCCGGCGCGCGCCGCGCCGGCGGGGCCGAGGGGGACCGGCCCGAGGAGTCGCCCGAGGAGTACGGAGTGCCCGTACGGGTGCCCCGGGCCGCCGCGCTGCCGCGCATCCTGGACGTCCAGCGGGCCCTGCGCGCCCTCCAGCGGCACCGCCCGCCCGTCCCGCCCGCCCGGCTGGTGATCGACGAACCGGCCACGGCCGAGGCCAGCGCCCGGGCCCTCGGGCTGGTCATCCCGGTGCTCCGGCCGGAGAGCCGGCGCGAGGCGACCGTACGGCTGGTGATGGACGCCTCTCCCTCGATGGCCGTCTGGCAGGACATGTTCGACGAACTGCGTTCCGTGTGCGAGCGCTTGGGCGCCTTCCGGGACGTCCAGGTGCACTACCTGCACCGCCTGGCGGACGGCAGGGCGGTCCTCGGCCGCAGCCCCGTACCCGGCTCCGGGCTGCGCTCCGGCGACCAGTTGCGGGACCCCACCGGCCGGGCCCTGACCATGGTGGTCTCCGACTGCGCCGGGCCGCTGTGGCGCGAGGGCGCGGCGCAGCGGCTGCTGTACCGGTGGGCCGAGTGCACCCCGTGCATGGTCGTCCAGCCGCTGCCGCAGCGGCTGTGGGGCCGCAGCTGGCTGCCGACCGAACGGGGCACGCTCACCCGGCTGGAGGGCGGCGGGCAGCAGCTGCGGTTCCGCCCCGACCGGCCGCCGCTGCCCGGACGGCCCACCGGCGGGCTCACCGTGCCCGTGCTGCCGCCGAGCCCTACCGCCCTCGGGGCCTGGGCCCGGCTCGTCGCCGGACTCGGCACCGGACCGGTACCGGCCGAGGTCGGCCGGGTGCTGGCCGACCATCCGGCCGCGCCCGTACCGCCGCCGCGCGCCGTCCGGCCGCCGCGCGAGCTGGTGGCCAGGTTCCGGTCCTCGGCCGCGCCCCGGGCCGTACAGCTGGCGGTGTACCTGTCGGCGGCGCCGCTGACGCTGCCCGTGATGCGGCTGGTGCAGCGCACGATGCTGCCGGACTCGGAGCCCTCCGACCTGGCGGAGGTGCTGCTGAGCGGGCTGCTGCGACGCAGCGGCCCCGGGCCGGGGCACTGGTACGAGTTCGTCCCCGGGGTGCAGGACGTGCTGCTGGGGCCGCTCGGGCGGGACGAGGCCGCACTGGTGCTCAAGCACTGCTCGGAGTACGTGCTCGCGCACTTCGGGCGGGGCGTACGCAACTTCCCCGCGCTCGCGGTCTCGCAGCTCACCGGGGCGCCGCCGGCGGCGGTCGACCCCGGGCCGCAGGACGCCGAGCGGGCGCCCGAGGGGCGGCTCCCGCAGGCCTTCGCGCAGGTTTCGGCCAAAGTCGTACGGCGTTACGTGCCCGGCATGCCGGAGGAGGGCCCGGCCCGCCGCGAGCCTCCCGCCGTCCCCCCGCTCGGGCGGGCCGGAGCGGTGCGCGCAGCGCGGGCCCGGCTCGCGGACGCGGCCGCGGACGGCGGCGCGCGGGCCCTGCACGAGGCCGTGGCGGTCCTGCGGCGGGCGGTGACGGCCCCGGTGGCACCCGGCGACCCGCCGGAGGAGGCGGAGACCGAACTGGCGGGGGCGCTGCTGCGGCTGTGGGCGGCCCAGCGCGACCCGGAACTCCTCGCCGAGGCCGAACGGGCGGTGACCGGGCTGCGGACCGCGCCGGCGCGGGCGGTCCTCGGCCGGGTGCTGTACGAGCGGGCGCTGGCCCACGGCCCCGACGCGGAGCTGCTCGCCGAGGCGGACCGGGAGTTCGCGGCCGCGGGCGCCGCGGCCGACCCGGAGCTGCGGCGGGACTGCGCGGTGCGGCGGGCCGAGACACTGATCCGGCTGAGCGGGCTGCGCCCGGACGCGGGCGCGCTCCGCGAGGCCCGCGCGGCGCTGGAACCCCTGGCGGGACCCCCGGCGGCTCCCGGCCGGCCCCTCGACGGGCCCCTCGACGGGGACCCGGACGCGCACCCCGACGCGCACCCCGACGCCGAGCCCGAGCCGGACCCCGCACTGCAACGGGCCCTGGGCCGGGTGCTCCTGGCCCTGCTGCCCCGCACCCCGGACCCGGCCGAGCGCACGGCCCTGGCCGAACAGGCCGCCGCCCGGCTGGCCGTACCGGGCGCGGGCGCGGCCCGGGCCACGGCCGCGGAGGCCCGGGTGCGGGTGGACCTGGCGGGGGCGCTGCGCTACCTGCCGGCGCGGCTGGAGGAGGCGGCCGGCCAGCTCACCACGGCACTGGAGGAGGCCGGCGGGGACCCGGAGCTGCGGGTGGCCGCCCTGGTGTGCCTGGCCCGGGTACACCGGGAGCGGTACGCGCGCGACGCCGACCCGGCGGCGCTGGAGGACGCGGCCGAGGCGTACGGCCGGGCCCGGCGGCTGATCCCCCGCGACGGGGAGGCCTTCGGGGAGCTGCTGCCCGAGTGGGGCGAGGTGCTCCTGGAGCGGGCCCGGGCCGCCGACGGCCGGCGGTTCACCGGGGCCGCCGTACGCGTCCTGCGCGACAGCCGGGCGGCGGTCCCGCAGTCGGACCCGGGAGCCGCGCACCGGCTGATGCGGCTGGCCACCGGGCTGCGGCTGCGGCACGCGTACGAGGGCGACCCGGTGGACCTGCGGGAGGCGGAGTACCTGCTGGAACTGGCCGTCCGGCACAGCCGCAGCCCGCTGGAGCGGGCCCGGGCCTGGCGGGACCACGGCGACGTGCAGCAGGAGATCAACGGGCACACCCGGGCGGTGGAACGCCTCGACCGGGCGGCGGACTCCTACCGGCGGGCCTGGCGGGCCGCCCTGGAGGCCGACCGCGAAGGCCGCGAGCTCCGTGAGGTCCGTGAGGTCCGTGAGGTCCGTGAGGTCCGTGACGGCCGCACAGGCCATGCCGGGCCGGACGGGCACGCCGAGCCCGGGATCCGCGCGGACCTCGACCGCCGCGACGGTCACGAGGCCCCTGCCGGCATCGCGGGATCCGCGGGCTCCGCCGGCACCGCCGTCCGACTGGCCGCCCGCGTACAGGAGTCGCGCGGAGAGGTGCTGGAGCGCCTCGCCCGCCCCCGGGCCGCCCTGGACGCCTACCGCTCCGCGCTGGAGCTGTGGACGCGGCCCGATGCGGGCACCGAAGCCGAAGCCGAAGGCCGGACGGAGGCGCTCCGCGCCCGCGTGCGGGCCCTGGAAGCCGCACTCTGAACGCGGAGCGGCGAGCGGAGCGCGCTGTTTCCGCGGACCGGCCGGAGGGAAAGGGCAGTGGACCGTCCGGTCCGCGACGCGACAGGGGGAGCAGCGGCACATGGTGACGAAGCGGCAGGAAGTGGAGGCGGTGACCCCGGCATGCACCGGGCGCCTGCCGGATCTCTCCGGGCTGGACCTGGCCGCGCTGCGCGGGATCGACCATCCCGTGCTGGCCCAGGTGATCGAGGGCATGGTCGAGCGGGTGACGCATCCGGCCGAGATCCTCAACGCCTTCGACTCCGGAGTGGCCTGACCGGCGCGTGCCTGATCCGCCCCACCTTGAAAGCGAGTTGACCACTTTCCGCCGTTAGCCGGGTCCGTCCGAAGGGCAGGGATGGACCGTCCGCCGGGGGTCGCTCCCCGGAGGCGAGGGGGAGGGAGGTGGGGCGATGAGGCGAGCGGTCACGAGCGACTCCGTGCTGCCCGCGCCGCCCGCGCCCGGCGGCGCCGGCTCCGCCCCGCACCAGGACCCCGCCCGCCCCGCACCGGACCCCGCCCGCCCCGCACACGACCCCGCCGCAGGGCACCGGCTGCGCCACGCCCGGTACGCGCCCTGGCCCTACGCCCGGCTCGACGTGGCCGCCGCGCGGGCCGCCGGACACCGGCCGCACCCGATACGCCAGTTCGTCCTCAAGACGCGCAGCCGCTGCAACCTCGCCTGCACCTACTGCTACGTCTACGAGATGGCCGACCAGGGCTGGCGGGGCCAGCCACCCGCGATGACCCCCGCCACCGCCGCCCGCGCCGCCGAGCGGATCGCCGAGCACGCCGCCGCCCACGGACTGCCCCGCGTCGACCTGGTGCTGCACGGCGGCGAACCGCTGCTCACCGCCCCCGCCGCATTGGCCGGGCCGGTCGACGCCGTACGGGCCGCCGTGGCCCGGGCCGCCCCGCGCACCCGGGTCACCGCCACCGTCCAGACCAACGGCACCCTGCTCACCCGCGGCCGCCTCGCCGCGCTCGCCACCGCCGGGATCCGCGTCGGCGTCAGCCTCGACGGCGGCCTGCCCGCGCACAACGCCCGGCGCGTGGACCACGCCGGGCGGCCCGGCTTCGGCGCGGCCGCCCGGGGCCTGCGGCTGCTGGCCCGGCACCCGGACAGCTACGCCGGGGTGCTGTGCGTCGTCGACCTCGACCAGGACCCGGTGGAGACGTACGAGTCCCTGCTCGCCTTCGCCCCGCCCAGCATCGGGCTGCTGCTGCCGCTCGCCAACTGGAGCGCCCCGCCCCCCGGCCACCACCCGGGCCTGGCCCCGTACGCCGACTGGCTGCTCGCCGTCTTCGAGCGCTGGTGGCACGACGGGGTACGGCGCACCCGGATCCGGCTCTTCGAGGAGATCATCGCGCTGCTGCTCGGCCTGCCCGCCGCCACCGAGACCCTCGGGCTCGCGCCCGCCGCCACCGCCGTGATCGAGACCGACGGCTCCATCGAACAGGCCGATTCACTGAAATCCGCGTACGAGGGCGCCGCCGCGACCGGCATGAGCCTCGACACCCACAGCTTCGACCAGCTCCTCGACCACCCCGGCCTCGCCGCCCGCCAGCTCGGACGGGACGCGCTCGCCGCCGGCTGCCGCGCCTGCGAGCTGGTCGAGGTGTGCGGCGGCGGCCACTACCCGCACCGCTACCGCGCCGGCGAGGGCTTCCGGCAGCCGTCCGTGTACTGCGCCGACCTCCAGGTGCTCATCCGGCACATCGCCACCGCCGTCCACCGGGCCGCGCAGGCCCCCACGACGCCCGCCCGGCGCACGGCCCAGGCCGTGCCCCCGCGAGCCGCCCGTGCCGCCGCCGCCCACCCGCCGGCGGTCGCCTCATGACCACCGCGCTCACCGCCTTCACCGTCTCCTCCCGCACCCTGCGCGCCCTCGCCTCCACCGAACCCTCCCCGGAAGGCACCCGCCTGGTCCGCGACGTGCGCCGCTCCAAACGCCTCGTCCTGCTCCGCGCGGTCCTCGACGCCGCCCCCGGCGGCCCCTCCGGGGAGGCCGCCGACCACTGGGCCCTGCTGGAGGCGGCCGAGCGCCGCGACGCGGGCGCCGTGCGCGACGTACTGCACTACCCGGCCACCGGGGTCTGGGCCGAGGAGACCCTGCGCCGGCTGCACGCCTCCTACGGACCCCCGCCCGACCTCGGCCACCTCGGCGCCCTCGCCGTCGCCGCGGCCCTGCGCGCCGGGATCGCCTTCACCCACACCCTGCGGCCCCAGCAGGGCCGGCTCGTCCTGCCCACCCTCGGACTGCTGCGCCCGGAGCGCCCCGGCCCCCTCGCCCTCACCGAACGCTCCTGGGACCCCGACGACCCCGCCACCCTGCCCCTCCACGCCCTGCCCGGGGGCCGGACCGCCCTCGACGACCTCGACCCGTACCGGGCGCCCGGCCCCGCGCAGCCCGCACCCGTCCGCCCCGCCCGCCGGCTCACGCCGAAGGGGCACAAGCGCTGGGACACCCAGTGGTCCGGCGCGCTCACCCTGCTCCTGCGCTACGACACAGTCCGCGCCGAGGAGACCGCACAACTGCTGCGCTCCGTCGTACCGCTGTCCGGCGGCTCCCGCTCCAACGGCGCCACCCTGCCCGCGGCCGCCGGCTCCGTCCTGGCCCGCGCCCAGGCCCCGCCCGCCCTGGCCGCCACCCTCGTCCACGAGGTCCAGCACGGCAAACTCGCCGCCCTCGCCGACGTCCTGACCCTGCACAACGCCGACCGCACGGCCCGCCACTGGGCCCCCTGGCGCGGCGACCCCCGCCCGCTGGAGGGACTCCTGCACGGCGCCTACGCCCATCTGGCCCTGGCCGGGTACTGGCAGCGGGCCGCCCTCTACGGGGCCCGCGGCGCCTGGGCCCAGCACGCCCGGATCCGCGCCCAGGTGGCTGCCGTCCTGCCGGCCCTGCTGGCCCACGACCGACTGACCGCCGCCGGAAGGGAGTTCACCGAGGCGATGGCCGCCGCCGAACGGGCCATGGACGAGCTGCCGCCGCCAGGCGACCAGCACACCGCGGCCCGCCGGGCCGTCGACCGGGAGCGCCGAGCCTGGTGCGAGGCGCACCCCGAACTCGCCCCGTTCGCCCGCGGTTGAGGGGCCGCGCCCACCGGCACCCCTGCGGTACCTTTTCAGTCCCGTCCACTGCCCGGAGCCCAGGGAGACGGCGCATGACCACCGGTAGTCGGCAGGACCAGGGCAACACCGCGCACCCGTACCCGCACGCCCAGCCGCAGCGCTTCGTCATCAGCTTCGCCGGGTTCAACCGCCCCTGGGCCGTGTGGATCGGCCACCGCCTGGAGGAACACGGCCACCGCGTCGCCCTCCAGCGCTGGGACCCGCAGAACAGCCCCGGCATCGCCCAGGCCCTCGACGACCTCGCCCGCTCCGGCAGCCGGGTCCTCCTCGTCCTCAGCGAACGCTACTTCTCCGCCGGCACCCACGCCGACGAGGAGTGGAACACCGCCCTGCGCGCCGTCACCGACCGCCACCCCGACCGGTTCGCGGCCGTCTGCCTCACCGACGCCCCGCTGCCCAGCGCCGTCGCCGTACTGGAGAAGACCGACCTGTGGGGCCTGGACGCGTACGAGGCGGAGTACCGCGTGCTGCGCCGGCTGGAGCTGCCCACCGACCGGATCGGCACCGAGACCGGCCGCCGCGGACCCCGCTTCCCCAACGACCCGCCCGAGATCTGGGGCCGGGTCCCGCGCCGCAACCCGCGCTTCACCGGCCGCAACGACGTCATCGGCACCCTGCGCGAAGCGCTGACCGAGGCACCGGCCGGCGCCTCCACCGTGACCCTGCTCGGTCTCTCCGGCGTCGGCAAGACCCAGGTCGCCACCGAGTACGCCTACCGCTTCGCCTCCGAGTACGACGTGGTGTGGTGGGTCCCCGCCGAGGACCGGCCCACCCTGCGCGAACGCCTCGCCGACCTGGCCCCCGCCCTCGGCCTGCCCCGCGGCGCGGGCAGCTACGGCGAGCAGATCCGGGCCGTCCTCGAAGCGCTGCGGCGCGGATCCCCGTACGGCCGCTGGCTGATGGTCTTCGACGGCTGCGACAACCCCGACGACCTCATCGACCTGCTGCCCTCCGGCGCGGGCGACGTGATCATCACCTCCCGCAACCGCGAATGGGCCACCCGGCACACCAGCCTCGTCGAGGTCCCGCTCTACGCCCGCCCCGAGTCGATCACCTTCATCCGCCGCCGCGCCCTGCGCCTCACCGCCGACGAGGCCGACCAGCTCGCCGAGGCCCTGGAGGACTACCCGCTCGCCCTCGACCAGACCGCCGGCTGGCTCGCCGACTCCCCGCTCGCGGTCGGCGACTACCTCGCCCTGCTCCAGCGCCGGATGGACTCCCACGAAGCCGTCACCGTCTCCGACGACTACCCGCTGCCCTTCCCCACGGCCCTCGCCATACTCCTCAACAACGTCCGGGAGAACTTCCCCGACGCCCTCGCCCTGCTGCGGCTGTTCGTCTTCTTCGCCCCCGGACCGGTACCGCTGAGGCTGCTGCGCGAATTCCCCGCCGACGACGTCCCCGAACAGCTCGCCGGGCTGATCAACGACCAGATCCGGTGGAACGCCGCCCTCAACAAGCTCGTCCAGTTCTCCGTCGTCCGGCTGGAGTACTCCGACCTGCCCCTGGAGGAGGGCGGCGGTGGGCTGGAGACCGTACAACTGCACCGCATGGTCCACGGCATCGTCCGCGAGAACCTCTCCGAGGAGGAGGCCGAACCCCTCGCCCGCGCCGTACGGCAGGTCCTCGCCGCCGCCGACCCCGGCGGGCCCTCCGACTCCCGGCTGTGGCCCCGCTACGCCGAACTCGTCCCGCACCTGGCCACCTCCGGGGTACTCACCAGCGGCAACCCGCGCATCCAGAACTTCCTGCTGCGCTGCCTGCGCTACCTGATCCTCGCCGGGGAGTACCGCACCTGCCTGCGGCTCTCCGAGGAGACCGACCTGATCTGGCGGGCCGTGCTCGGCGAGGACCACCCCAAGGTCCGCGAGCTCAGCTACCAGTACGGCAACGCCCTGCGCAACCTCGGCCTGTTCCGGCGGGCCGAGACCCTCACCAGGGCCGTGTCCGGCCGGCTCACCGCGGAGCGCGGCGACCGGGACCTGGAAAGCCTGCGCGCCACCAGCGCGTACGGCGGCGTACTGCTGTGCATCGCGAAGTTCGAACCGGCCCGGGAGATCTTCGAGCACTGCCTGAGCACCTACCGGGAACTGCTCGGCGAGGACGACTCCGTCACCCTCGACGCCCAGAACAACCTCGCCGCCACCTACCGGCTGCTCGGCCGCTACCAGGACGCCTACGACCTCGACCTGGACACCCTGCGCCGCCGCGAGCGGGTCCTGAAGCCCCTGCACATCTCCACCCTCGCCTCCGGCATCGCCTGCGCCATGGGCCTGCGGCTGATGGGCCGCTACCGGGAGGCGCAGACCCGGCAGGAACAGGGGGTCAAGCTGAACACGCAGGTGCTGGGGCTGGGCCACCCGCAGACCCTGCGCGCCGAGCACAACCTCGGGATGTGCCTGCGCCGTTCCGGCGACATCCCCGGCGCGGGGCTGCGGCTGCGGACCGTGTGGGAGCGGGCGACGCGGGTCTTCGGGGTCGACTACCCCTGGACCCTGATGGTCGCCTCCGACTACGCCACCTACCTCCGGGAGTACGGGGACATCGGCGAGGCCCGACGGATCTCCGAGGACGTGGTCCGCGGCTACCAGACGCAGCTCGGCCTCGCCCACCCGTACAGCATCGGCACGGTCGGCAACCTCGGGCTGGTGCTCCGCGCCCAGGGCGAACGCGCGGAGGCCCTCTCCCTGGCGGAGCAGGCCCTCGTCGGCATGCGGGGCGCGCTCGGCGACCGCCACCCGTGGACCCTGGGCTGCGCCCTGAACGCCACCGGCCACCGCAACATCACCGGCCGGCTGGAGGACGCGCTGGACCTGAGCCGGGACACCCTGCGCACCGCGGAACAGGTGCTGGGCCCGGACCACCCGATGACGCTGAGCGCCCAGATCGCACTCGCGGCCGACCTCCGCTCCGTCCGCGAGGACACGGAGGCCGCGAAGCACGAGGACGCCGGCATCAAGGGCCTGACCCGCACCCTGGGCGCCCAGCACGTCCACACGATCTCCGCGAAGCAACGCGTCCGCCCGTACTGGGACTTCGAACCGCAGCCGTAGGCGGTACGGGACCACGCGCGCGGAGGGTAATTGCGTCGACAGCGCCCTCGGCACCCGGCAAAGTGGCCGCCCGTGACGAGCAGTGAACTGTGGACCCGTGCGACCGCCGACCGCTACGACGCCGAGGAGGCCGAAACGTCCTCGGCCGCCGTTCTCGGACCGACCCTCGCCTTCCTCGCCGAGCTCGCCGGAGACGGCCGGGCCCTGGAGTTCGCCATCGGGACCGGACGGGTGGGCGTCCCGCTCCGGGAGCGCGGCGTGCCGGTGGTGGGCATCGAACTGTCCGAGCACATGGCGGCGGTGCTGCGGCGCAAGACCGACGAGGACACGCTCCCGGTGTTCATCGGGGACATGGCCACCACCGTCGTTCCCGGCGGGTTCACCCTGGTCTATCTCGTCTACAACACCATCACGAACCTGCTCACGCAGGACGAGCAGGTCGAGTGCTTCCGCAACGCCGCACGTCATCTGGAGCCCGGCGGCCGATTCGTCATCGAACTGGGCGTGCCGCCGCTGCGGTTCCTGCCGTCCGGCCAGGTCGCGGTGCCGTTCGACGTCTCCGAGCGGCATCTCGGCTTCGACACCTTCGACCTCGTCGAGCAGATCCTCGTCTCGCACCACCTCACCCGCGACGGCGACGACGGCCGCTACCGCCGCGACGACTCCCGGCACCGCTACGCCTGGCCGGCGGAGCTCGATCTGATGGCACGGATCGCCGGGCTCGAGCCGGAACGCCGCGTCGCGGACTGGGACGGGGCGCCGTTCACCCAGGACTCCGCGAAGCACATCTCCGTGTGGCGCAAGCCGACCTGAGGTCGGCCACCGGGCCGTCGCCGGACGGCCGAGAGCCGACGGATCCGCCCCGGACGGCCGGAAGGCCCGGCCCCCGAGAGGGGAGCCGGGCCTTCCGTACTGCTGAGCTCAGCGCAGCCGTTACGCCTCGAAGACCTCGTTCAGCAGGAGCTGCTGCTCCGCCTGGTGGCGCTTCGCGGAGCCGACCGCCGGGGACGAGCCGTGCGGGCGGGAGATCCGGCGCAGGCGCTCGCCCGCCGGGACGTCCGCGCCGACCGCCAGGTCGAGGTGGTCGATCAGGTTGAGGGCGATGAAGGGCCACGCACCCTGGTTCGCCGGCTCCTCCTGGGCCCAGATGTACTTCGCCGCGTTCGGGAACTTGGCGATCTCGGCCTGGATCTCCGCACCGGCGAGCGGGTACAGCCGCTCGATGCGGATGATCGCGGTGTCGGTGACGCCGCGCTTCTCGCGCTCGGCCTCCAGGTCGTAGTAGACCTTGCCCGCGCAGAAGACGACCTTGCGGACCGCGTTCGCGTCCACCGTCGTGTCACCGATGACCGGACGGAACGAGCCGGTCGTGAACTCCTCCGCCTTCGACGCCGCCGCCTTCAGACGCAGCATCGACTTCGGGGTGAAGACGATGAGCGGCTTGTGGTGCGGGTTGTGGACCTGCCACCGCAGGAGGTGGAAGTAGTTCGACGGGAGGGTGGGCATGGCCACCGTCATGTTGTCCTGCGCGCACATCTGGAGGAAGCGCTCGGGACGCGCGGACGAGTGGTCCGGGCCCTGGCCCTCGTAGCCGTGCGGGAGGAGCAGGGTGACGCCGGAGGTCTGGCCCCACTTCTGCTCGGCCGAGGAGATGAACTCGTCGACGACGGTCTGCGCGCCGTTGACGAAGTCACCGAACTGGGCCTCCCAGAGGACCAGCGCGTCCGGGCGGGCCAGCGAGTAGCCGTACTCGAAGCCCATGGCCGCGTACTCGGAGAGCAGCGAGTCGTAGACGTTGTAGCGGGCCTGGTCGTCCGACAGGTAGAGCAGCGGGGTGTAGTCCTCGCCCGTCTCCCGGTCGATGAGGACCGCGTGGCGCTGGCCGAAGGTGCCGCGGCGGGAGTCCTGGCCGGACAGCCGGACCGGGGTGCCCTCCATCAGCAGCGAACCGAAGGCCAGGGTCTCGCCCATGCCCCAGTCGATGGTGCCCTCGTCGATCATCGCCGCGCGGCGCTGCAGCTGCGGCAGCAGACGCGGGTGGACGGTGACGCCCTCGGGGATGGTGACCTGGGACTCGGCGATCCGCTTGACGACGTCCTGCGAGATCGCCGTGTTCACGGCGACCGGGAACTCCTGCGCGGTCTGCGCGGGCGTCACCGGGGCGCCGGCGGCCGGAGCCGTGGAGGCCTCGCGGACCTCCGCGAACACCTTCTCCAGCTGGCCCTGGAAGTCCTGGAGCGCCTGCTCGGCCTCTTCCAGGGTGATGTCGCCGCGACCGATGAGGGACTCGGTGTACAGCTTGCGCACCGAGCGCTTCTTGTCGATCAGGTCGTACATCAGCGGCTGGGTGAAGGCCGGGTTGTCGGACTCGTTGTGGCCGCGACGGCGGTAGCAGATGAGGTCGATGACCACGTCCTTGTTGAACGCCTGGCGGAACTCGAAGGCCAGGCGGGCAACGCGGACGACGGCCTCGGGGTCGTCGCCGTTCACGTGGAAGATCGGCGCCTCGATCATGCGGGCCACGTCGGTGGCGTACATGGACGAACGCGAGGACTCCGGGGCGGCGGTGAAGCCGACCTGGTTGTTGATGACCACGTGCACGGTGCCGCCGGTGCGGTAGCCGCGCAGCTGCGACATGTTCAGCGTCTCGGCGACGACGCCCTGGCCCGCGAAGGCCGCGTCGCCGTGGAGCGCGAGCGGGAGGACCGTGAAGTCCGTGCCGCCCTTGTTGATGACGTCCTGCTTGGCGCGGGCGACACCCTCCAGGACCGGGTCGACCGCCTCCAGGTGCGAGGGGTTCGCGACGAGCGAGACCTTGATCTGCTCGCCGTCCAGGCCGGTGAAGGTGCCCTCGGCGCCCAGGTGGTACTTGACGTCGCCGGAGCCGTGCATGGACTTCGGGTCGAGGTTGCCCTCGAACTCGCGGAAGATCTGCGCGTACGACTTGCCGACGATGTTCGCCAGGACGTTCAGGCGGCCGCGGTGGGCCATGCCGATGACGACCTCTTCGAGGCGGGCCTCGGCGGCCGAGTCGATGACGGCGTCGAGCAGCGGGATGACGGACTCGCCGCCCTCCAGGGAGAAGCGCTTCTGGCCGACGTACTTCGTCTGCAGGAAGGTCTCGAAGGCCTCCGCCGCGTTCAGGCGGCGCAGGATGCGCAGCTGCTCCTCGCGCTCCGGCTTGGAGTGCGGGCGCTCGATGCGGTCCTGGATCCAGCGGCGCTGCTTCGGGTCCTGGATGTGCATGAACTCGACGCCGGTGGTGCGGCAGTACGAGTCGCGCAGCACGCCGAGGATGTCGCGGAGCTTCATCATCGACTTGCCGGAGAAGCCGCCGACGGCGAACTCGCGCTCCAGGTCCCACAGGGTGAGCCCGTGCTCGGTGATGTCGAGGTCGGGGTGCTTGCGCTGCTTGTACTCCAGCGGGTCGGTGTCGGCCATGACGTGGCCGCGGACCCGGTAGGAGTGGATCAGCTCGAAGACGCGGGCGGCCTTCGTGACGTCGTCGTCGTGCGAGGCGTCGATGTCCCGGTTCCAGCGGACGGGCTCGTACGGGATGCGCAGCGACTCGAAGACGGCGTCGTAGAAGCCGTCCTCGCCGAGCAGCAGGTTCGCGACGATGCGCAGGAACTCGCCGGAGGCCGCGCCCTGGATGACCCGGTGGTCGTAGGTCGAGGTCAGGGTCATGACCTTGGAGATGCCCAGCTTGTTCAGGGTGTCCTGCGAGGTGCCCTGGAACTCGGCGGGGTAGTCCATGGAGCCGACGCCCATGATGACCGACTGTCCGGGCATCAGGCGGGGCACGGAGTGGACGGTGCCCAGGCCGCCGGGGTTGGTGAGGGAGACCGTCACACCGGTGAAGTCGTCCATCGTCAGCTTGCCGACGCGGGCGCGGCGGACGATGTCCTCGTAGGCCTGCCAGAACTCGAAGAAGCTGAGGGTCTCGGCCTTCTTGATGCCGGCGACGACGAGCTGGCGGTCGCCGTTGGGCTTCACCAGGTCGATCGCGAGGCCGAAGTTGATGTGCTCCGGCTTGACCAGGGTCGGCTTGCCGTCCTTCTCCGCGAAGGAGTAGTTCATGGCCGGCATGGCCTTGATCGCCTGCACCATCGCGTAGCCGATCAGGTGCGTGAAGGAGATCTTCCCGCCCCGGGCGCGCTTGAGGTGGTTGTTGATGACGATGCGGTTGTCGAACAGCAGCTTCACCGGGACGGCGCGGACGGACGTGGCCGTCGGCACCTCGAGGGAGGCGTTCATGTTCTTGGCTACGGCAGCCGCCGGGCCGCGGAGCGTCACCAGCTCGGGGCCCGCGGGGGCCTCGGTGGCGGGCGCGGCCTTCTGGGGGGCTACGGCGGAGGGGGCGGGCGCGGCCGGTGCGGCGGCCGGGGCCTGGGAGGTGACAGTCACAGCAGGGGCACCAGAGGGGGTGGCAGGAGCAGGGGCAGGAGCTGACACAGGCGTGGGCGCGGGAGCCGGTGCGGCGGTCGCGGGCGCGGCGCTCGCCGCCCCCGTGGCGGCGTCGGCGACCTGCGGGGCCTGGGCGACGGCGGTGGCGGCCTGTGCGGAGGCGCCGTCCGTCGTCGTCGTGGGCTTCTCCGTGCCGGCGGACTTCACCGGAGCGGCGACGCCCCCCGGCTTGTAGTCGGCGAAGAAGTCCCACCAGGCCCGGTCGACCGAATTCGGGTCCTGGAGGTACTGCTGATAGATCTCGTCGACGAGCCACTCATTGGCACCGAAGCCTGAGGCAGGGTTCTTCCCGCCCTCTGCTGCTTCGGTCGTGGTGCTCGAGTTACTGGGGGACTGTGGCGACACGGCGGCAACCGCCCTCTTCCGCTTCACAAGGTATGGACAGCGGGAATAAAGGCTACGCCTCCTCGGCCGCTGCATGCAGGCCGGGCGGGACTTACGTCACGCAGGTCACATCGAACGGCGGGTTTCATGACGTGGAATGGCGGGAAACCAGCCTGGTTCGGGTAGGCGGCACCGAGGTTGCGGCCCCCTTGGCTTCGCACCCCTGACGGACCCCGGGTACGTGTGGCCGAGATCATGTCCTTCCCACTCGAACCCTACGTCAACACGGAGCCTGCGAGCTGCCTGGAAGCGTGACGAGGATGCGGCAGCCGCGTGACGATTCGGCCACTCCGATCCGCCCTCCGTGCAGCTCCACGGCCCAGCGGGCGATCGCCAGCCCCAATCCGGTGCCGCCGTCGCCCCCGCGGGCGCTGCCCCGGTTGAACCGCTCGAAGACCCGGTGGCGCTCCGCCTCCGGGATGCCGGGACCCTCGTCCCGTACCTCCAGCACCAGGGCGCCGGGTGCGTCGCCGCCCCGGGCGCGGACCGTGACCCGGCCGTGCGGAGGGCTGTGCTTGACCGCGTTGTCGATCAGATTCGCGACCACCTGGTGCAGGCGCTCGTTGTCCGCGTACGCCCACAGCTCGGGCGGGAAGACGTCCAGGTGCAGGTGCACGTCGTTGCGGGCGTGCCCGCCCGAACCGGAGAGCAGCCCGGGCCGGCCGGCTGCGGCCAGCCGCGACTCCTTCAGCACCCCCGAGAGGTACGGCCACACCTCGAAGCGGCGAGCGCGCAGCGGGACCACGCCGTTGTCCACCCGGGACAGGTCCAGCAGGGTCTCCACGAGACCGCCGAGGCGCTCGGTCTGCTTCAGCATCGTGCGCATGGTCTCGGGATCGGCGGCCGAGACCCCGTCCACCACGTTCTCCAGCACCGCCCGCAGCGCGGCGATCGGCGTGCGCAGCTCGTGCGAGACGTTGGCGACCAGCTCCTTGCGGTGCCGGTCCACGGCCTCCAGGTCGTCCGCCATCAGGTTGATGGTGGAGGCCAGGTCGCCCAGCTCGTCGCGGCGGCCGGCCCCGCGCACCCGCCGGGTGTAGTCGCCGTGGGATATCGCCCGGGCCACCGTCGTCATGTCGTCGAGCGGAGCCGTCAGACTGTGCGCCACGAACTGTGTGATCAGCATCGAGGCGATCACCGAGAAGACCGTGATGAAGCGCAGCTCCGTGTCGGTGCGCAGGGCCACCAGCAGCAGGCCGGTCGTGATGAAGACCGAGACCACCACGAGCGTGCCCAGCTTGGTCTTGATCGAGAACGGCGAGAAGGGCCGCAGGCCCCCGGTGGGCCGCTGCCGCTGCCTGGGCCGCTGCCTCTGTCCGCTCTGCGGGCCGCTCATGCCTGGGCCGGGGTCTCCAGGGCGTACCCGACGCCGTGGACCGTACGGATCCGCTCCGCGCCGATCTTGCGCCGCAGGGCCTTGATGTGGCTGTCGACCGTACGGGTCCCGGACGCGTCGGCCCAGTCCCACACCTCGGCCAGCAGCTGCTCCCGCGAGAGCACCGCCCGCGGGGTCCCGGCCAGGCACACCAGCAGGTCGAACTCGGTCGGCGTCAGGTGCACGTCCTCGGTGTGGACCCGGACCCGGCGCTGCGCGTGGTCGATCTCCAGATCGCCCAGGCGCAGGGTGGCCCCGCGCGGGGTGTGCGCGGCGATCGTGGCCCGCTCCACGCGCCGCAGCAGCACGTGGACCCGTGCGGCCAGCTCGCGCATCGAGAACGGCTTCGTCATGTAGTCGTCCGCGCCGACCCCGAGCCCCACCAGCAGGTCGGTCTCGTCGTCGCGCGCGGTGAGCATCAGCACCGGGACCGGCCGCTGCGCCTGGACCCGGCGGCAGACCTCCAGCCCGTCGAAGCCGGGCAGCATGACGTCCAGGACCAGCAGCTCCGGCAGCCAGCTCTCGGCCGCGGCCACGGCGGCAGGGCCGTCCGCCGCCGTCTGCACCTGGAAGCCCTCGGCGCGCAGGCGGGCCGCGATGGCCTCGGCGATGGTGTGGTCGTCCTCGACGACGAGCACACGCCGCTGGGCGCCGGGTGTCGCCGCGGCGCCGTTGTGTGTGGTGTGTGTCTGTTCCATGTCCGCCCCTGAAGATCCCGCGTGAATGGGGTGCAGCGTAGAGGAGGCACCGGCCTGCGGCTACGTGGGGTTCGGACATGGCATATGTGCTGGAGACGGTAAGCGGAATGATATGTACCGGGTGCCGGACCCCCCACGGGACCGGCACCCGGCGGGCGGGACCGGTCAGGTGCCCCGCCGTCCGCGGCCCTTCAGAGGGCCAGTCCGTGCCCGTGCGGGAAGACCGGGTCGTGGGTGTCGTTCGGCACATCGGGACGGGAGGCCGCGACCGCTTCCATCGAGCGCGGGAGCTCGAAGGGCAGGCGGCCCTCGGGCACCGCGCGGCCGAAGGCCACGTCCAGCAGGGCGGCGTCGCAGGCGCCGTAGTCGGCGATCAGGGCGGCCGCGCGTTCGGCGATCTCCGGGATGACGGCGGCCCGCTCCAGGTTGATGCAGACCAGGGTCGGGACCCGGTCCAGGAGGTCCAGGATCTCGGCCAGCTCCGGCTCCGGGAAGGCCAGCGAGCCCGAGTGGAAGAAGGACTCGAAGACGTTCTCCCGGGGCTCGTACGGGGTCCGCAGCCGCAGCACGGCCAGGTCCGCGTCGGCCGGCCCGGCGACCACCTCGCCGTATCCGGCGGCGACCTCCTCGTCCACGCCCCGCACGTACAGCCTCGGCCGCCCGCCCAGCGGCAGCAGCCCGTCCGGATTGGTCAGGACGGTCAGGGAGCGGCGCTGGGCCGCGGCGCCCAGGGCCGTGAAGTCGGCCCGGCCCACGGTCTCGGCCGCCGCGTCCGGGTCCACGTACGGGTTCTCGAACAGGCCGAGCGTGAACTTCTCGCGCAGCAGTCGGCGTACGGACGCGTCGATGCGGGACTCGGCGACGCGGCCCGAGCGGACCAGCTCCACGATGACCTCGGGGCACTGCTCGCCGCCGAACTGGTCGCAGCCGGCGTCCAGGGCGCGGGCCGCCCGCTCGGCCACGCTCAGGTGCTCCAGGCCCCAGGCGCGCGCCGGATGCACCTGCCCGAAGATCCTCGCGTCGTTGAGCAGCCCCCAGTCGGTGCAGACGATCCCGTCGAAGCCGAGCTCCTCCCGGAGCAGGCCGGTGACCACGCCCTTGCTGAAGCCGAAGCCGACCTCCTCCCAGTCCGTGCCCGTCGGCTGGCCGTAGTACGGCATCATCTGCGCGCACCCGGCGGCTATCGCGGCCTTGAAGGGCTCGAGGTGGTGCTCGCGCATGCCGCCCGGATAGACCTGCTCCTTGCCGTGCGCGAAGTGCGGGTCCTCGCCGTCCTTCTGGGGGCCGCCGCCGGGGAAGTGCTTGACCATGGCGGACACCGACCCGGGGCCGAGGGACGGGCCCTGGAGCCCGCGCACGTACGCCTGGACGAGCCGGCCGGTCAGGTCGGCGTCGGAGCCGAAGGTGCCGGTCTGGCGGGCCCAGCGCGGCTCGGTCGCCAGGTCGATCTGCGGGTGCAGGGCGACGCGGAAGCCGACGGCGAGGTACTCGCGGCGGACGGTGTCGGCGAACCGGTGGACGAGCTCGGGATCGCCGATCGCGGCGAGGCCCAGGGCCTCCGGCCAGGCGGAGAAGGCGCCGGCGTTGAAGGAGGCGCCGACGTTGTCGGTGAAGGCGTGGCGCGGGTCGGTCGAGAGGGTGACCGGAATGCCGAGGCGGGTGGCCGCGGCCATCTCCTGGACGGCGTTCTGCCACACGGCCATCTCGCGGGCCCCGTAGGTGCCGAGCAGGTTGAAGTGCGACAGGAAGCGGTCCTCGACCAGCTCGGGCGTGGTGAACGGGAGCATCGAGCCGTCGGTCTCGGTGACCGGGCTGCCGTCCGCGTTCATCATCAGCATCGAGTGGAAGAGCTGGCCGGCCTTCTCCTCCAGCGTCATCCGGGAGAGCAGATCGGCCACGCGCCGCTCGACGGGGAGGGAGGCGTCCTGGTACTCGGGGATTGCGTTCACGGCGGGGCTCCTGGACTGCGTGACCGGGCGGATCGGCGGCGTGGGCGTCACGGTAGGGGCGAAAACCTTGTACCCGCTAGGTTTTTGAAAAGTGACCTGGGTCACCCTCGGTGAAGGCGGACGCCGGGCGCCTTAGGGTGGTGCGCATGGCACGGGATACGGGGCGGGCTGCCGCGACGGGCGCCGGACGCGGGACCTACGCGGTGGGCGACGCCCGCCGGCAGAAGATCCTCGACACCGCCGTCGAACACTTCGCGCAGTGGGGCTTCCACGCCTCCTCGCTGGCCCGGATCTCGGCTGGCTGCGGGATCACCCAGGGCGGGCTGCTGCACCACTTCCGCGGCAAGGAGGACCTGCTGCTGTCGGTGCTCGCCCAGAGCGAGCGGCACGACGTGGAGCGGCGGTTCGGCGAACCCGCCGCATCGGTCGCCGCGTACTTCACCACCCTCGTGGACCTCGCCGCCGACAACGAGCGGCGGCCCGGGATCGTCCGGATGTTCAACACCCTGGTCGGCGAGGCCGCCGACCCCGGTCACCCCGCACACGAGTACTTCGAGCAGCGCTACGCCCGGGTCCTCGGCCACACCCTCGACGTGCTGGAGGCGGGCGTCGCGCGCGGCGAACTGCGCCCGGACGCCGACTGCGAGGCCGCCGGGCGGGAGATCCTCGCCGTCATGGACGGCCTGCAGATCCAGTGGGTGCTGACGCCCGGCAACGTGGACATGCCGGCCCGGCTGCGCGGCTTCCTGGACCGGCTGCTGCGGGAGCTCTCGGCCGCCCCGCCGGCGGCGCCGACGCCTCCTGGGACGGCCTAGCCCGCCGTGAAGGAGGGCAGCGCGTCCACCACCTTGTTCAGGGCCGGCGGCAGGGAGCCCTGGTCGCCCGCCACCTCGTATCCGCCGTGCACGAAGGCGTAGTGGTACCCGTCGTAGATCGTGGGGCCGCCCGTGGCGATCCTGGGCAGGTGGGCGAAGTCCGCCTCCTGGAGGGCGGTGCGCAGCGCGGCCAGTTCGGCCTGCGGCATCGTGCCGGTGCTCTCCGTCTTCGCCTTGGCGTCCAGCAGGGTCCAGGAGCCGTCGCCCTTGACGATGAGGGTGTGGGTCTGGCCGGCGAAACCGCCGCTGCGGGTGACGCGGACCAGGGTCTCGCCGGGGGCGGGGACGCGGCTCGGGGTGGGGCTTGCGGTGGGGCTCGCGCCGGAGCTCGCCGTGGGGCTCGCGCTGGGGCCCGTACCGGAGCCGGAAGGGCTCCCGGACGGGCTCGGTCCCGACGCCGTGGAGGTCTTCGGGGGCGCGTCGTCGCCGCCCGTGGAGGCGTCCGGTCCGCACCCCGCCAGCAGCGCCGCACTCAGCGCCAGGCCCGCCACCGCTCGTAACGCGCGCACACCCACCTCCGCAGTCACCCGGGTCCAACCCCGAGTATGGAGTCCGCACACCCGTTCCGACAGCTCCCGGAGGCCGACATCAGCCGGATCGCCCCCTGGCGACTGCTGCCGCCGCTGCTCGCCGTGGTCCTCGGCCTCTGGGGCTTGGAGCGGGGCGCCAGCATGTGGCGCGACGAGTCCGTCACCTGGCAGGTGGCCCACCGACCGCTCGGCGGGATCCGGGACCTGCTGGGCGGCGTCGACGCCGTGCACGGTCTGTACTACCTGCTCATGCACGCGGTGTTCCAGCTCTGGGACGGCGGCCTGTGGGCGCTGCGGCTGCCCTCCGTCGCCGCCACCGCGCTCGCGGCCGCCGGGGTGGCCGCCGTCGCGCACCGGCTGGCGGGGGAGCGGGCCGCGCTGATCGCAGGCTGCGCGTACGCCGTCCTGCCGCCTGTACAGATGTACGCCCAGGAGGGGCGCTCGTACGCCCTGGTCGCGGCCGCCGTGGTCTGGGCGACGTACCTGATGCTGCGCGAGCGGTGGGCCGCGTACACGGTCGTGCTGCTGCTCGGCTGCTGGCTGCACGAGTTCGCCGTGCTGGCCCTGCTCGCCCACGCCTTCACCGCGTGGCGCTCGCGCGGCTGGCGGTGGAGCGCCGGGGTCGTGGCGGCCCTGCTGCTGCCGCTGGCCCTGGTGAGCGCGCGGCAGGCCGAGCAGCAGCTCGGCTGGCTCGGCCGGCCGAGCTGGCAGGACTGGGCGGCGTACGGGGTCGTGGGCGGCGCGGCCCTGCTGCTCGCGCGGGGGGCCGCGAAGGACCTCGTACGGGTGGCGCTTCCGCTCACCCTGCTGCCGCCCGGGCTGCTGATGGTGATCTCCCTGGTGCACCCCTGGTACGTCGACCGGTACGTGCTCTACGCGCTGGCCGGACCCGCCCTGCTGGCCGGGGCCCGGCTGGCGGCGGCCCGCGGCTGGTGGCCGTGGGTGCTGACCGGGGCGCTGCTCGTGCCGGTCGCCATCTGGTCGGTGTGGCTGCGCACGCCGGAGAGCCGCAAGGACGACGTCCTCGCGGTGGCCGCCGCGGTCCGGGAGCGGGCCCGGCCGGGGGACGCGGTGGTGTTCATGCCCTCGCGCCGGCGCGAGTGGCTGCTCTCCTCGCCCGAGGTCTACGCGTCACTGCGCGACGTGGCCCTGGACCGCACCCCGGCGGCCTCGCACAGCCTCCAGGGCACCGAGCTGTCCCCGGACCGGATCCGCGCGGCGCTGCTCGCCTCGCCGCGGGTGATCGCCCTGCTGGACCCGGCCGGGCAGCCGCTGGACCCGTACCCGCGGGAGGCGGCCAAGCGGGACACGCTGGCCGCCCGCTTCGAACTGTGCTCGCTGACCGGCGTCCGCGGCGCCCGGATCGCGGTGTACGCCCACCCGGGCACCTGCCCCTGACCCGCCGGGCCGGGGGCCCGTGCGGCGGTGGAGGATGGGGCGACCCGCGTCGCACAGCCGGAGGTGCCGAATGCCCACGCCCCAGAACGCCGCGCCCCAGAACGCCGCGCCCCACGAGCCCGTGCCCGGAGCGGGGTCCGGGCCGGAGGCCGGGGCGCTGCCCGGGCCGCTGCCCGGGGCGCTCGTCGGAGTGGAGTGGCTGGGCGCGCGGCTGGGGGTGGGCGGGCTCGTCGTCCTCGACGCCTCCGTCGGCGCCCACCGGGGTGCGGAGCGCCGGATTCCGGGGGCGCGTCCCTTCGACCTCGACGGGGCCCTGTCCGACCACGACGCGCCCGCCCCGCACACCATGCCCGGGGCGCGGGCGTTCACCGAGGCCGTGCGGGAGCTCGGCGTGGACGACTCGGACACCGTCGTCGTCTACGACGGCGCGGGGATCTACTCCAGCGCCCGCGCCTGGTGGATGCTGCGCGCCATGGGCTTCGACCGGGTGGCCGTGCTCGACGGGGGACTGCCCGCCTGGACCGCCGCCGGCCTGCCCGTCGAGGCCACCGGCCCGACGTACGAGGGCCCGCGCGGCTCCTTCACCGCCCGGCCCCGCCCCGGGCTGCTGGTCGGCAGCGGGGCCGTCGCCGCGGCCCTGGCCGACCCGGCCGCGGCCGTCGTCGACGCCCGCACCCGCGGCCGCTTCGCCGGCACCGCCCCCGAGCCCCGCCCGGGCCTGCGCGGCGGGCACATGCCGGGTGCGGTCAACCTCCCGTTCGGCGAACTCCAGGACCCCGACGGCCTGATGCGCCCGGCCACAGAGCTCCGTACGGCCTTCGAGGAAGTGGCGGGCGGGCGCCGGCGCCTCTACTTCAGCTGCGGCTCCGGGGTGACCGCGTGCGTACTGGCCCTCGCCGCCGAGCTCGCCGGGTACGAGGACACGGCCGTGTACGACGGCTCCTGGAGCGAGTGGGGCGTGCCGTCGCCCCTGCGCCCGGTCACCACCGGCCCGGCCGCGCCCTAGGCCGGCCGGGGGTTAACCCCACCCGGGGTCCGGGTACCGGCACCATCGGCCCGGCCGCGCTGCCGCGCGAGGATCGGGCCATGACTCCTCACGCCACGTCACGCCGTCTCGTCCGCACCGCGGTTGCCGTCCTCGGGACCGGATTACTGCTGGCCGGCTGCTCCTTCTCGGACGGACCGAGGAAGACGGCGACCGCCGACACCACGGTCACCGAGGCCGTCGCGGCGGTCGAGGTCACGGACGCCCGGTCCGGCTCGATCGAGGTCACCCCGGGAACGGGGCCCGGCGTCACGGTCCGCCGCACCGTCCACTACCGGGGCGACACCGCCCCCACCCCCGGCCAGCAGGTCAGGGCGGGCGTGCTCACCTTCTCCAACGGCTGCTCCGGCAGCTGCTCCATCGACTACCGCCTGGAGGTCCCCGCCTCCGCCAAGGTCAAGCTGGAGAGCAGCAGCGGCCGCATCACCGTCACGGGCGTGGCCGCCGCCGAGGTGGAGGCCGACTCCGGCGACGTCCGGGCCGAGCGCATCGCGGGCCCGCTGAAGATCCGTACCTCCTCGGGCGACATCACCGCGGCCGGCCTGTCCGGCCCGAGCGCGGACGTCCACTCGGACTCGGGCGACGCCCGCATGGACTTCACGGCGGCCCCCTCCTCGGTGCTCGCCGAGACCTCCTCGGGCGACGTCACGCTGAAGGTCCCGCAGGCCCCGTACCGGTTCGCGGTCTCCACCACCTCCGGCGCCCGCGACATCGGGCTGACCGAGGACCCCTCCGCCACCTCCCGCCTCTCCGCGAAGACCACCTCGGGCGACGTCCACATCTCCGCCGTCTGACGCCCGCCGCGGTAATCCGTTGACCGGCCAAACCCCGCGGTGAAGGATGCGATCCATGGCGCTCCTCGCAGGTCGGACGCAGGTTTCTCCGGATCCGTTCCTCCTGGTGTGGGGACTGCCGGCCATCGTCATGGGGGAACCTTCGCGACGCGCAGCGGACCGGTCGCATGCGCGCGTTCGTGGTGAACGGTGGTCATGACGACCCGCGCCTGACGGGCTCTGAGCAGCCGTCGCCCACCCGGGTCCCCTCGGCCTCCACCAGCACGCCCGCCCCTGTTCGCCCCCGGCGAACGAGGGTTGGGGAACATTGGGAGGCGCACGTGCATTGAGTCGGCATAGCTCAACTTCACTGCCGGAGGGAAGATCATGGCTTCGACGTCCGTCACACTCACTCTGCCCGTGCTGCCGCTCGACGACGAGGTCGTGCTGCCCGGAATGGTCGTGCCGCTGGACCTGTCCGACGCCGAGGTGCGCGGTGCCGTGGAGGCGGCCCAGGCCGCGGCGGGCACCGGGAAGCCGCGGGTGCTGCTCGTGCCGAGGATCGACGGGAAGTACGCCGCGACGGGAGTGTTCGGGACCGTCGAGCAGGTGGGGCGGCTCTCCGACGGGGACCCCGGGGCCCTCATCCGCGGCCGCGGGCGGGTCCGTATCGGCGCCGGGACCACCGGACCCGGGGCGGCGCTCTGGGTCGAGGGCGAGAGCGTGGACGAGCACGTGCCGGACCCGCTGCCGGGTTCCGTGGCCGAGCTCGTCAAGGAGTACAAGGCCCTCGCCACCAGCTGGCTCAAGAAGCGCGGCGCCTGGCAGGTCGTGGACCGGGTCCAGCAGATCGAGGGCGTGTCCGCGCTCGCGGACAACTCCGGGTACTCGCCGTTCCTGACCCTCGACCAGAAGGTCGAACTGCTGGAGACCGCCGACCCCGTCGCCCGCCTCAAGCTCGCCGTCAAGGCGCTCAGCGACCACCTCGCCGAACAGGACGTGGCCGAGTCCATTGCCAAGGACGTCCAGGACGGCGTCGACAAGCAGCAGCGGGAGTTCCTGCTCCGGCGGCAGCTGGAGGCCGTGCGCAAGGAACTGCGCGAGCTGAACGGGGAGAAGGACGGCGAGGAGTCCGACGACTACCGGGCCCGCGTCGAGGCCGCCGACCTGCCCGAGAAGGTACGGGAAGCCGCCCTCAAGGAGGTCGAGAAGCTGGAGCGGGCCAGCGACCAGAGCCCCGAGGGTTCCTGGATCCGCACCTGGCTGGACACCGTGCTGGAACTGCCCTGGAACGAGCGCACCGAGGACCAGTACGACATCCAGGGCGCCCGGGCGGTGCTGGACGCCGAGCACGCCGGCCTGAGCGACGTGAAGGACCGCATCACCGAGTACCTCGCCGTGCGCAAGCGGCGTTCCGAGCGCGGCATGGGCGTCATCGGCGGCCGCCGCGGCGGGGCCGTGCTCGCGCTCGTCGGGCCGCCCGGCGTCGGCAAGACCTCCCTCGGCGAGTCCGTGGCCCACGCCATGGGCCGCAAGTTCGTGCGCGTCGCCCTCGGCGGCGTACGGGACGAGGCCGAGGTCCGCGGCCACCGCCGGACCTACGTCGGCGCCCTGCCCGGCCGCATCGTCCGGGCCATCAAGGAGGCCGGTTCGATGAACCCGGTGGTCCTCCTCGACGAGATCGACAAGGTGGGCTCCGACTTCCGCGGCGACCCGGCGGCCGCCCTCCTGGAGGTCCTGGACCCGGCGCAGAACCACACCTTCCGGGACCACTACCTGGAGGTGGAGCTCGACCTGAGCGACGTCGTCTTCCTGGCCACCGCCAACGTCCTGGAGGCCATCCCGGAGGCGCTGGCCGACAGGATGGAGCTCGTCCGCCTCGACGGTTACACCGAGGACGAGAAGGTCGTCATCGCCCGCGACCACCTGCTGCCCCGTCAGCTGGAGCGCGCCGGCCTCGGCGGCGACGAGGTGGTCCTGCAGGAGGACGCCCTGCGCAGGCTGGCCGGGGAGTACACCCGCGAGGCGGGCGTCCGCACCCTGGAGCGGTCCATCGCCCGCCTGCTGCGCAAGGTGGCCTCCCAGCACGAGCTGGGGGAGCGGGAGCTGCCCTTCAGCATCGGCGCCGACGACCTGCGCGCCCTGATCGGACGCCCGCACCACGTGCCCGAGTCCGCCCAGGACCCGGCCGAGCGGCGCACCGCGGTCCCCGGCGTGGCCACCGGCCTCGCGGTGACCGGCGCGGGCGGCGACGTGCTGTTCGTCGAGGCCTCGCTGGCCGACCCGGAGACGGGCGCGGCCGGCCTGACCCTCACCGGCCAGCTCGGCGACGTCATGAAGGAGTCGGCGCAGATCGCACTGAGCTTCCTGCGCTCGCACGGCGCGGAACTGGAACTCCCGGTCGCCGACCTGAAGGACCGGGGCGTGCACATCCACTTCCCGGCGGGCGCCGTGCCCAAGGACGGCCCGAGCGCCGGCATCACGATGACGACCGCGCTCGCCTCGCTGCTCTCCGGACGGCAGGTGCGCACGGACGTGGCCATGACCGGAGAGGTCTCGCTGACCGGGCGGGTCCTGCCGATCGGCGGGGTCAAGCAGAAGCTGCTGGCCGCGCACCGGGCCGGGCTGACCACCGTGATCATCCCGAAGCGGAACGAGGCCGACCTGGACGACGTCCCGGCGGAGGTACTGGAGGGGCTGGAGGTGCACCCGGTGACGGACGTGCGTCAGGTGCTGGAGCTCGCCCTGGCGCAGGCGCAGCTGGAGGTCACCGCCGCGGCGTGACCGAGGCCGCACGCCCGTCGCACGGCCCGGCTCCCCGCTCCGGCGGGGTCCCGGGCCGTCGGCACACCCGCTGCGAAATACTGGCCCCTCACCCACCGGGGTGCCACACACCATCGAAGGAGCGGGACGTGCACGGGAGCGAAGACCAGGAGTTCCTTGCCCTGGAGCGGGAGCTGTCCGTCTTCCTCCGGCGCGCCCGCGCCTCCTCCGGCGAGATGGCCCGCGAGCTCCACCCCGAGCTGGAGCCCGCCGCCTACGGACTCCTCGTACGCCTGGAGGCGGCCGGCCGGCAGCGGGCCACCGAGCTCGCCGCCTACTTCGGGGTCGGCAAGGCCACCATGAGCCGGCAGCTGCGGGCCCTGGAGGTCCTGGGCCTGGTGGCCCGCGAGCCGGACCCCGCCGACGGCCGGGCCTTCCTGGTCGGCCTCACCGAGGAGGGCCGCGAGCGGTTCCTGCGGGTACGGGGCGCACGGCGCGAGCAGTACATGCGCAAGCTCGCCGACTGGGACCGCGGCGAGGTCGCGGAACTGGCCCGACTGCTCAACCAGTTGAACGCGGGCGCCGAGTAATTAGGCCCCGCACCCCGCGCCTCAATCGCCGGCGGGGCTGAATATGGTGCGACGAAGCCGGAGGCGGTGCGACTCAAAGAACGGGGCTCCGCCCCGGACCCCGCGCCTCAAACGCCGGCGAGGCTGAATTGGTGCGGCGGAGCTGAAAGGCCGCAGGACCGGGCTCGAACCGGCCGGTTGGGGCGGGGTCGGGTGTGTGTCGGGGTGATCCCCGCAGGGCGCCGAACGCCTCGGGGCTCCGCTCTCCGACCCCTCGTCACGTTCGGCGTCCGAGGAGACACCCCGGCGCGCGCCCGGCCCCGGCACAACCGGCCCCCTCGTACCCCGCCCGAGCGGCGCAGCCAACCGGCGCCCGGCCCCGTCACAACCGGCCCCCACCGCACGCCCGAGCGGCGCAGCCAACCGGCGCCCGGCCCCGGCACAACCGGCCCCCTCGTACCCCGCCCGAGCGGCGCAGCCAGCCGGCCCCCACCCCTGCCGAACCGCCGGAGGCAACCGGCCTACAGCTCCGCATACACCGCCGAAGCATCGTCGTGCCGCTTGTACCGGGCCGACGGCCGGGACGGGTCGGACTCGATGGCGCGGACCCGGCCGATCAGGCCCTCCGCACCCTCCTTGCGCAGCACCGCCAGGCACTCGGCCCAGTCACCCTCCCCGAACGTGTCCGTCCACCGGCTCGCCCCGTCCGTGAGCGCGGCCACCGCCCGCACCTGCCCGCGCGGGGTGCGCCCGGTCACCGCCCGGGCCGCCACCGCGGGGTCCGCGGCGGCCGTGAAGAAGCCGCCCTCCGCGTTGCGCAGCGCGTCCGTCGCCGCCACCGAGCGCAGCACCTCCCGCGGCACCCGGTCCAGCCGGTCGTCGAGCACCGCCGTCACCCCGCCCCCGACCGCCTGGAGGAGCAGTACGGAATCCGAGAGCACGAGGTGTTCCACGTACGCCTCGTCCCAGCGGACCACGACGACCGTCGCCTGCGGCGTGCGCACGTGAGAAAGGTCACACGTGTCGCGGTGGGCGTCGGCCGTGGCGCGGACGGATTCGGCCAGGATCCGGTCCAGCGGCATGTCCCGCCGCGATCCGGACAGTTCGGTCAATCGGCCGCCGAGCCGGGCCGCGAACCACGGAACCCCGTGCACGCAACCGTCCTCTCCGCTCGGCGGGGTGACCCCGTCCAGGGCCACCAGGACGCCGCCGCCCGAGGCGGGGATCGCGGCCGACACCCAGTCCTCATTGGGGCGTTCTTCACTGCCGGGGGCCGAGGCGAGGTCGATGCGCATGCCGCCATTCTGCCGGGCGGCGGCCCCCGCGCACGCGCAGGTCCGTACCAAAACGGAACGGGGCGGGCGGGCCCGTACGCGGACCTCCGGGGGCGGGCCGGAAGGGCCCGGGCGGGGCGCCGGCACGCGGGCGGACATGTGGGCGGGCATCCTGCCAAAGCCCGCATCGATCTTTCAACCACCTGTCCACGGAGGCGCTCTGGGGCAGGGTGTCCGAGTTGGTTGCCAACTCATCCGTGATGTTCACTCGTTCGAGTGGCCGGGTGGGCGATGTGCGGCTCTCTCCCCAACACGCTGCAAAGGTCTGAGGCGGTACGAGGGGGCAGGGGGCGTTTACTTGTTGACCGGCCGTTACCTCGGCCACACGAGTAGACGAGCACAAGCACACGTACAGGATTGCGAGCACCGGTGCAGAAGAAGCGGTCTCGGAAGAACGGCACCGCCGCCGACGGCCCGGCCCCCGCAGGACGCCGCGTCCGCGTGCGCCGCAGGCTGGTCGTCGGCGTAGCCGTCGCCGGCCTCACCGTCCTCGCGGCAGGCACACCCGCCGTCGTCACCGCCGCGAGGGAGCTGAACGACTCCCAGCGGCTGGTCACCCTCGCGGAGCAGACCGGCCAGATCCTCACCGTCGCGCACGTCCTCGCCGACGAGCGCGACGCCGTGGTCGAGTACGCCGCCAAGGGCCGCCCCGGCGCCGCCAGGGGCGCCCTCCAGGAACGCATCCTGCGCACCGACCGGCAGATCGCCGAGGCCGCGACCGAGGTCGACGAGCCCCTCGGCACGGCCCTCGCCCGCGTCGCGGCCGTCCGTACCGAAGCCGTCGACGGCAAGGGCACCGCCCTCGCCGCCCACCAGGCCTACAGCGGCGTCCTCACCGAACTCCTCGCCCCGGGCGACCGGCTCGCCGAGCAGACTCCGCCGCGCGCCGAGGCCGCCCTCACCACCACCCGCCCGCTCGCCCCGCTGGGCCAGGCCGTGGAACAGGCCTCGTCCACCCGTGGACTGCTGCTCGCCGCGCTGGCCGTCCCCCGCGGCGACCAGCCCCCGGGCTCGGCCGCGGTCGACGAACTCACCACCGCCGCCCAGCGTTCGCGCGTACGGGAACTGGCCGCGCTGGACGACTTCGCGCGGGCCGCACGGCCCGACGTGCGCCAGACCCTCACCGCCACCGTCACCGGCCCCGAGGTCAAGACGGCCGACGACTTCCTCAAGCGGCTCACCGACCGGCCCACCCTGACCCCGGCCGACCGCAAGACCGACGGGGCCGCCGTCGGCAGCGCGCTCACCGCCCGCATCGACCGGATGCGGACCGTCGAGGCCACCCTCGCGGGCCAGCGGGCCTCCGCCCTGGCCTCCCTGCGCGACGACGACGTGACCCGGCTCGAAACCCTGGTCGCCCTGCTGGGCCTGCTCTTCCTGGTCGCCGTCGGCGTCGCGACCGCCGTCGCGCGCTCGCTGACCCGGCCGCTGTCCGTGCTGCGGCGCGGCGCGGCGCGGCTGGCGACGCCGGAGGGCTCGGTGGAACCGGTGCGCTTCACCGGCCGCAACGACGAGTTCGCCGAGGTCGTGCGGCACCTGAACGCGGTCCGCGACCAGACGGTCTCCCTGCACACCCGGATCGCCGGGCTCGACGCCGACCGCCGCCGGATCATCGGCCGCAACGAGGCGCTGACCGCCGGCCGGGACGTGCTGGAGGAGGAGCTGGGGAAGCTGCGGGCGGGGCTGGAGGAGCACCGCCGCGTCATGTCGACGACCTCCGTCTCGCTGTCGCTGCGGACCCTGGGCCTGGTCGAGCGCCAGCTCGTGGTCATCGAGGAGCTGGAGTCCAAGGAGCAGGACCCGGACCGGCTCGCGACCCTGTTCAAGCTCGACCACCTGGCGACCGTGATGCGCCGCCACAACGAGAACCTGCTGGTCCTCGCCGGGCAGGAGCACGGCCACGGGCAGGTGCTGCCGGTACCGCTGGTCGACGTGATGCGGGCCGCCGTCAGCGAGATCGAGCGCTACGAGCGCGTCGACCTCGCGGCGCTGCCCTCGTACACCCAGGTCGCCGGGCACGCGGCCGACGACCTCTCGCACGTGCTGGCCGAGCTGCTGGAGAACGCGACGACGTTCTCGCCGCCCGACGTCAAGGTGAAGGTGTCCGGCTGGACGCTGGACTCCGGTGACGTGGTGGTGTCCGTCGTGGACGAGGGCATCGGGGTCACCGGGGACCGGCTGGAATCGCTGAACTCCCGGCTGTCCACGCCCGAGGCGTACGACGAGGAGCCCGAGGCCGAACACGGCCTGGGCCTCGGCCTGTACGTGGCCGGACGGCTCGCGGCCCGGCACGGGGTCACCGCGGAACTGCGCGCCGGGCGGCACGGCGGGACCGAGGCCCTGGTGGTCGTCCCGGCCGCGCTGCTGCCCAACACCCCGCCCGTCTCCCCGGTCCACACCCTGGCCACGCCGGGCGCACCCGCGCTGCACCTCCCGGGCGTGATCGCGGAGGCCAACGAGAACACCCTCCCGCCCCGCCGCCGAGGCACCCACGCCGCCCCGGACCCCACCGCCGCCGACGCTGCCGCGGAACCCGCCGTCGACGCTTCCGCAGCCGATGCTGCTGCGGAACCCGCCGCCCCGGCTGCGCCCGCCGCCGACGCTGCCGCGGAGCCCGCCGCCCCGGCTTCCGACACCGCCGTGGCTTCGGCGGACACGGAGCCGGAGTCGGCCTTCCGCGTGCCCGCCACCGCGGTGGCCCCGGTCACCCTGGCCGAGGCCCTCGCAGGCCCCGTCCTCCCGGCCGCCGAGGCGGACCTTCCCCCCGCCGACCAGATCTTCACGGCCGCACCCCCGGCAGGCGAGGCCCCCGCAGAGCCGAACCTCACCGCGGAGTTCCCCGCAGGGGACGCCTCCGCGGAGCAGGACTTCCCGGCGGAGCCCCCGGCAGCGGGCGTGCCCGCGGACCAGGTCTTCACCGCCGCGCCCCCCGCAGGGGACCCGGCAGGGCCGGACGTGGCGGCGCCCCCGGCGGGGGACGCCCCCGCTGAGCCGGACTTCACCGCGGAGTTCCCCACAGGGGACGCTTCCGTGGAGCGGGACTTCGCCCCTGAGCCCCCCGCAGGGGACACCTCCGTGGAGCGGGACTTCCCGGCGGAGCCGCCGGCAGCGGGCGTGCCCGCGGACCAGGTCTTCACCGCCGCGCCCCCCGCAGGGGACCCGGCAGGGCCGGACGTGGCGGCGCCCCCGGCGGGGGACGCCCCCGCTGAGCCGGACTTCACCGCGGAGTTCCCCGCAGGGGACGCTTCCGCGGAGCGGGACTTCGCCCCTGAGCCCCCGGCAGGGGACGCCTTCGCGGAGCAGGACTTCCCGGCGGAGCCGCCGGCAGCGGGCGTGCCCGCGGACCAGGTCTTCATCGCCGCGCCCCCCGCAGGGGACCCGGCCGGGCCGGATGTTGCGGCCGTACCCCCGGCAGGGGATGCCTTCGCAGGGCCGGACTTCGCGGCGGAGCCCCCCGCAGGGGACCCGGCAGGGCCGGCCTTCACCGCGGAGCCCCCCGCAGGGGACCCGGCAGGGGGCCCGGGGGAACCGGCTCCCGAGGCCGTTTCCGACCCCCACTCCCACGCCCCCGCCGAAGGCAACTGGGTGCCCCGGCAGGGCAGTCACCCCGCCGATCCCGCCGACGCCGTCACCGGCAAGGGCCTGCCGAAGCGGACCCCGCGCACCGTCACCGCCGGGCGCGTGGACGACGTACGGCCGCCCGAACCACCGCGCCGGATCGACGCCGACGAACTCCGGCGCCGGCTCGGCGGTTTCTACCAGGGAGCCCAGGACGGCCGACGCGTCGTCGCCGCCGAGCTCGCCCAGGACCACGCGCAGGACCAGGGGCAGGGGCACAGCAAGACCGACCAGGGGGACACCGCACAGGAGGCACGCACATGACCGCGCCCAGTACGTACGGACCGAGCACCCAGGCCCGCAACCTGCAATGGCTGCTGACCGACCTGGTCGAGGAGGTCCCCGGCGTCAACTCCGTCGCCGTGGTCTCCTCGGACGGGCTGCTGCTCCTGTCCTCCGACCCCACAGCGGGCGGCGGCGCGGGCGATCCACAGACCAAGGCCGGGCCGAAGGGCCCACGCGGCGCCTCCGCCGACCTCGCCACCATCGTGTCGGGCCTCGGCAGCCTCACCACCGGCGCCGCGGCCCTCCTGGAGAGCGGCTCCGTCAAGCAGACCATGGTGGCGATGGAGCACGGCTCCGTCTTCGTCATGGCCATCAGCGACGGCTCACTGCTGGGCGTGCACGCCACCCCCGACTGCGACATGAGCGTCGTCGCCTACCACATGGCCCTGTTCGTCGGCCGCGCCGGCCACGTCCTGACCCCCGAAGTCCGCAGTGAGCTGCGCCAGTCGATGGAGAACACCCCGTGAGGAGTACGGCCTCCGACCGGCTGCCGATACGCGGCGCCGACCGCCGCCCCGCCCGCGTCCGCCCGTACTCCCTCACGGGCGGCCGCACCCGCTTCACGCAGGTCCTGCACGTCGAGACCTTCGTCGCCACCCTGGAGACCAAGGCCTCGGAGCCGCAGAAGCCCGACCGCATGCCCGAGATGCCCGCCATCGTCGAGGTCTGCCGTCGCATGCGCACCATCGCCGAGATAGCCGCGCTGCTGAAACTGCCGCTCGGTGTGGTCCGCGTGCTCGTCAGCGACCTCGCCGACCAGGGCCGGCTGCGGGTCTACGGAACGGGCCACGGCACGGGCCGTCCCGAACGCGCGCTGCTCGAAAGGGTGCTCAGTGGTCTTCGCCGTCTCTGATCAGCCGCTGCCGCCGGCCGTGGACGACGAGCCCGTCCAGCCCTGGCAGTACGACCGTTCCCGTGCCCCCGTCGCCGTCAAGGTGCTGGTCGCAGGCGGCTTCGGCGTCGGCAAGACCACCTTCGTCTCCTCCGTCTCCGAGATCACCCCGCTGCGCACCGAGGCGGTGATGACCGAGGCCGGCGCCCCCACCGACGACCTGTCCGGCACCCCGGACAAGAACACCACCACCGTCGCGATGGACTTCGGCCGCGTCACCCTCGACGACGACCTCGTCCTCTACGTGTACGGGACCCCGGGCCAGAAGCGGTTCTGGTTCATGTGGGACGACCTGGTGCGCGGGGCTATCGGCGGGCTCGTGCTGGCCGACACCCGCCGGCTGCGCGACTGCTTCCCGGCCCTCGACTACTTCGAGACCTGCGGGCTCCCGTACGCCGTCGCCGTCAACCACTTCGAGGGCTCGCAGTCGTACGAGCCCGAGGACGTGCGCGAGGCGCTCAGCGTGCCGCCCCACGTGCCCGTCGTGATCATGGACGCGAGGCGTCGGCACACCGTGGTCGAGTCCCTGCTGGTCCTCGTGGGCCACGCCCTCGACACCACTCCCGAATAGCCCTGCGGGCCCGTGCGCCCGTAGCCCCGTACTCCCCGAATCGAGAACGTGAGATGCGCAGGATACTCGTCGTCGGAGCCGGTCAGTCCGGTCTCCAGCTCGCCCTCGGCCTCCAGTCGAAGGGGTACGAGGTCACCCTCATGTCCAACCGGACGGCGGACGAGATCCGCACCGGCCGGGTGATGTCGACGCAGTGCATGTTCGACACGGCGCTCCAGCACGAACGCGACCTCCAGATCAACTTCTGGGAGCGGCAGGCCCCGAGGATCGAGGGACTCGGCGTCTCCGTCGCCGCCCCCGACGCCGGCCGCGCCGTCGACTGGCTGGGCCGCCTCAAGGGGTACGCGCAGTCCGTCGACCAGCGCGTGAAGATGGCCGGCTGGCTGGACACATTCGCGCAGCGCGGTGGGCAGCTGGTCATCCACGGCGCGTCCGTCGCCGACCTCGACTACTTCTCCCGTACGTACGACCTGGTGCTGGTCGCCGCCGGCAAGGGCGAGCTGGTGTCGATGTTCGGGCGGGACGCGGCGCGCTCCCCGTACGACGCCCCGCAGCGCGCGCTGGCCGTCTCGTACGTGCACGGGCTCGGGCCGCGTGCCGAGCACCCGGAGACGGAGGCCGTGCGCTGCAACCTGGTTCCGGGCGTGGGCGAGCTGTTCGTGATGCCGACCCTGACCACCTCGGGCCGGGCGGACATCCTGTTCTGGGAGGGTCTCCCGGGCGGCCCGCTGGACGTCTTCAACGGGATCAAGGACCCGGCGGAGCACCTGGCGCTCACGCTGGAGCTGATGGAGAAGTTCACGCCGTGGGAGTACGCGCGGGCGACGAAGGTGGAGCTGACGGACGCGGGCGGGACCCTGGCGGGGCGTTACGCGCCGGTGGTCCGCAACCCGATCGGGCGGCTGCCCGGCGGCGGGCTGGTGCTGGGCGTCGCGGACGTGGTCGTCGCCAACGACCCGATCACCGGGCAGGGCTCGAACTCCGCCGCCAAGTGCGCGGCCTCGTACCTCTCCTCGATCCTGATGCACGGGGACAACCCGTTCGACGAGGCGTGGATGAAGGCGACCTTCGACAAGTTCTGGTTCACCACGGGCAAGCCGGTGACCCAGTGGACCAACGCCATGCTGGGCGTCCCGCCGGAGCACGTGCTCAACCTGATCGGCGCGGCCGGGCAGCTGCAGCCGGTGGCGGATCGATTCGCCAACGGCTTCGACAACCCGGCCGACTTCGACGCCTACTTCTACGACCCCGAGGACGCGGCGGACTACGTGGCGGAGGTCGCCTCGTCGGTGGCGGCCGCCTCCGAGGCCTCTTCCGAGGCATCCTCCGCGGGTGCCGCCGCAGGTGCCGCCGCGGGAGCCTCCTCCGACGAGTAGCCGGTGTCCTCGTCCCCCGACGTGCCCGTCGCACCCGCCCCGGGCAGGAGCGGGGGAGTGAACTCCGCGAGCGGGGTGCCGCCGGGGTCCGGGCGGACGGCGCCGAGGAGCGGATTCGCGGCGAGGGGCGAGACCTTCACCTTCGCCCCCGGCCGCGGCGCCTGGATCACCTTGCCCTCGCCCACGTACAGCGCCACGTGCGTGGCCTTCGGGAAGTAGACCACCAGGTCCCCCGGGCGGAGCTGGTCCAACGGCACCTTCGGCAGCTGCGCCCACTGCTCCTGGCTGGTCCGCGGGATGCTGCGCCCGGCGTGCGCCCAGGCCTGCGAGGTGAGCCCGGAGCAGTCGAAGGACCCCGGGCCCTCGGAGCCCCAGACGTACGGTTTGCCGATCTGGGCCGCCGCGTAGGTGAGGGCGGCGCCGCCGGCCGCCGTGGGCGTGCCCGTACGCGTCGGGAGCCGGCCCGAGTCCAGCAGATCGCGCTGCGCGGCCGCGGTGTTCTTGTCCTCCTGCGCCCCGAGCCGGGTCAGCTGTTCGGGGGTCAGCGAGGCGAGCACCCGCTCGACCTCCTTGAGCTGCGCCGCGACCTCGTCCTTGTGGAGCTTCTGCCGCGCCGCCAGCGTCTGCCGGGTGTCCAGCGCCTTGCGGGCCCGTACGGCGAGTTCGTCCGCCTTCTTCTCGCCGCGCGCGAGCCGGTTCAGTACGCCGGCCCGCCGCGCGCCCTCGCGGGCGGTGAGCAGGCGCTGGTCCAGGGCGGCCTGGGGGGTGCCGGCGAGCAGCATCCGGGCGTAGGGGGAGAGGCCGCGGGTGCCCTGGTACTGCTCCCGGGCCAGTTTTCCGACCAGGGCCCTCTCGGAGTCGAGGGCGGTACGGGCCCGGCCGAGGTCGGCGGTGCGCTGCCGCTCCTCCTCCTGGCCGGCCTTGAGGGCGACTTCGGTGGCGTTGTACGCCTCGGTGGCCTCCTCGGCCTTCTGGTAGAGCCCCTGCAGGCGGGTGAGCAGGACCCCGACGGACTCCGCCTCGGGTCGGGCGGGCTCGGCGCCGGCCCGCGGGACGGGACCGGCGACGAGGAGCACTGCGGCGATGCAGGCGGCGCGAAGCGGCCGATGTGACATGGGATCACCTCCGAGGCGCCCGATGCTGCCACGCCCGGTATGACAAATCGCCCAACGGGGCGGCCGGTCGCGGGCCGGCCACCCGGTTGGGGGAGCCGGACGCAATCGCCCACGGAGCCTCCCGCCGTAGGGTCACCCGCCCGGGGTCAACGGCGGAGCGCCTCGGCCGGCTGGATGCTCGCGGCGCGCCACGCCGGATAGAGCCCGGCGAGGAGGCCGGTGACCAGGCCGATCGCCGGGGCCGCGGCGACCGTGCCCAGGTGGATCACCGGGGTCCAGTCCCGGGCGACGGCGACACCCACGACGGTCATGGTCCCCAGGGAGGTGCCGACCAGGCCGCCGAGGGTGCCCAGGGCGCCGGACTCGGCGAGGAACTGGACCGTGACGTGCCGGCCCCGCGCGCCCAGCGCCCGGCGCAGACCGATCTCACCCGTGCGCTCCAGGACGGCGACCAGCGTGGTGTTGGCGATGCCGACCGCTCCGATGACCAGACAGATGGTGGCCAGCAGCAGGAACAGCTGATTGAGGTCGGAGGTGACGCTGCCGCGCAGTGCCTTGGGGTCGGGCGGCGGGATCACCTTGAGGTACTCGGGGTGGTCGGGGCGCAGGGCGAGGGCCGCTTCTCCGGCGACCTGGGTGGCCGCCCCCAGCTCGGTGGAGACGAGCATCTTGGCGCGGTTGCCGGAGCCGGGCCCTCCCCAGATCTTCTCCGCCGCCCTGGAGGGGATGACCACGGAGAGCAGGAGGTCGGCCTTGCGGTCCACGTCGTCGACGATGCCGATGACGGTGAAGGGCTGCCCCTCGATGAAGACGGCGGGGCCGGTCTCCAGAGTGGTGATGCCGAGACGGGAGGCCATGCCGGAGCCGATGACGGCGACCTGTTCGCCGCGGTCACCGGCGAAGCGGTCGAAGGTGCGGCCGGTCTTCAGCCGGGGCCCCGCCGCCTCCAGGACACCGGGGGAGGCGGCCACCACCTGCATCTGCTGGGCGGGCGCGTCGACACCCGGGGGTGCGGAGCGGACCGAGGCCCCGTGCAGGGAGACGGTCCAGTACACCCCGGCCGCCTTGACCCCGTTGAGGGCGCCGACGCGGCGGTCGGCATCGGGCGGGAAGGCGTTCGGGGTGATGACACCGGAGGTGGCGTCGCCCGCTCCTGCGGTGTCCTCGACGTTGACCTCGGTGGCCGTCAGCTCGTTGAACCGGGCGTCGATCTGCGAGGACGTGGTCGCGGTCAGCCCGAGGATGGCCACGAAGGTGCCCACGCCGAGGATCGTGCCCAGAGCGGTCAGCGCCGAGCGGGCCGGGCGCTGCAACACCCCGGCGAGGGACTCGGACAGCAGGTCGGCCGCGGAGAAACGGGACGGGGGGATCCCGTGGTCGCGGCGGCGGGGCATCGCTCTCACTCTCATGTGCCCACCCGCACGGTCTCGCTCAGTGTCTCGCTCAGTGCCTCGCTCAGCACACCGTCGCGAATGGACACGGTCCGCTGCCCCCGCCGCGCCACCTGGAGGTCGTGGGTGATGACGAGGATGGTCATCCCGTCCGCGTGCAGCTCGTCCAGGAGTTCCAGGATCGAGCCCGCGGTGACGGTGTCCAGGTTCCCCGTCGGCTCGTCGCACAGCAGGAGGGAGGGTGCGGCGACCAGCGCGCGGGCGATCGCCACCCGTTGCCGCTCGCCGCCGGACAGCCGTGTGGGCAGGGCGTCGACGCGGTGCTCCAGGCCCACGCGGACCAGGGCCGCACGGGCGCGACTGCCGCGCTCCTTGCGCGGGGTGCCGTTGTAGACCATCGCCAGCATCACGTTCTCCAGCGCTGAGCGGTGCGGCAGCAGGTGGAACGCCTGGAAGACGAACCCGATCCGCTGCCCGCGCAGCGCGGTGCGGTCCGCGTCCCGCAGGGTCCCGGTGTCGATGCCGTCGAGCAGGTAGCGGCCCGAGGTGGGTGCGTCGATCATCCCGACCACGTTCAGGAAGGTGGACTTCCCGGAACCGGACGGGCCGACGACGGTGGCGTACTCGCCCCTGGCGAGGGTCAGTTCGCAGTCCTTGAGCGCGGCGACCGGGGGCGGTCCGGGGTACGTCAGCCCCACGTGCTCCAGACGGATGACGGGTGGGGCCGTACCGGGGGCCGCACTGGGCTCCGTACGGGCCTTGGACAGGAAGCTCACCGGCTCGACCTCGCACCCGCACCCGGGCCGCCGGCGCCGGACTTCTCGCCCACGAGGACCTTCTCGCCCTCGGCCAACTGCCCGCCCGCGGCCGCCGAGACCTCCACGAACCCGTCGGCGGACATCCCCGGCGTGACCTCCACCCGCCGTCGCGAGCCGTCGCCGGCCACCACGGTCACCGACGTACGGCCGTCGGCTCCCGCGGATATCGCCGAGACCGGCGCCGAGAGGACCGGACCCGAGGAGGCCGCGGCCTCCACCGTCACGCGCACGTCCTGGCCCGCCAGTGCGACGTCCAGCATGCCGTCGGGCTTGACGATCATCAGGTACCCCTGGGCGGCCCCGGCGGCCGTACCACCCTGCGCGCCGTCCTGCGCGCCGCCCGGAGCCGGCGGCGGGGCCGGGGCATCCGCCACCGACAGCACCGTGCCGGTCGCCGTGACACCGCTCAACTCGGACAGGACCTGCACCTTCTGGCCCGGCCGCACCATGCCCTTCTCGTGCTGGGCGAGCATGCCGCGTACCACCAGGTCCCCGGCGGAGACGGTGAGCAGTCTCTCGCCCACCGTGGCCCCCACGGCCGCGGTCACCGCGTCCACCCTGGCCGGGAAGCCCTTGAGGAAGACCACCTCACCGGCGGGAACCATCGGCCCGGCCGCCGCCTGTACTTCGCTCAACTTGGTCCTGGCCTTCGTCAGGTCCTCCGCCGCGTAGTCCATCGCCCGCCTGGCTTCCTTCACCGGATCCGCGCCACCGCCACCGCCGCCGGAGGCGGCGCCGCCCGTGGCCGAACCGGTCTTCGGGTCGGGGGACTTGCCGGCCGCGGGCCCGGCGACGGAGCCCTCCGTGGCGCCCGGCGCGGGGGTGGCCTGCCCGGCCGCCCCGCTCTTCGCCCGTTCCCAGGCCTCCTTCGCCGAGGTGAACGCCCGGTCCGCCTGCGTGACGGCGGTCTGCGCGCCCTCCACCTGCTCCTTGTCCTGGGGGCTGGCGGGAACGACGTCGTAGCCGATCGTGGCGTAGAAGGCCTGCACCGCCGCCTTCGTACCGGGCCCGAACGTCCCCTTGGCGTCGGCGCCCGTCTTGTGCCCCAGCGTGGTCAGCGCCTGCTGCAACTGCGCCACGTCCTGCCCGGTCGCTCCCGGCTTCAGGTCCCGGTACACCGGCAGGGCGCCCTGGAGGGCGAACACGGGACGCCCGGAGGTCTCGACGAGGACCTTGCCCGGGGCGACGGTCTCCCCGGCCTTCACGTTCACCTTGGTCACCACGGGCTTGGCGCCGCCACCGGCCGCGCCCGCCGCCGCCCCGGTCACCTGCACCGACTGGTCCGCGGTGACCATCCCCCTGATCGTCACCGTGTCCTTCAGCACCCGCTTCTCCAGCGCCGCGGAAAGCACCGACGGAGGGGGCGCCGTCTTGTCCGCGGCAGCCTGTGCCGGGGACTTGATGAACGAGCCCACGCCGACACCGGCCACGGAGAACAGGGCGGCGGCCACCACCACGACCCCGAGCACCTTGCGGCGGCGGCCGATCCCCGAGGCTTGCGGATCCGCTCGTTCCGCCATCGGCATCGGCATCGGCATCGGTTCCGGCTCCGGCTGCTCGTCCACCCGGCGTCGAGTCCCGCCCTCGGCGTCGTCAGGCCCCATCAAGATCCCCTCCCTGACCAGTGTTCATTTCCGCGTCGGGCGACCGGCCGCCCGCAATGGGAGACGGAGCCCGCGTTGCACGGTCCGGCTCGCCGGATCCCTACTGCTTGCCCCGCAGGACCTCGTTCGCCCTTTCGAGCACCTGAGTCCACTCCCCCTGGCCTTCGCGGAGCTTCTCGGCGTTGCTCTCGATGAGGCTCTTCTGGTAGGCGGCCGTCACGACCGCCCTGATCTGGACGTACTGCGTCACGCGCTTACAGGTGGCGTCCGCTGCGGCCGCGGTCTTCTCCTGGGTGGAGGAGGGCACACCACCCTTGCCCAGGAGGACCTTGTCGGTGGCCGCGGCCATCGGGTCGGGATACGAGAACCCCGCATCCTTCATGCACTTGCTCCACTCGGCATTCGCCGCCCGTACGCGGCTGTCGTTCATCGACCTGCTGTGGGCCTTGTCCTGGAGCCCTTGAACGTACTGGTAGGCCGCCTCGGACTTCGACGTGGAAAGGCTCTGCTGGCTCTTGCCCTCGCAACCGAGTTCCTTTTTCTGCGGGTTGCCGAAATACGCGGCAACGGCAGCGCTGGACAGCTCGGCCGGAGGCGGGGTGTTCGCCCGGCCAACGGTGTCCGCCGACGGGGGCACCTCGTATCCGTGGAGCTTGGCCCACTCGAGGTCGATCACGCCGTACTCGGCCTCGACAGGAAGATTGACGCCCTGCTCTCGCGGCTGGCCGGGCCAATCCACGCCCTGCTCCTTCATGCATTCCCGATCCAGAATGTCGAGGGCGCGGAACAGCTGCACTCGGTCGGCCTGGGGTATGTATGCATCCAATGGCATTGACATGGTTCCGCCGGGACGAAGGGCGGCTCCTCCGATATCAAAACTGATCGGCTTGGCGGGATCTCCCGGTACTCCGACAACGCCCGAAGGGATGGAGGGCTCCTCGATCTCGTCCTTCTTCGTCTTCCCGGTCCCGCCGCATCCAGCGATTGCGATGGAGGCGACAAGGAGGGGAATTGCGTAACGACGGGACTTCGCCCTCATTGTCGAGCGCCTTTCATTGGAAGTTCATTCGCGAATTGCATCCATTTCCACCCGGAGTCCAGAGGATAGCACTCGTGATCTTGAACGTCGCGGCAGTTTGTGCTCCCGGCGACCGTGTCGACTCCCCAACTTGGAGGGGCAGTTGGGTGGCTCTGTGGTGCCGCTGGTGTGCCAGACCGGCGAAAAAGATGCCAGAGGGTGCAGTGTTGCCCGTACTGGGCAAATCGCCCTAATTCGCGAGGTCGAAAAAGCGGATTCATATCGTCCGCGACGCGTTCTCCCTCGTCAAAACGATCTTGCTGGCCTGGGATTGGCGTGCTAAATTCCCGGAGCGTTCCAAGGGCCTTTCTTGTGAGGTCCGAATCAATCCACATCAAGCGGGGGTATCTCGGATGATTGCGAAGCGAGTTCTGTCGGCTGTCGGCGCAGTGGCGGCCGCGTCGACGCTCATAATCGGAGTGGCGGGCTCCGCTGCGGCCGAGGCCGGACAGGTCACTTGGGAGAACGTGGCCACGGGCAGGTGTCTCCTCCACAATGGAAACAACCCTTCCACGGGGCAGTGCTGGGGCAACAACCTGTGGATGGACTCGCGTACCGACGACGGCGTGACCTGGAACGAATTGAACGCCACCCAGATGAAGAACCTCGACAGCGATGCGAGTGGCGACGTGTACGAGCTGACGCCCAACAACAACAACTGGCAGCGCTGGTACGAGCTCAAGGACTCCCAGGGCTGGTACCTGAAGAACAAGGCGACCGGTCGCTGCCTCGACAGCAACAGCGGGGGCGACGTCTACGCCCTCGGCTGCAACGGTGGAAACTACCAGCACTGGAAGTAGTTCCCTCCGGCCCACGTCGGCCTCCGGTGCCCCGACCTCGAAAATCGATTCGAGGTCGGGGAAGCCGTCGTGGGAAGCTGACCGGCGATGATGACATTTGCCATGCGCCGCAGCACCACAATCTCCACGGCCGCCGTTGCGGTCGCCCTCACCGCGCTGTCCGGATGCAAGGACGCGTCGAGCGGGGCGGCCGCGACGGCGGCGCCGGCGGCCACCGCCGCCGCACCCGTCGCCGGGGCGTTCGACCCGGAGGCCGCCCTCGCGGAGGCCGAGAAAACGCCGTACGCGGCCTCCGTGAAGGTCGTCACCGAAGCCGCGGGCCAGGAGATCTCGACCACGACGGGTCGTTCCAACCTCGGCACCCGGTTCACCGGCCGGGTCGAGGTCCGCTCCGCGAGCGCGGTCCCGGCCGCCCAGGCCCTCTGGATGGAAACCGTCACGACGACGGACGCCAACTACATCCGCAACCGGAACCAGAGCGGCAGCGGCTGGGTGAAGATGCCCCGCTCCGAGGGCGGCAACGAGGCGGACTACGCGGGTTATGCCAAGCTGCTGCTCGCCACCGGACCCTCGGCGCGCAAGGGCATGGAGGACCAGGGCGGGACTCCCGCCTACCACCTCACCGGGCACCTCGGCATCGACCAGGTGGCCTCCGTCGACCCGCGCACCCAGCGTTCCATGAAGGCCAAGGGCGTCACCGGCTTCGACATCGACCAGTGGATCGACAGCCAGGGCCGCACCCTCCGCTTCGAGCAGTGCATGGACATGCGGGGCGTACCGGCCGCCAACAAGGCCACTTTCGGTGAATTCGGCCCCGTCGAGACCTTCGCGGCGCCGGCCGGCGACTGACCGCCGGCTGACCGGCGGTTCCGCCCTCGCGTTCGTGCGGCTGTTCTGATGGACTCCGCGGATGGCGCTCCTGCTTCTGCTGCTCATCCCGGCCGCACCGGTCGCGGCCCTCGGGCTGCTCGGCTACGGCCTCGGCACCCTGGGCCACCGCGCGTGGCACCGGAACGTGGCCGCGCTCCTGGGTGCCGTCGCAGCCGGGTTCTACACCTGGGGCCTGCTCCACCTCGCCGGTGCGGTGGTTGAGGCGGAAGACGGCGGAGCCTCTTCGTCGCCGCTGCTGCCCTGCCGGACCCTGGCGCAGGAGGAGCGGGCCGCGAGGGTCGTCGACTACTCGGTGGACTACGTGCCCCTCCGGTTCGTCTGCGAGACGACCGGCGGCGGGAGTTACCCCGCCGAGTCCGTCCCCGGCTACGTCAACCCGGCCGTGGCGGGCCTCGCGCTCGCCGCCGGCGTCTGCGCGGTCGTCCCCGCCCTGGTGTCCGGGCGCCGCGCGGCGAAGAGTCGCGCCGCGTGATGCGGCCGCGCGGCGTCAGCCGTGCAGCAGGCGGGCCTTGGCCTCCGTGAACTCCTCCGGGGTCAGCAGGCCCTCGCGGGCCAGGTCGGCCAGTTGCCGGAGCTCGGCCACCAGCGGGGTCTGCGGGGGCGCGGCCGTCGGCGGGCCCGTCCGGGTGTCCGCCGCCTCCACCGCAACGTCCGCCACCTCAGCCGGCTCGGGCTCCGGCTCCGTTCCCGGTTCCCGCTCGGCCGGGGCATCCGCGCCCGGCGACTCCCCGGCCCGGACCTCCCGCGCCGGCAGGCCCCCGCGCGCCGCTCCGGGCGGGCCCACCGCGCCCGCCGTGTCCTCCGCCGCCCCGGCCGCCCGCGCCAGCAGGCCCCGTAGCAGCGGGTGCCCCGCCGGCCGCTGCGCCGGCCGGACCGTCACGCCCATCGGCCGGATGAACATCAGGCCACCCCCGCCCGGGGGTCCGCCGGGACCCGGTCCGGCGGGATGCGGACCGAGCCGACGATCCGCCCGCCCGCCGCCCGTACGGCGACCGCCGCGTCCTCGGCCCACACGTGCTCGACCACCAGCAGCAGTGCGCAGCTGCCGCGTTCCAGCAGCCCCGCCGCCTCCTGTACGTCCTCCGGTCCGATGAGCCGTGCCACGTCCCGCCCCGTCAGCAGCCCGTGCAGTTCCACGAACTCGTCGAACTCCGCCGCGAGCACGTCGCCCGAGGCGGTCCTCGTCACCACGAGCCCGTCGATCAGCCGGACCACCCCGGTCTTGCGCAGCCCCATCACGGCCTCGATCGCCGGGACCCGCAGCTGCTCCTCCGGGAAGGCGAGGACGATGAATTCCACGGGTCCCATACGCCTCGGCTCCTCACGTGTGACCGTTTTTGACGACTCTTCGGCACACTATGACATAAGCGGACATACCATCCGTCTGCTTGCTACGTTTCGCGTATGACCGCTCTGACGGCGAAGGTGACGGAGCCCGCGCCCCCGCCCCCCGACGCCCGCGCCCCCAAGCGCCGCGGCGTCGAGCTGACGCTCCTCGCCGGCGCCGTCATGGTCTCCGTCCTCGGCCACCTCTACGTCGGCCTCGCCACCACCGGCCACACCCCCCGACTCGCCGCCCGGTACGCCGGCGGGCTCGCCGCCGCCGCGCTCCTCGCCCACCTCGCCGTCCGCTTCAGGGCCCCGTACGCCGACCCGCTCGTCCTGCCGATCGCCGTCCTGCTCAACGGGCTCGGGCTCGTCCTCATCCAGCGGCTCGACGCGACCACCCCCGGCCACCTCACCGCCGGGGACCAGCTCCGCTGGTCCGCCCTCGGCCTGGCGCTGTTCGTCCTGGTCGTCGTCGTGCTGCGCGACCACCGCGTGCTCCAGCGCTACGCCTACCTGTCGGTCGCCGCCGCCCTCGTGCTGATGCTGATCCCGGTCTTCTTCCCGGCGGTCAACGGTGCGCACATCTGGATCCGGTTCGCCGGACTCTCCTTCCAGCCGGGGGAGTTCGCCAAGATCCTGCTCGCCGTGTTCTTCGCCGCCTACCTCGCCGCGAACCGCACCGCCCTCGCCCTCACCGGCCGCCGGCTCTTCTGGAAGCTGCGCCTGCTCCCCGGCCGCGTCCTCGGCCCGATCCTCGCGATCTGGCTGCTCAGCGTCGGCCTGCTCGTGCTGGAGCGGGACCTGGGGACCTCGCTGCTCTTCTTCGGACTGTTCGTGATCATGCTGTTCACCGCCACCGGGCGGATCGGCTGGATCGCGATCGGGCTGCTGCTCGCCGCCCTCGGCGCGTACGCCGTCGGGACCTTCGAACCGCACGTGCACAGCCGCGTGAACGACTGGCTGAATCCTTTCGCCTCCATCGAGCGCGGCGAAGGCCCCGGTCAGCTCGCCCAGTCCCTCTTCGCCTTCGCCGCCGGCGGCCTGCTCGGCGCCGGGCTGGGCCACGGCCACTCCTTCCTCATCGGCTTCGCCGCCAAGTCGGACTTCATCCTCGCCACCGCCGGCGAGGAACTCGGCCTCGTCGGCCTCGCCGCGATCCTGCTCCTCTACGGACTCCTCGTCGCCCGCGGCTTCCGCGCCGGGCTCGCCCTGCGCGACCCCTTCGGCCGGCTGCTCGCCACCGGGCTCGCCTCGATCGTCGCCCTCCAGGTGTTCGTCATCGCGGGCGGAGTCACCGGGCTGATCCCCCTCACCGGCATGGCCATGCCCTTCCTCGCCCAGGGCGGCTCCTCCGTCGTCACCAACTGGATCATCGTCGCGCTGCTGGTCCGGCTGAGCGACAGCGCCCGCAGGCCGCGCCCCGCCGAGGAGGAGGCCCCGTGATCCGCTACATCCGCTGGTGCGCGTACTTCTGCGCGCTCCTCCTCGTCGCCCTGCTGGTCAACCTCGCCCGCGTGCAGGTCTGGGAGTCCGCCGCCTACGGCGCGAACCCGGCCAACAAACGCCCCGCCATCGAGCGCTACGCGAAGCCGCGCGGGGACATCCTGGTCGACGGGCGGCCCGTCACCGGCTCCCGCGACAGCGGCCAGCTGCTGCGCTACGAGCGGACCTACGCGAACGGCCCGCTCTACGCGCCGGTCACCGGCTTCTCCTCCCAGACGTACGGGACCAGCTTCGTGGAGCGCGCCGAGGACGCGGTCCTGTCGGGCACGGACCCCGGCCTCTCGGCCTTCCCGCTCTGGTACGACCTGGCCCGCGGCCGCCCGGCCGGCGGGAACGCCGCCACCACCGTCCGCTCCGGCATGCAGCTGGCCGCGTACGCCGGGCTCGCGGGCAAGCGGGGGGCGGTGGCCGCCGTCGAACCGGCCACCGGGAGGATCCTCGCGCTGGTCAGCAGCCCCTCGTACGATCCGGCGGAGCTGTCGGGGACGGGCACGCGGGTGAAGGACGCCTGGGCACGCCTGAACGCGGACCCGGCCAAGCCGATGCTCAACCGGGCGCTGCGCGAGACGTACCCGCCCGGCTCCACCTTCAAGATCGTGACGGCTGCGGCCGCGCTCGACGCGGGCGTGGTCACCGACGTGGACGCGCCGACCCGGACCCCGGACCCGTACCCGCTGCCCGGGACCAGCACCCTGCTGCCGAACGCGGCCACGGGGTGCGAGGACGCCTCGATGGCGGACGCCGTGCAGTGGTCCTGCAACACGGTGATGGCGAAGATCGGCGTACAGGTCGGGCTGCGCGCGATGGTGGAGGCGGCCGGCCGCTTCGGATTCAACGGGGCGGGGCTGCGGGTGCCCTCCTGGGTGTCCCGGTCGAACTTCGACACCGACATGAGCCAGGACCAGCTGGCGCTGTCCTCGATCGGCCAGTTCAACACGAAGGCCACCCCTCTCCAGATGGCGATGGTGGCGGCGGCGGTGGCCAACGGCGGCGAGCTCAAATCGCCCTACCTGGTGGAACGCACCACCCAGGACGACGGCTCCCCGGTCCGGCGCGGGGACCAGCGCAGCCTGGGCCGGGCGATGAACCCGGCCACGGCGCTGCGGATGCAGGACCTGATGGTGAAGGTCGTGGAGAACGGGACGGGCCGGAACGCGGCGATCCCGGGCGCGGTCGTCGGCGGCAAGACCGGCACCGCACAGCACGGCGTCGGCAACGTGGGGACCCCGTACGCCTGGTTCATCTCCTGGGCCAAGGCGGAGGGCTCGCCGCTGCCGGCGGTCGCGGTGGCGGTGGTGGTCGAGGACGCGGCGGCGGACCGGGGTGACATCAGCGGCAACAGCGCGGCCGCGCCGATCGCCCGCGCGGTGATGGAGGCCGCACTGACCCCGCCCCCATAACCCCACCGGGCTTCCGCCCCGCACCTCAATCGCCGACGGGGCTGGATTGTGCGGCAGGGCCGGAGTGGTGCGGCGAAGCCGGAGGTGGCGCGGGTCAAAGATCGGGGCTCCGCCCCGGACCCCGCGCCTCAATCGCCGGCGGGGCTGGATTTTGGTGCGGCAAAGCTGGATTTGGTGCGGCGTAGCCGAAGGTGGTGCGCCAAGGCTGGAGTAGTGCGGCGCAGCCGAAAGGCCGCTGGGATCGAAGCGGGCCGGTTGGGGCGGGGTCGGGTGTGTGTCGGGGTGATCCCCGCAGGGCGTCGAACGCACTGCCGCCGAGCTCTCCGACCTCCCGACACGTTCGGCGTCCGAGGAGACGCCCCGGCGCGCGCCCGGCCCCGTCACAACCGGCCCCCGCCCAGCCAGGCTCAGCCCTGACCTCGGCTCCGGCCCTGGCCCCGGCCTCGGCTCTGGCACTGGCCCGCTCAGGCCCTGGCCCGGCCTCGGCTCGCCCGGCCCCGGACCTGGCCCGTTTTGACCCGGGCCCTTCCCTCGGCCCCGGTCCTGGCCTGGCCCGGCTCCGGCCCGCACGGGCCCTGGCCCGGCCTCGGCTTCGCCCCGGCTTCGCCCCGGCTTCGCCCCGGCCGGGCCCCGGCTTCGCCGAGGGTTCGTGGGCCTAGCCGGGGGCGTCGTCGTTCGCGCCCTCCCTTACCGCGGCCTCGACCTCCGCCACCCGCAGGGCCTCCTCCGCCGCGAACCGCTCCCGGTCCAGGACCTCCGCGATCTCCTCGTCCTGACTCATCAGCAGGTCCAGGTTGGAGTCGCCCATCTCGAAGACGCCCATGTCCAGATAGGCCCGCTGGAGCCGTTCCCCCCACAGCCCGATGTCCTTCACGCACGGCACGATCCGGCTGAACAGCAGCCTCCGGAACAGGTGCACGAACTCCGACTGCTCGCTGAGCTGCTCCGCCTCCTTCGCCGCGATGCCGAAATTCTCCAGCACCTCCACCCCGAGCAGCCGGTCCCGCATCAGGTGGCAGCCCTCGATCACGAACTCCTCGCGCTCGCGCAGCTCGGCGTCCGTGAGCTGCCGGTAGTAGTCCCGCAGCGCCATCCGCCCGAAGGCCACGTGCCGGGCCTCGTCCTGCATCACGTACGCCAGGAGCTGCTTCGGCAGCGGCTTCGCGGTCGTGTCGCGGATCATGCCGAAGGCGGCCAGCGCCAGCCCCTCGATGAGCACCTGCATGCCCAGGTACGGCATGTCCCAGCGGGAGTCGCGCAGGGTGTCGCCCAGCAGCCCCTGGAGGCTGTCGTTGATCGGGTACAGCATCCCGACCTTCTCGTGCAGGAAGCGCCCGAACACCTCGGCGTGCCGGGCCTCGTCCATGGTCTGCGTGGCGGAGTAGAACTTCGCGTCGAGGTCCGGCACCGACTCCACGATCCGCGCCGCGCACACCATCGCGCCCTGCTCGCCGTGCAGGAACTGGCTGAAGTTCCAGGAGGTGAAGTGGCGGCGCAGCTCGCCCTTGTCCTGCGCGGTGAGCTTGGCCCAGTGCCGCGTCCCGTACAGCGGCAGGGCCTCGTCGGGGGTGCCGAGCGGATCGTACGGGTCCACCTCGATGTCCCAGTCGATGCGCTTGGCGCCGTCCCACTGCTTGTCCTTGCCCTTCTGGTAGAGCGCGAGGAGCCGCTCGCGGCCGTCCTCGTACTCCCAGCTGAAGCGGGCGGAGCCGGAGGCGGGGATCTGCCAGACGGCCTCGCCCGGGTCCTCGGTGTAGAGCTCGTGCGTCGACACTGACGCCCCCTCGTCTCACGTACTGCCGTGCGGGACCGGACAGTTGGCAGGGTCACACGTTGGTAGACACGGGGTCAACAAGTCGTGCGCGGGGGATTGACGACCTTGCTGACAGGCAGTCTCATAAGAAATGACCGCCGGTAACTCGACCACGAGGTGTCCGAAACCATGACGACCGTGACCGAACGAGCCGCGCTCAGGGACGCCCTCGGCCTGCTGAAGGACCGGGAGCAGATCGCCGAGCGACTGCTCGAATCCTCGGCCAAGCACTCCTTCGACCCCGACAAGGAACTCGACTGGGACGCCCCCACCGTCGAGGGCAAGTACTACTGGCCGCCCGAGCTGCTCTCCCTCTACGACACCCCGCTGTGGAAGAAGATGGGGGAGGAGCAGCGCATCGACCTGTCCCGCCACGAGGCGGCGGCGCTCGGCTCGCTCGGCATCTGGTTCGAGATCATCCTGATGCAGCTGATGGTCCGGCACATCTACGACAAGTCGCTGACCAGCAATCACGTGCGCTACGCACTCACCGAGATCGCCGACGAGTGCCGCCATTCCATGATGTTCGCCCGCATGATCAAGCAGAGCGGCAGCCCCGAGTACCCGGTCTCCCGCGTCAACCACAACCTCGCGCGGATCCTGAAGACGGTCTCCACCACACCCGGATCCTTCGCCTGCACCCTCCTCGGCGAGGAGATACTCGACTGGATGCAGCGCCTGACCTTCCCGGACGAGCGCGTCCAGCCGCTGGTCCGCGGGGTCACCCGGATCCACGTCATCGAGGAGGCCCGGCACGTCCGGTACGCCCGCGAGGAACTGCGCCGCCAGATGCTGACGGCCCCGCGCTGGGAGCAGGAGCTCACCCGGATCAGCTGCGGAGAGGCCGCCCGCGTCTTCTCGCTGGCGTTCGTGAACCCGGCCGTCTACGACAACGTCGGCCTGGACCGCCGCGAGGCCGTCGCCCAGGTCAGGGCGAGCGGCCACCGCCGTGAGGTCATGCAGACCGGAGCGAAGCGGCTCACCGACTTCCTCGACGACATCGGCGTCCTGCGCGGAGTCGGCCGGAGGCTGTGGAAGAGCTCGGGCCTGCTGGCGTAGGCCCGGGGGCCGGGCGGGGGCGCGGGCCGGGCCTGGGCCGGCCTGGGTCAAGCCCGTCCGGCCTGGACCGCTCCCGGACCGGCCTGGACCGCTCCCGGACCGGCCTGGACCGCCCCCGGACCGGCCTGGACCGCCCCCGGACCGGCCTGGACCGGTCTGCGGAGATCGGTCGGACCGGGCCCCGGCGGCGCCCGTGGGGCTACCCTGCGGTCATGACCGTACGCGCCTACCGCAGGCTCAGCGTCGAGGAGCGGCGAGCCCAACTCCTCGACGCGGCCCTCTCGCTGTTCGCGCACCGGGCGCCGGAGGAGGTCTCGCTGGACGACGTCGCGGAGGCCGCCGGGGTCTCGCGCCCGCTCGTCTACCGCTACTTCCCGGGCGGCAAGCAGCAGCTCTACGAGGCCGCCCTCCGCTCGGCGGCGGACCTCCTCGAACTCTGCTTCGCCGAACCCCAGCAGGGGCCGCTGACCCAGCGCCTGGCCCGGGCCCTGGACCGCTACCTCGCCTTCGTCGACGAACACGACGCCGGTTTCGCCGCGCTCCTCCAGGGCGGCAGCGTCGTGGAGACCTCCCGCACGACGGCGACGGTGGACGGCATCCGCCGGGCCGCGGCGGACCAGATCCTCGTCCACCTGGGTGTCCCGGCGCCCGGTCCCCGGCTGCGCATGATGGTCCGTACGTGGATCACGGCCGTCGAGGCGGCCTCCCTGATCTGGATCGACGAGGGCAAGCAGCCGGAGGTCGAGCGGCTTCGGGACTGGCTGCTGGACCAGTTCATCGCCCTGCTGACGGCCACCGCGGCCACCGACCCGGAAACCGCGGCGGCCGCGCGGGCCGCGCTCGCGCTGGAATCGGCGGACGGGCCGGTCGGGGTGCTGGCCCGCCGGGTGATCCCGGTGGTCTCCGAGGCCGCCCACCTGCTGTGACACTGGTGGGGTGAGAAGCCAACCGACCCCGTTCGAGGGCGGCCCGATGGACGGCCGGGTCCTCCCGATCCTCCTCGGCCTGACCGGACACCCGCCGAAGTGGTACGAGATTCCCGTCCCGGTGCCGGACGGGCCGGCGACGGTGCTGCTGTACGAACGCGTTCCGTCGGGGTACTCGAAGCGACTGGGCCTCCAGAAGGGCTGGAAGTACGAGTTCCGCCCGTCGGGACAAAAGCCGAAGCCCCGCTGGCCCTGGACCAAGCCCCCTCGCCGCCCCTGATGCCAAGGCCCGGCGCGACCCCGTCGCCGGGTTGATGGGGTCGGGCCTCGGTCGGGGTCGGGTGCGCGCCGGGGTGTCTCCTCGGGCGCCGAACGTGTCGGGGGGTCGGAGGGCTCGGCGGCAGTGCGTTCGGCGCCCTGCGGGGATCACCCCGGCACACACCCGACCCAGCCCGAGCCCCTCCGGCGCGCGCCGTGTCGCCGGTACGCGGGGCCGGGTTGATGGGGTCGGGCCTCGGTCGGGGTCGGGCGCGCGCCGGGGTGTCTCCTCGGGCGCCGAACGTGTCGAGGGGTCGGAGGGCTCGGCGGCAGTGCGTTCGGCGCCCTGCGGGGATCACCCCGGCACACACCCGCCCCCGACCGAGCCCCTCCGGCGCGCGCCGTGTCGCCCGTACGCCGATCAAGGTTGCCCGGTTCGGACACGACTGCGCCTCGTCCCGATGATTACCCGGCCCCCGCCGTCTCCCTCCGGTGCGGTCCGGGGGTCGTACGCGGTGCTCGGCGCAGACCGCGGTTGTATCGCTGCGCCACCCTTCCCCGGGCTGCCGCCCGGTGCGCTCCGCACCTCTCACTCGCCGAGCCGCGGGCTGGATACCCGGCCATGGAACGGCCCCCGCCGAGCCGGTGCGGTACCCCCACCGCTCCCACCAAGTCCCCCCGCAAGGGAGCACCCCCGGCCGGCAGGCCTGCGCACGGCGCGGGAACGGCCACCCGCCGAAACTCCGGTTGGCCCACCCTGCCGCCATCCCCGGCGGTAGTCCGGCGCGGGTGGCGCGCGCCCGCGCCGTCCAGCTTCCCGCCGAGCCCGGGCATGGGAGCCGTATCCCCGTCCGACGAACCTCGCGCCGGAGGACCGGCAAGGGAACGGCCTCCCGCCGAGCCTCCGGCTGGCCCCGGCGGTGGGCCGGGGCCTGGCGCGGGGGGCGCGCCCGCGCCGTTGAACCTCCCGCCGCTGCCCCCGGCTCGCTGGGCCTCGGGCCGGAAGCCTGGCACGGTAACGGCCTCCCGCGAGCCTCCGGTTGGGAGGCTGGTGTGGGAGGCGCCCCTCGCCGAGCCCCCGGCAGGGCGCGGTACGGGGCCGAACTGCCTCCCGCCAAGCCCGCGGAAGGGCGCGGTGCGGGAACCGAGGCCCCGACCGCCGAGCCTCCGGTCAGGAGGCCGGTAGGGAGAGGACGGCCAAGGCGCCGCCGGCGTCCGCTCGGCGGAACTCCAGGCGGGCGCCGATCGCCGCAGCCTGGCCCGCCGCGATCGTCAGGCCCAGGCCGTGGCCCTTGCCGCCGCCGCTGCGGAAGCGTTGCGGGCCGTGCGCCAGGAGGTAGTCGGGGAAGCCGTCCCCGTGGTCCCGTACCGTCACCACCGGCCCGTCCACCGTCAGGACCACCGGCGGGCGCCCGTGCCGGTGGGCGTTGGCCACCAGGTTGCCCAGCACCCGTTCCAGCCTGCGCCGGTCCGTCTCCACGTGCGCGTCCCGGACGACCACCACCTCCGTGTCCGTCCCCGAAGCCCGTACCACCCGCCCGGCCAGCCGCCCCAGCTGGTGCAGGTCGGTCTCGACCACCTCGCTGCCCGAGTCCAGCCGGGAGATCTCCAGCAGGTCCTCCGTCAGCTGCCGCATCGTCCGTACCCGTTCGCGCACCAGCTCCGTCGGCCGGCTCTCCGGCAACAGCTCCGACGCCGCCTGCAACCCCGTCAGCGGTGTGCGCAGTTCGTGCGCCACGTCCGCCGTGAACCGCCGCTCGCTCTCCAGCTTCGACTGGAGGCTGCCCGCCATCGTGTCCAGTGCCCCCGCCACCGTCGCCACCTCGTCCTGGTGCCGCGAGGGGTCCTTCGTCCGCGGGTCGTCCACCCGCGCGTCGAGGTCGCCCTGGGTGATCCGCCGCGCCACGGTCGCCGTCTGGTGCAGCCGCCGCGTCACCCGGGTCACCGCGAACGCGCCGACCAGCAGCGTGCCGCCGATCGCCAGCACCGACGAGCCGATGATCGCGTGGTCGAGCCCGCTGATCGTGCGCGCGCTCTGCCCGTAGTCGACGGCGGTCGCCAGCGCCCGGCCGTCCGCCGGGGCCGCCGCCCACATCACCGGGCGGCCCCGATATTCCGCCACGACCGTCCCCCGCTGCCCGCTGACGGCGAGCGCCCGCAGCGTCGACGGCAGGCCCACGGGATCCAGCCCCGCGTCGCGCGGCAGTGCCTCGCCCGCCTCGTACGCGCGCGAGACGTCGTGCAGTTTGCCGAGTGCCTTCTCGCGCGCCGTGGCCACCGTCTGCCGGGTGACCTCCACGTGGACGAGCACACCCAGCACGGCCGCCAGCGAGCAGCACATCACCACGATGAAACACGCCGACTTCCAGGTCAGCGTGGCCGTCCAGGCGGGCAGCCCCGGTCTCATGGCCGGACCGGCTCGGAATCGGTTCCGGGGCCAGGGCCGGGGCCGGGGCCGGGGCCGGGGCCGGGGCCGGTTCCGGGGCCAGGGCCGGGGCCGGATCCGGGGCCGCGGTTCGCCGGGCCCTGCCCACTCGCGGGCACCCGCACGACCTGCTCGCGCGTCGGCAGCATGGTGAGCTGCTTCTCGTCCCAGGACCAGGCGGTGATCAGCTCGTAGCCGCGGTTCCCGCTGGGCACCCGCAGGACCACGTCCCGCCCGGCCAGTTCCACCGAGATGACGGTCTGCGTGGTCGCCATGATCCGGTTGAGCCGTCCGTCCGGGTCCGCCGTGTACACCCGTACGGACATCATCCGGTCGGGGAACTCGATGCCGACGATCAGCTCGTCCTTGCCGTTGCCCGTGAGGTCCCGGTAGTACGGCGTCAGCACCGGGCACGCCCCGGCTTCCGCGTCCCCGCCGTCCCCGCCGTCCCCGTCCTCCCCGTCCTTCGCGCAGGCCCTGATCGCGGCCGCGGTCTCGGCCGGCATCCCGTCGGCGCCGACGTCGGTGTTCGGGTGGGCCCGCAGCTCCGCCTGGACGAGGGCCACCGGATCGACCCCGTGCACGTCCTGGTCGCGGACGGGCGGGATCCCCTTGACGTACTCGGGCGGGGCCCCGCCCGGATCGGCGGGCGGTACGGTCGCCCCCGTACGGTCGGGCCACAGGTGGACGGGCCCGCTCGCGGTCGGCGTGGCGCCGGCCGCGACCAGCTCGCCGGTGTCGCCGCAGCCGGCCAGCAGCGGAAGCAGGGCCAGGGCCGGCAGGGCGTAGGGCCAGGGCCCCAAGGCGCGAAGCCTGTTCACAACTGCCCGTGCCCTTCTCTCCGCACTACGACGACTGACGACGACCGACAACTGATGTCGACCGATGGCGTCAACCATATGCGGAGGTACGTCCCCTTTGGGATGTCAGCTGTCCGTGCGCCCTCGGCGCAGCATCGCGAAGCCGAGCCCGGCGGCGCCGACGGCCGCGATGCCGCCGCCGGCCGCGAGCAGCAGCACGCCCTCGCCCGGTCCGTCGGCCAGCGTGCTCAGCCGCTGCGCGTCGGCCGGGGCGGAGGCGAGGTCCCGGAGGCCGCCCGCGGCCGGCCGCTGCGGAGCCGAGGCGGGGACCACGTGCCCACTGCGGGTACCGGTCTTGTGCCCGTCGCCCGCGACGACGTGCCCGCCGCCCTGTGCGGTGGTCTCACCGACCCAGGAGGTCAACTGTCCGGTGGAGTCCAGCGCGGCGTGCAGCTCCCCGGCCGTGCCGAAGTCGGTGACGCCGTCGCGGCTGGTCAGCGTGGTCGCCTTGGAGCCGTCGGCGGTCAGGATCTCGGCCTGGTACGCGCCCTGGAGGGTTCGGTAGACCTTCGCCGTGGACTCGCCGTCCGCGAGGGAGAGGCTCTTGACCAGGGTCCGCTGCGGGGCCGCGGAGTGCGCGGACGAGGCCGCCGGCACCCCTTCGGCCAGCGCGGCGGCGGCGGGCAGCGCCAGCAGGCTCGCGGCACATGCGGTCACGGCGGCGGCGCGAACGAGGGTGCGGCGGCGGCTGACGGTGCTCACGGGAAGCCCTTCGGTGCTGGTGCTGGTCAGGCCCTGGCGTGTCCAGGTGGGACAAACCTAGGGGCCTGCCGTTGCGGCCGAGCCCCGGACGTGTAACAGCGAAGCCGCAACGTCCCGTCGGAGTCGTTACACAACCGAGGGATTGTGGTGCGGCGTTCCGGCTGCTCCCATGGACGGCGGGGGTGAGGGCGATGCGCGGACTCAAGGTACTGCCGAGCGGCCGGCCCGGCCGCGGCCGGCTGTACGTCAACCTGCCCGACGGGCAGGCGGTTGGCTGGTACGACCGGCAGGCCAACCGGATCAGCGTCCTCGCGGACGACCACCGCGAGGCGATCCTGGCGGTGCTGCGCCCCTACTTGAGCGGGACCGTCTCGATCGGCCCGCCCCCGGTCCCCACGGCGGCCGACCTGCGGCGCCTCGCCCTCCCGCCGGACGCGGACCTGGCCCCGAACCGCCCCGGCGAGACCTTGCTGGGCGACCTCGAACACGGCTCGGCGGGCACCCGCGCCCGGCACCGGCTGCGCCAGGACCTCACCGCGCAGCAGCGGATCGGCGACGCCTTCGACGCCCTGGAGCCGGACGGATGGCGGACCCTGCACTGCGTTCCGCTGCCGGGTCTGGGCCGCATCGACCACCTGCTCATCGGCCCGGCCGGGATCTTCTGCGTGCGTACGGTCCCGGGCCGCCGTCAGCGCGCGGTGGTCGGCGACCTCCTGCTCACGGTGGGCCGTACGGAACCCCGCCCGGACCCCCGCTGGCTCCGCCGCGCGGCAGCCCGCGCCTCCCTGACCCTCACCGCCCGCGTCACCCCGGCCCTGGCCCTGGTCGACGCCTCCCGCATCGACAAGGCCCCCACGGTCCGCGACATCCGCATCCTCCATCCCCCGACGGCCACTTCGGACCTCACGGGATCCCCCACCACCCTCAAACCCCCAGAAATCGAAACCCTCTTCGCCCAGGCCCGCGACACAAGAACCTGGCTCCCCTCCACATAGCCCCCGGCCGCGCCGCGAACTCCAGCCCCGCCGGCGTTTGAGGCGCGGGGTCCGGGGCGGAGCCCCAGGTTCTGGAGCCCCCGCCCCCTCAGGCGGAGGACCGCTTCCGAGGCGTCGCCGCCTTCTTCGCCCCCGCCCCCGTCTTCTTCGCGGCCGCACCCGCACCCGAAGTGGACTTCGTGGCCGCCGACTTGCCCGTGGTCGCCTTCTTCTTCGTCGCGGCCGACGCCGACGCCGCAGTCTTCTTCGCCGAAGCCGCCGTCGACTTCTTCCCGCCCACCGCCTTCGGCGCAGCCGCACCCGCGCCCGCACCCGCACCCCGCGCCTTGCGCCGTAGAGGAGTCACCTCACCCCCGGCACCCGCACCGGCACCCGCACCGGCACCCGCACCGGCACCCGCATCCCCCTCCACCTCCCCCCGAGACGCCTTCGCCGCCCGCACGCTCTTCTCCAGCGCCGCCATCAGGTCGATGACCTGGCCCCCGGCCGGCTCCCGCTCGGACTCCACCGGCTCGAACCCGCCCCCCGCCTTCGCCGCGATCATGGCTTCCACGGCCTCCCGGTAGTCGTCGTGCAGCGAGGCCATCTCCACCTCGCCCAGCGTCGCCATCAGCGCGTCCGCCAGGTCGAGTTCGGCATCCCGTACCGACACCGTGACCTCCGGCGCCACGCCTTCCGGCGCCCGGATCTCGTCCGGCCACAACAACCCGTGCATCGCGATCACGTCGTCGACGACCCGCAGCATGCCCAGCCGCTCCCGCCCCCTCAGCGCGTACTTGGCGATCGCGACCTTCCGGCTCCGCTTCAGCGCCTCCCGCAGGAGCGTGTACGGCTTGGCCGCCGTCGCCCCGTTCGCCGCGAGGTAGTACGCCGCGTCCATCTGCAACGGATCGATCTCGTCGGCGGGCACGAACGACATGATCTCGATCGTCTTCGCGGTCGCCAGCGGCAGCTGCGCCAGGTCCTCGTCCGTGATCGGGATGACCGACCCGTCGGCCTCCTCGTACCCCTTGCCGATCTCGGCGCTCGACACCTCCTCGCCGTCCAGCTCGCACACCTTGCGGTAGCGGATCCGTCCGCCGTCGCCGAGGTGGATCTGGCGGAAGGAGATCGAGTGGCTCTCGGTGGCGTTCACGAGCTTGATCGGAATGCTGACCAAGCCGAAGGAGATCGCCCCGTTCCATATGGATCGCACGGTTCCTCCTGTTTCGTGGCAGTCTCATCGTATGACGCCGATCACCATGGTGGAGGGCCGTCGCATCGCGCTCAGCAATCTCGACAAGGTCCTCTATCCGGAGACCGGCTTCACCAAGGGCGAGGTGCTCCACTACTACGCCACCGTCGCGGGCCCGCTCCTCGCCCACGTCCACGACCGGCCGATGTCCTTCCTGCGCTATCCCGACGGACCCGACGGCCAGCTCTTCTTCACCAAGAATCCGCCGCCCGGCACACCCGACTGGGTGAAGACCACCCCCGTGCCCCGCTCCGACGACCTCTCCGCCGAGCAGGTGGTCATCGCCGACATGGCCTCCCTCATGTGGGCCGCCAACCTCGTCGTGGAGCTCCACACCCCCCAGTGGCCCGCCGGCAGCCCCGCCGTCGCCGACCGGATGGTGCTCGACCTCGACCCCGGCGCGCCCGCCACCGTCGTCGAGTGCTGCGCCGCCGCGCTGTGGCTGCGCGAGCGGCTCGCCGCCGACGGCCTGCACGCCTACGCCAAGACCTCCGGCTCCAAGGGCATGCACCTGGCCGTGCCGCTGGAGCCGACCCCGTCCGCGCAGGTGTCGGCGTACGCGAAGCAGCTCGCCCAGGAGGCCGAGCGCGAGCTCCCCGACCTGGTGGTGCACCGCATGGCCAAGGCCCTGCGCCCCGGCAAGGTCTTCGTCGACCACAGCCAGAACGCCGCCGCCAAGACCACCGCCGCTCCCTACACCCTGCGCGCGCGGGCCCGGCCGACCGTGTCCGCGCCGGTGTCCTGGGAGGAGGTCGAGGCCTGCCGGACCCCCGCCGCCCTGGTCTTCCTCGCCGACGACATCGCGCCGCGCCTGGAGCGCGACGGGGACCTCTTCGCCCCGCTGACCGACCCGGACCGGGCCGGCCGACTGCCCGGTGACCGGCCGTGATCCGCGTCGCGCTGGCCGCGGCCGTACGCACCCTGCCGCGCGCGGCGGGGCTGGCGTACGAGCCGAAGTTCGACGGCCACCGGCTGGTGATCGTGCGCACGGCCGAGGAGGTGGTCCTCCAAGCGCGTTCCGGCCGCATCGTGACCAGCGCCTTCCCCGACCTGGCCGCGGCCGCGCTGCACCTGCCCGCCGCGACGGTCCTCGACGGGGAGGTGGTGGTCTGGCACGCCGGCCGTACGGACTTCGCCCTCGTCCAGCGGCGGGCGGCGGCCACGGCCGCGCGGGCCGCCGTACTCGCCCAGAGCCTGCCGGCCTCGTACGCCGCCTTCGACGTACTGGAACTGGCCGGGCTCGACCTGCGCGCACGCCCGTACGAGCGCCGCCGGGCGCTCCTCGTCGACCTGCTCCTGCCGCTCGGGCCGCCGCTGCAGCCCGTACCGATGACGACCGACCCGGAACTGGCCGCCACCTGGTACGAGACCCTGCCGGCCAGCGGTATCGAGGGACTGGTCGTCAAGCGGCTGGACCAGGCCTACCCGGCCGGGCGGCGCGGCTGGCAGAAGCTCCGGCACACGGACGTCCGGGACGCGGCGGTGATCGGCTACACCGGGACCCCGCGCCGGCCGCTCGCCCTGGTGCTCGTGCTGCCGGTCGGGGACGAGACCCCGCTGGTGTCGAGCCCGCTGACGGCGGCGCTGCGCGCGGAGGTGGCCGCGGAACTGGCCTCGCGCACGGCGACGGCGAATGCCGCGTCAACTGCCGCTGCTCCGGCCACGGTGACGGCGATCGGCCTCGGGGAGGTCCCCTTCCGGCCGCTCGACCCGCCGCTCACGGCGGAGGTCCGGCACACCTCGACCCGGCACCCGCCGCCGGAAGTGCTCCGGCTGCGGCCAGACCTCTGACTGCGGTCAGACCTCTGACCCGCGCGGGGCGCACGGGCCAGAGGGGGGCTGGATGAACGGACGGCCGGATCGCCGGAGGTCAGGCGTGCGCACCGCGTCCCGAGTCCGGGGGAGACCCCGGCTGCGGGTGCGGGCCCGGGCCTTCGGGCAGCTCGTAGCCGGACTCGCGCTCCTTCCTGACCTCGTCCGGATGGGTGGAGGTCGTGGAGCCGAAGTTTCCGTAGCCCTGCATCTCATGCGGCCTCAGGCCGCCCTCGGGGATCTCCACCGGATCCCGCTCCTCGCGGACCTCGTAGACCGCCCCGCCGTTCGGCAGGTTCGGCTGTTCCGCGGTGGTGGGCGGCGGCGGTTCCTTGGCCCGCACCCGCTGACCCAGCTTGAATCCGCCGAGCAGCAGGGCGACGACGACCAGTCCGACGAACAGGAACCACGCGATGTGGCTGAGGATCGCGTCCACGCTCAGGATCGTGTCCATGCTGCCCAGTTTCGCTCACATCGCCCAGATCTGCGCACTTCCGTCCCGGGAGCTGTGCGGCATCCGGGGCGGAACGCCGACGAGAACGCCGACGAGGAAGACGGGGGACTGGGAGGGCTAGGAGTTGATGGGCCCGTCGGAATCCCGCAGCGCACCCGCCGTGCGGGCCCCCAGCACCCCCAGGATCTCGGCGCAGATCGCCAGCGCGGTCTCCGCCGGCGTACGGGCCCCGAGGTCCAGGCCGATCGGGCCGTGCACGCGGGCCAGCTGGGCCTCGCTCACGCCCGCGGAGACCAGCCCGTCCCGCCGCCGCGCCGTCGTGCGCCGCGACCCGAGCGCCCCGATGTACGGAACCCCCGCGGCCAGCGCGACCCGTAGCGTCGGCACGTCGAACTCCTCGTCGTGACTCAGCATGACCACGCACGCCGCGTCCCGGCGGGCCTCGATCAGCTTGGCGGCCTCCTCCCGGCCGGTGACCAGCGCGGCCTCCCAGCCCAGCAGCAGCGCCTGCCGCTCGATGATCTCGGCCAGTTCGCCGTTGCCGCCGATGACCACGTACGGGGCCGACGGGTGCGCCTCGACCAGCACCAGCCCGGACTCCCCGTACAGCGCGTCCCGCCCGGGCCGCCGTACGGCCAGCAGCTCGCCGGCGCGCCGCCCGGCGTCGTCATGCGGGACGTCGGTGGCCCGTACGACCTCACTGGAGGCCCGGTCGGCGGCCTCGTTCAGCCGGGTCACCAGCGCCACCCCGACCCCCTCGCCGAGCAGCTCCCACCACTCGGCCGGGATCGCCGACAGCGGCTGGAGCAGCACCTCGGCCTGCCCGCCGCAGGTCAGCTTCGCCTCCACGGCCTCGGCCAGCCGCACCGACACCTCGCACACCCGCGCGGTGTCCCCGGGCCGCATGGCCCCGGCCTCGGCGACCAGCTCGGCGTCGAAGACCCCCCGGTACAGGGCGCCGACGCACTCCCCCCGCGCATCGACGAGCACGGCCCCGGCCGGATCCCGCGGCCCGAACCCCTGCTCGGTCACGGGCCGGGCCAGATACCCCGCCCGCCCCTCGGCCACCCACTGCCGCGCCGTCTCCACCAGCTCACGCATCTGTGCCGCCCCATCCACTCCGAGCTCACTCCCCGCAAAGCGCCAGGTCAACGGCACAATGCGGGCTCAGAACCACCCTAAGCACGCCCCCCATCCCTACCCACCCCCCAAACCCACAGACCCCACCCCACCTCCCTCGTACAGACCACCGGAACGGCACGCACGCGACCGCGGGCACAGGCTGGACGGTTCCGGCTCCTGGGGGCAACGGACTCGGGCACCATGGAATGTGGATCACGTACGAGATCGGCCAGTGCGGATCGATCAGTACGAGATCGGTCAGTGCGGATCGGTCAGTGCGGATCGGCCAGTACGAGATCGGTCAGTGCAGCCCCCGTGCCCCGACAAGGAGCCGCCGTGAGCGAGCAGCCCCACCCCTCCCTGCGCGACCTGTTACTCGGCCGCCTCGCGGCGTCCGGGCTGACCCCCGCGGCGCGGCAGCTCGTGGCCGGGCTGCTGCCCGAGGCGCGGGCCAGGAGCGCCGGGCGGGCCGGGCCGCTGTACCTGCGATCGATATCGGCCGCCGGCTGGCGCGGCATCGGACCGGCCGCGACGCTCGACCTCGAACCCGGCCCCGGCCTCACCATCGTCGCGGGCCGCAACGGTTCGGGTAAGTCGAGCTTCGCCGAGGCCGCCGAGATGGTGCTCACCGGAGACAACTTCCGCTGGCAGGACCGGACCCAGATCTGGAAGCAGGGCTGGCGCAACCTGCACGACCACACCGCTCCGCAGGTATCCGTGCAGCTGTGTGCGGATGGCGCCGGCGATCCGCTGACCGTGCACAGGAGTTGGCACGGGGGCGGCGTGGAGGACTCCCGCACGGTCGTCCACCGGCCCGACGGGTCCGAACAGGACCTCCGCGAGGTGATCGACGCCGAAGACCTCTCCCTCTACCGGCCGTTCCTCTCGTACAGCGAGCTCGGCGCGATGATCAACGGGCGGATGAGCGCCCTGCACGACGCGCTCGCGCAGCTCCTCGGCCTGGACCTGCTCAGCGACGCCGACACCGAGGCCCGGGCCCGCGCGAAGAAGCTCACCGACACCGTCACGGGGGCCGGTGACCTGATCCGCGCCGTGACCGCCGAACTGTCGGAGTCGGACGACCCGCGGGCCGCCGAGGCCGTGGGGGCGCTCGGCGGACGCCAACCGGACCTCGAGCGGTTACGCGCGCTGCTCAAGGGCCAGGTCGCGACGGACGGCGCCGAACTCGCCCGGCTGCGCCGCCTCGCCGGCCTCGAAGGCCCCGACCCGCGCGAGGTCGCGGGCGCGGTCGCCCGGCTCCGGGAGGCCGCGGCCGTGACCGAGGACGCGCGGTTCACCACCGCCGAGGACGCCCTGCAGCTGATCGAACTGCTGGAGCGCGCCCTGGACCACCGCCAACGCCACCCGCAGTCCGCCGACTGCCCCGTGTGCGGCGCCGAAAGCCGCCTCGACGAGGGCTGGTCGGCGCGCGCCCGGGATCAGGTCGAACGGCTCCGGCGGGAGGCCGCCGAGGCGCAGACCGCCCGTACGGACCTGGCGGCCGCGGTGCGGGCCGTACGGGACCTCGTACAGCCGGTTCCTGGCTGGCTCCGGGGCGATGCCTCGCCGCTCGCCCCGCTCTGGGACGAGTGGGCCGCCTGCCGGAACGTCGCCGACCCGCGCGAACTCGCCGACCGGATCGAGCGCGTGGCGGCCACGATGGCCGACGCGTGCCGCCGGCAGAGCGAGGAGGCCGCGGACCGGATCGCGGAGCAGGACGGCCGGTGGCAGCCCCTCGCCCTGCGCCTCGGCGAATGCCTGCGCGCCGCGGAGGCGGCGGAGGCCGCCCGGCCGCTCATCAAGCAGATCAAGGACGTCCGCGCGTGGCTGAGGAAGGTCACCGACGAGCTGCGCGAGGAACGGCTCCGGCCCTTCGCCGACCAGTCGCAAGGCATCTGGAAGCTGCTGTGCGAGCGCAGCAGCGTCTCGCTCGGCTCGATCAGCCTCGCCGGCACCGCGACCGCGCGCAAGGTCGTGCTCGGAGCCTCCGTGGACGCCGTCGACGCGCCCGCCTTCGGAGTGATGAGCCAGGGCGAACTCCACTCGCTCGCGCTCTCGCTGTTCCTCCCGCGGGCCACGCACCCCGACAGCCCCTTCGGCTTCCTGGTGATCGACGACCCCGTACAGTCCATGGACCCGGAGAAGGTCGAAGGACTCGCCCGCGTCCTCCACTTCTGTTCCCAACGCCGCCAGGTGGTCGTCTTCACCCACGACACCCGGCTCCAGGCGGCCATCCGTCAACTGCGCGCCCCCGCGACGATCATGCAGGTCTCCCGTCAGACCGGCTCCGTCGTACGGGTCACCCGCACGGATGATCCGGTCTCCCTCGCGCTGGACGAGGCCCGGGCCGTGGCCGGCGACCGCAACGTGCCGCAGGACGTCGCCGACCGGGTCCTGCCCCAGATGTGCCGTGCAGCCCTGGAAGCGGCCTACCTGGATCCCGCGCGGCGCCGACTGCGGGCCGCCGGCCACGGTCACCTCGAGGTCGAGGCGAGGATCGGCACCACGTACGAGCTCACCGAGCTGGCCGCGCTCGCGTTCTACGACAGCGCGATGGCACCGGCCGAGGTGCTCGCCGCGGTCGCCCGGGACCACGGGCCGTGGGCGCGCGTCCTGATCGAGCGGTGCAGCGCGGGCGCCACCCCGAACGGTGCTCCCATGGACCTGGTCCGCGACGCCGAACGGCTCGCCAGGGCGGTGCAGGCCCGGTGACCCGATCCGCCCGCGCACTCGTCGCCTCCGCCGACCAGCTGATCGCGCCCCCGCCGGGCGCCACGCCCCCGCTCACGCCCGGACTGCGCGCCCGCGCGGCGGCCGCTCTGCTGCAGCAAGCCCTGGACGAGGCGATGGACGACTTCTGGCGCGGAGTCAGCCCCGGCATGGTCCACGCCGCACCCCGCACCAAGGCGCTCTGCCTGGACCGGTACGTGAGCCCTTCGCCGGCCCGCCAGTGGTACGCCGTCCGGTCCGCGCTCAGCGCCGCCTGCCACCACCACACCTACGAACTGCCGCCCACCCCGGCCGAGGTGAAGGCCTGGCACGCGGCCGTCACGGACCTCCTCCAGGCCATGCCGTCCGGTACGTCCCCCACCGGGCCGTGACGGCAGCCAGTACCGCAGTCAGCACCGCAGTCAGCACCGCAGCCAGCACCGCAGGCAGCACCGCAGTCTGTACGGAAGGAAGGGAACGCACCACGTGGACACCCGCCGCTACCGCATGGTCGTCACCAGCGGACTCGACTACGTCGGAACCGGAGCCCAGGTCGACGACCGGCTGCGCAACTGGCTGAAGGAGCCGCCCAAGCAGTACGACATCGACGCCTTCGCCGAGGGGCGCAACGAGATAGCCCGGGGCGTGACCCTCGACCACGACTCCGCCACCGGGGCGTCGGGAACGTACGGACGCTGGCGGCTGCGGGAGACCACCCCGGACGGGACCTGGCAGACGACCGTCGTGATCCGGCAGGCCGGGGCCGGACCGACCTGGGTCCAGCTGGACGTGGAGCACCTTCCCGACGACCCCCACGCCTTTCCCATACCGGCCAAGACCCCGCGGCTCGCCGGAAACCTGCTCGACGTACTCCAGGCGCGCGACGGGCTCGCCGACGTGACGCGGGTGCCGCAGGTCATCGAGGTCGACGACGTCGACTCCGTCATCGACGAGCTGTGCGACGAGCGGCGGCGCCTGCCCGTCGTCGTGGCCAGCACCCCGTACGGCGTGGACTTCGACGCGTGGCTGGAAGGCACCGTGGACCCGCTGGTCCGCCCGCTGGCCGGCCTCGCCGTCCTCTACGTCCTCACGCCCGAGGCCGAGCCGCGCTTCAACCGGGCCCTGGAGCACCACCAGGTCTTCGCCGGCGGGATCCGCACCTATCTGCCGGGAGTGGACCCGGCCTGGGCGGCCGACGGGCAGCGCCACCGCGTGATGTCCCGCAAGGCCGTCACCGAGAGCCCGGCGCGGGCCCGCCGCCTCCTCGCCCAGCTGCCGCAGAGCCTGGCGACCCACGCCCCGCTGCCGCCTGCCCTCGACTCCGTTCCCCTCCTGCGCACCCGCACCAAGGAAGCCGTCGGGACGTCCGACCTGGAGCGGCTGAAGGACGAGAACCACGCCCTCTTCGAGATCCTGGAGGAGGCGGGGCGCGAGCAGCGGGTCCGGGCCGACGAGATCCGGGACCTGAAGCAGGAACTGCAGAGCGCACGGCAGGGTGAATCGCTGCTGACGGTCGAGTACGACGAGCAGTACCGGGACCTGCAGCGCGCCAAAGCCCAGGTACGGGCCCTCCAGAAGAGGCTCCTCGTACTCAACGCCGGCGAGGCCGCGTACATGCCGGTCGAGCCCGGACCCGCGGAGCCGGCGTCCTTCTCGGAGATCCTCGCCCGGATCGCCGAGATGCCCCGCGTCCACTTCACCGGCTCCCGCAAGATCACCCTCGAACTCGACGACCAGGCGTACGGCTCGTCCTGGGGCCGCATGACCTGGGACGCCCTGCTGGCGCTCCGCGACTACGCCGACGCCGCGGCCGGCGGCGACACCTCCCGCGACTTCAAGCAGTGGTGCGAGGACGTGCCCGAGGGCATGCACGCCATCTCCCCCCGGAAGATCATCCGGGACGAGTCGAAGTCGGTGAAGAGCAAGCCCGACTGGCGCAAGGAACGCACCTTCCCCGTACCGGACTACGTCGACCCCACCCGCAAGGTCTTCATGGGCGCGCACATCAGGATCGGCGGCGGCAACACCGTCGCCCCCCGCCTCCACTACCACGACGCCTCCTGCGCCACCCACGGCATCTTCGTCGGCTACATCGGCCCCCACCTCACCAACACCCTCACCTGACACCCGGCGCCCTTGCCGGGGGTGGGGGTCCGCTGGTGCCATGGCTTGAGGGTCGCCGTGAGCGTCAGGGGGACGGGTGGACGAGTTGCGGGTCACTTCGTGGAAGCGGTACGGGCACGATCGTCTGTACGTGAACCTGCCGGACGGGACGGCGGTGGCGTGGGCGGACCGCAAGACCGGAGAGGTCACGTTCTTGCGCACGGGCTACGGGGACGCCGTCCTGGACGCGCTGGCCCGTCGGTCGGCCTACGTTCCGCCGGAGGCTCAGGATGCTCCGGATGCCGTCCCCGGGCCGACCCTGCCTCCGCTGACACCGGAGTACGACCTCGCTTCGAACCGCCCCGGTGAGCAGTTGCGGGAGCGGCTCGGCGAGACGGGGCCCGGCCTCCTGGGGCGTGCGGTCGCCCGGGTGCTCCGGCGCGGGAGCGACGGGGATGCGTGGCGCACCGGATTGACCGGCGAGCGCCGGGTCGGGGAGGAACTGGACCGGCTCACCCGCCAGGGGTGGCACGTCCTGCACTCCGTGCCCCTGCCGCGCCAGGTCGACATCGACCACCTGCTCATCGGCCCCGGCGGGGTCTTCACCATCAACACGAAGCGGCACCCCCGGAAGACCGTCTGGGTCGGGGACGACATGGTGAAGATCAACGGCGGCAAGGCCCAGCCGTACGGGATCAAGAGCCGGTCGGAGGCGAAACGCGCGCGGAAGGTGCTCGAAGAGCACTGTGACTTCGCCGTACCCGTCGAACCGGTCCTGGTCTTCGTCGACGTCCTCACGCTCGACGTCGTCGCCACGCAGCTCACGATCCGCGTCTACCAGGAACGCGAGGTCTCCGCTCTGGCCCCTCTCTCGGGAGCGTTCAGCACACCTCAAGTCGAGCAGATCTACGGCGTCGCCCGAGACCGACGGGCGTGGCTCGACGCATGACCGGGGCGGGCAGCGCGTCGCTCCCCAGGCGGCCCGACCCGCTCCGCGGCGAGCATCCGCGTCCGGGACTGCTCGAAGTCGGGCTCGACCTCGACGCCGAGGTCATGCCGCAGGGTGACCCGCAGGAGGTACACGCCGTCGGACAGCGGCCCGGCGAACCACCCCTCGGCCCGCCGGTACGCCTCGTCGAGCCGGGGACTGCCCGACTCCGAGTGACCTGTTGAGAGCCGAGGCCACGTCCAGGACCTCGTTCGACAGCGCCATCTGCGCCTGGGAGTACTGCTCGGCCCCGGCCTCCTTGGCGGCGTCGAGAAGCGCCGGATCGACGCTCTCACCGCCCTCGACGGCTTCGACCCGGTAGGCACGAGCCGCGGTGTTCAGCCGGGCATAGAGCTCGAGCTTGGCCTCGAACGCCTGCCGGCGCGCCCCTCCTCACGCTCGCGGTCGCCCCGCCGGTTCTGCTCCGCAGCCTGCGCCCGCCCGGCCCGCTGACTGAGCACCGCCCCACCCAAAGTGCCCCCAGCGTCCCCCCGACCCCTATGAGCGCGACGGCGAGCGTATTCACATCCACGAGATCCCCCCGGGGCCACAGCACGGTCATACGCCTGCACAGCACGGCAGTTGGCCGCGCATACGCGAAGACCCCGTCTCAGCTGAGGCGCTGACGGCGGGGTCTTTGGGCACTTCCTGCGAAGTGCCCCCGGCAGGATTCGAACCTGCCCACACGGCTCCGGAGGCCCCGTGCGGCTAAGGCGTTTCAGCCGGTCAGAAGCCTAGCGGGGTCATACAGAGTCCCAGCGGTCCACGAATAGGCCGCGCGAGCTCACTTCTTCTTCCGCAGCTTCCGCATCTTTGCTTCAGCTTCCTTCTTCTTTCGCTGCGCCACACCGTAGGCGGTCCAGGCCCCTTGATGCTTTGAGCATTGCCCGCTTCCGGTGATCGCCTTGTTCCGGCAGCGGCGACCATCCTGCGTCGCCGCTCCGCACAGCGGCTGCGTCATCTCGCCCCCCGGCCGTCGGGGGTACGCCGGGTGTTCAGGCGTTGCGCCATGCTTCGAAGAATCGCTTGCGGTCCTGGGACGTCTCAAACTCCCGCCTACTAGCCAGCGCCACGCGGCATGCGCTCATCTCTGCGTCTCGTAGCCATAGCTCGCCCCCGTAGCGGCCACTCACACCAATGGTGTCGGTCTCAAGGGCCGAGCCGATGACCTCGGCCACATCGATGCGCTGTGATGGCGACAGTTCCTTGAGGAAGTGCAGGACTCGGGAGGCGATGCCACCTTCGTTGCCACCACGAATGCGGTCGAAGAAGGGGCCGCCCATGTTGGCCGGGATGATGTTCCAGGCGGCTTGGCCCCCCGCGTCCCTGATGCGCTTCCAGAAGTCTTGACCTTCTGCAGTTCCCGGCAGTGGGAGGGCGGCGAACAGGTCTATTAAGTGACCGTTGGCAGCACGGCTATACGCGGTGTCGCATGTAACAGCATCGGCGACGTTGCGCACGGTGAGCCGGCTATCTTCCGGCCAGTCGAGCGGGATGTTGAGCTTTTGGGTCAGGTGATGCTCTTACTCGTCAGGCTCTTCGCCGCCGACGATGCTCCGTTTTACGATCACACGTCCCCCTGGGGCTGCAGTCCGATACTCGGACCTGCCAGCATGCCAGCGCAAGGAGCCTCGGCGTGGGGGTTCTGCGACTAACCTGCTCCCGCATCGCGAGCGCCTACGCCTACCTCACGGTGAGGCGAGGCCCTGTGCAGCCACAACTGACGCCCCGCCGGCCTGACCTGCGGCTGAGCAACCAACCAACACGCTGACCAGCGGCTGAGCCGCCACCAGTTGTCAACGTTGGTCACCAACGAGCGCCCTCCCACGGCCCCACCACGGCCCGGGAGGGCGCTTGCGCTTGGGTGATCTGGCCGCCCGCCTTGGCGCGCGACCTCTTCCTCCCGAAGGATCCAGGGCGGGCGCTCGACCAGGGGGCGGTGTGGCTCTCAGCTGGTGCGATGGTCCACAGGCGTCCGAGCTTGTCCGCCGCTGTCCGTCGGCGTTGTCGCGCACTTAGACATGCAAAGGAGTCGCTCACCACGAGGTATCAGCCCGCAGGCGGCCCGACGAACATCGGATCCGTGTCCATGAAGGTTGGCAGTCTGAGAATGGGTATGAGTGCTGAGTAGCTGGGGGCTGGGGGGCAAGTGAGTGGACTCGCGGACCAACTACCCGCGCTTGTCGGGGTGGTTGTTGGTGGCGTCATGTCCTACGCCGCTGGAGCGCTGACTGAGAGAAGTCGGTGGCGCCGGCAGCAGGCAACGCGTTGGGACGAGCGCCTGCTTCAGGCGTACAGCGACTATGGCCATGCAGTGAAGGAATGCTCCAGCTACTACCTGCGACTGGCCGCTGGCCGCAACCTGACAGACCATCCGGCGCCCCTTGAGTCGACCAATGACGTATTGGAACAAGCAGCAACCGCCGAGCGCCGACGATCAGCCATGGTGGAACCCATGAGCCTGCTGGCCGATGCTCGTACAGCTGATGCGGTACGAGCGCTCAACCGCAGCCTCTGGCACCTTGAGTGGTTGGCCCGCGGGAGAATGCCGGGAGACACCGCCACTTGGGCCAACGCCTTCAGCGACTACAGGGCTGCACGGGCCGATTTCTATCAGCACGCAAGGAGGAGCCTGCAGGTCGCTGAGATGACGGACCTGCAGGAAGCACCCTGGCCACCCAGCTGGCGACCGGTTCGGGAACCTTCTGATCCGTAGCTCTAGCCAGACCGGTCAGCAACGGTCATACCGGCCGCTACGAGGCTCCAAAGGGGCGCTGCCGGACGGGGGTAGTCATTGTGGTTGCGGTACCACGTTGCTGTGCATCCTCGTGTCCGCAGCGACCGTTAGTCGTGGATCCTCCGGAGGTAATCCTCAATTCCATTCTTAACCGGCACGCCGCGAAATGCGTTACTGGCTCCCATGGCCGACCTAATTTGATCGGCGCAGCGTTGCATATTCTTCACGGTAACTCCGGTGAAGCGATAGCGCCCTCTCGTTATATCATCCCCCAGGTCCAACAGTCGACCGCGAATTCGATTGGCGACGGAAAATGTGACCGGACGGAAGGTGGCAGCCACCCCGACTCCATGTGTGCGCCGGGGTGCATCGTCAAGGATTCGTGCCAAATCGGGCTCCATCTCACAGAACCGGGCAGAGAGGGCTTGAGTCACTAGATCCGAGATCTGGAAACTGGCGAGCGCTTCGCTCATGTTCATCCCCCTGGGAGTCGGCTGGCACGTCCTGCGCCACTCCAAAGATAGCGGATCCTTCTTCTCGTTTTCGAGCCCCGATTCGCCTCGGATTGGCCCATCCCCATTCCATTCTGAATCCATTACAGCCATCCCCGATTCATTTTCATGATTGACTGATGTCGTGGAAGGGCGGTGACAGCGGCTGGGTCGGCCATGCGCTGTCCAGCGACTCGGGCAAGCCTTTGAGAACGACACGCTCATCAGCCACGACGAGACCGGTACCGACGCGGCGCGACCACACCGGCCGGCACCACATCGCGGCAGCAGCTAGCTCCCCGCCAGCCCATTCCCGGTGGTGCGTTCGCCTCACGCACCCGTCATCCGTGACGGCGGGGGTACGGCGCCCAACCAGACTCAGGCCCGGCAGACAGCCGGCCTCGCGCAAGAGGCCCCCCGCCGCTGGCCGTCTTTAAGCACCCCGTCTCGGCCGCAGTCGGCAGTGCTCCCGGCCACGCATGCCATGTGACGGTTGCCGCGTCTGAACGCCTGGCTTGAACCGTGTCGGACCGGGACGGACAACCTCCGACCCCCTCGACCTGGGGCGCCGCAACCCATCAACCCGAGCCGCAGGCGTGCGGCCGGCGCCGCGCCATCCCAGAGCCTGAGGCCCCCGCCGGAGGCAGGTCGCTGAGATTGGAACCGGCTGGCCGTGGGGGACTGCCTCATGCCTTTGGGCCTATCCCGGTGCAGGGGCGGGCATCGGCGCAGCGGGGGCGGAGCGGGCCGAAGGCAGGAGCGTCGCCCCGAGCGGAGCCGGGAAGCCCCCCGGCGGAGCGGAGCGCAGCCGGGTGCTTGATGAAGTAGGGAAACTCTTACCGCGCTGCCCGGCTCAGAGTGCGAAGGGCTCGTATGCCAGGGCTCGGGCAACGACCTTCTCAGCGCTCAGTTCGGGGTCGAAGTCCCGGTAGATGTAGTCGCTGACGTGGGGGCATCGCAGTTCCTGTTGCAGGGCATTCAAGGTTGCGTCGACTTCGGCCTCGTCGGTGATGCTGCCATCCATGAGCTGTCGGACCAGCCGTATCGCTTCGTCGCGCGTCACGCCGTGAGCAGCTGGCGGCCGTCGTGGCCGCGGACGTGAGGGCGCGTCGTCCAGGGCATCCAGGAGGCGGATCGCGAAGACCTCGGACATCTGGGCGGAGACTTCTTCAGGGGTGAGCCAGGCGACCGCGGTCGATTCCTCCACAGCTCGTGAGCATCCTGCGCGAGCACCTCGACACCTTCGGGACGGCCAAGGGCGGGCGGCTCTTCTTCAGTGAGGGCGGGGGAGTGGTGTCGTCGTCCACGTACTACCGGGCCTGGCAGGAAGCTCGCGTGCTCGCCCTGTCCCCGGCTGCCGCTGCGTCGCCGCTTGCCCAGCGGCCGTACGACCTGAGGCACTCGGCGCTGTCCACGTGGCTCAACGCCGGCGTCGACCCGACAGAGGTCGCAGAGAGTGCGGGCAACAGCGTGGAGGTGCTGCTCAGTCGGTACGCGAAGTGCCTTGACGGCCGCCAGGAGGTGGCCAACCGGAGGATCGAAGATCTGCTGCGCGAGTACGAGTGATCGCGAGTGAGTGGCGATACGCCGCGAGGCCCCTGGAGCTGTCCGGGGGCCTTCGGCGTTTCCCGGGCTGACCTGCGGCGATCCGTCAAGATCCTGTCCACGAATAGTCCACAGGGTCTGACATACGGGTGCACAGGGCGGCAGTTGACTGCACATACGCGAAGACCCCGGCTTCAGCGTTACCGCTGATGGCGGGGTCTTTGGGCACTTCCTGCGAAGTGCCCCCGGCAGGATTCGAACCTGCGCACACGGCTCCGGAGGCCGTTGCTCTATCCCCTGAGCTACGGGGGCGCGGTCGCTGGTGTTGCGGCGACGGGTTGAACACTACCAGCTTCCGTGGGGTGATCAGGAACGGGTTTCCGGGGGAGGAGGGGGTGGGTCGCCCGCAGGGGGTGGAAGTGGCAAAAACCCGGACGCGGAGGCCCGGCTCGACCTACTCTCGAGTTGTGCCAGGCGTCTCAGGCCGGGTGCTTGTTGTCGACGACAACAAGGTCATCCGGCAGCTGATCAAGGTCAATCTCGAGCTGGAGGGCTTCGAGGTCGTGACCGCGAACGATGGTGCCGAGTGCCTGGACGTCGTGCATCGTGTCCGCCCCGATGTGATCACCCTTGATGTGGTCATGCCGCGCTTGGACGGGTTCGGTGCGGCCGCGCAACTGCGGGCCGATCCGCGGACCCGGGACGTGCCCGTGGCCATCGTGAGCGCCTGCACGCAGCAGGAGGTGGAGGCCGGGATCGCGGCCGGAGTGGACGCCTTCCTCGCGAAGCCCTTCGAGCCCGCCGAGCTCGTGCGCGTCGTACGCAGGCTGGTCGAGCGCAAGGACCGGCGCGACGGGAGGAAAGGGGCGCCCGCCGGACGCGGGAGGGGCTGAGTCGGCGGTCTCCTGTTCACATGGCGAAACCCTTCGTGGGATGACACGGCGTCTCCCCTAGGCTGGTCCCGTGACCCCCGCAGACCTCTCCCCTTGCGTCGTACGCGCCGTGCGCTGCGCCGTCGCGGACGGGGAGCTGGCCGCCGGTGCGGCCGCGCCCGAGCGGGTCGTGATCGAGCGGACCCGGCCCGGCGGGGTGGGGGAGTACGCCACCCCCGTCGCCTTCCAGGTCGCCAAGGCGGCCGGCTGCCCGCCCCGTGACGTGGCGGACGTACTGGCCCGTCGGCTCGGCGCGGAGCCCGGGATCGAGCACGTCGAGGTCACCGGAGCCGGGTTCCTCAACTTCGTGCTGTCCGCGCCCTCCGCCCCCGACGTCGTCCGCGACGCCCTCATCCGCGACATCGTCATCCCCCTCGATGACAAGGACGACGAGACCGACACCGACAGCGGGACCGGGCTGCGCGAGCGCGTCGTGCGCCGCAGCGTCCTGCGGCTCGTGCACGCCCAAGGCGGTACCGGGCGCGACCTGCCCGAAGGCCTGCCCGAAAGCCTGACCGCGAGCCTGCCCGTCGCCCCCCTCGCCCAGCGGGACTCCGACGTCGTCGCCCGGTACGGGACCGGGGCCGCGCACTGGCGGATGCTCTCCGTGCCGGCCCGGGAGACCCCCGTCTTCTCCGACCTGCTGCTCCTCCAGGGCGAGGCCAACGAGTTCTTCCGGGTGCGGTACGCCCACGCCCGCAGCCGGGCGCTGCTCCGCAACGCCGACCAGCTGGGCTTCCACCCCGAAACCGGGGAGGTCTCCGACGCGCCCGCGCTGCTGCGCGCCCTCGCCGACCACCCCCTCGCCCTCGAAGCCGCCGCGCACCACCGTGCGCCCGAGCGGCTCACCCGGGACCTCGTCGAGCTGTCCGACGCGCTGCTCGACTTCCAGTACCGCGTACTGCCACAAGGTGACGAGAAACCCTCGGCCGCCCACCGCGCCCGGCTGGCTCTTGCCGAAGCCGCCGGGACGGTGCTGGCCGGCGGCCTGGCCCTGCTCGGCATAGACGCACCGACACGACTGTGAACCGCGAAGAGAGATACCGATGAGCCGTTCCGCGCACCCCGCCGGACCCCGCCACGCCGACGTCCTGCCCGAGGGGCACTACTCCCCGCCGCCCGCCGACCTGAACGCACTGGACGAGAAGGTCTGGGCGCGGACCGTCACGCGCGACGGCGACGGTGTCGTGTCCGTCGGCGGCATCGAAGTGACCCGGCTCGCCGAGGAGTTCGGTACGCCCGCGTACTTCCTGGACGAAGAGGACTTCCGGGCGCGGTGCCGGGCCTGGGCGCACGCCTTCGGTCCCGACGCCGACGTCTTCTACGCCGGCAAGGCGTTCCTCTCCAAGGCCGTCGTGAAGTGGCTGAAGGAAGAGGGGCTGAACGTCGACGTCTGCTCCGGCGGGGAGCTGGCCACCGCCCTCGCCGCCGGGATGCCCGCCTCCCGCATCGCCTTCCACGGCAACAACAAGTCCGAGGGCGAGATCCGCCGGGCCGTCGGGGCCGGGGTCGGACGGATCGTCCTCGACTCCTTCCAGGAGATCGCCCGCGTCGCGCACATCGCCCGTGAGCTGGGCGTGCGCCAGCCCGTGCAGATCCGCGTGACGGTCGGCGTCGAGGCGCACACGCACGAGTTCATCGCCACCGCCCACGAGGACCAGAAGTTCGGGATCGCCGTCGCGGACGGGTCGGCCGCCGAGGCCGTGCGGCGCGCGCTCGGGCACGACAGCCTGGAGCTGCTCGGCGTCCACTCCCACATCGGGTCGCAGATCTTCGACATGGCGGGCTTCGAGGTCTCCGCCAAGCGCGTCGTGCGGCTGCTCGCCGCCGTGCGCGACGAGCACGGGGTGGAGCTGCCCGAGATCGACCTCGGCGGCGGGCTCGGCATCGCCTACACCTCGGGCGACGACCCGCGCGAGCCCCACGAGATCGCCAAGGCGCTGCACGAGATCGTGGCCCGCGAGTGCGAGAGCGCGGGGCTGCGCGCCCCCCGGATCTCCGTCGAGCCCGGCCGGGCCATCGTCGGCCCGACCGCCTTCACCCTCTACGAGGTGGGGACGATCAAGCCCCTCGAAGGACTCCGTACGTACGTGAGCGTCGACGGCGGGATGTCCGACAACATCCGCACCGCCCTGTACGACGCCGAGTACTCCATCTCCCTGGTCTCCCGCACCTCCACCGCCGAGCCCATGCTCGTACGGGTCGTCGGCAAGCACTGCGAGAGCGGCGACATCGTCGTGAAGGACGCGTTCCTGCCCGCCGACCTGGCCCCCGGCGACCTCCTCGCCGTACCGGCCACCGGCGCGTACTGCCGCTCCATGGCCAGCAACTACAACCACGCGCTGCGCCCGCCCGTCGTCGCCGTGCGTGACGGACAGGCCCGAGTGATCGTCCGCCGCGAGACGGAGGAAGATCTCCTGCGTCTCGACCTCGGATAATGAAATTGGTGTCTCACTCAATGGACCGAGGATGGAAACTGCTGTCCATTGAGTGAGACTGGTCCCACCCGGCGCGCAACCCGCGCGCGGGGTACTGATGGAAGATCGAAAGGCGTAGGTCGAATGATGCGTACGCGTCCGCTGAAGGTGGCGCTGCTGGGCTGTGGAGTGGTCGGCTCAGAGGTGGCTCGCATCATGACGACGCACGCCGACGACCTCACGCAGAGGATCGGCGCGCCCGTGGAGCTCGCCGGCGTGGCGGTGCGCCGCCCCTCGAAGGTGCGCGAGGGCATCGACCCCGCCCTGATCACCACCGATGCGACCGCCCTCCTCAAACGCGGTGACATCGACATCGCCATCGAGGTCATCGGCGGCATCGAGCCCGCCCGCGGCCTGATCACCACCGCCTTCGAGCACGGCATCTCCGTGGTCTCCGCGAACAAGGCGCTGCTCGCCCAGGACGGCGCCGCGCTGCACGCGGCAGCCGAGCGGCACGGGCTGGACCTGTACTACGAGGCCGCCGTCGCCGGCGCCATCCCGCTGGTCCGCCCGATGCGCGAGTCCCTCGCGGGCGACAAGATCAACCGGGTGATGGGCATCGTCAACGGCACGACGAACTTCATCCTCGACAAGATGGACTCGACCGGCGCCGGCTACCAGGAAGCGCTCGACGAGGCCACCGCCCTCGGGTACGCCGAGGCCGACCCGACCGCCGACGTCGAGGGCTACGACGCCGCCGCCAAGGCCGCGATCCTGGCCGGCATCGCCTTCCACACCCGCGTCCGCCTGGACGACGTGTACCGCGAGGGCATGACCGAGGTCAGCGCCGCCGACTTCGCCTCCGCCAAGCGGATGGGCTGCACGATCAAGCTCCTCGCCATCCTGGAGCGCGCCGCGGACGGCGAGTCCGTCACCGCCCGCGTCCACCCGGCGATGATCCCGCTCACCCACCCGCTCGCCTCCGTCCGCGAGGCGTACAACGCCGTCTTCGTCGAGGCGGAGGCCGCCGGGCGGCTCATGTTCTACGGGCCCGGTGCGGGCGGTTCTCCGACCGCGTCGGCCGTCCTCGGCGACCTCGTCGCCGTGGCCCGCAACAAGCTCGCCGAGGCAACGGGGCCCGGCGAGTCCGCGTACACCCAGCTGCCGGTCAGCCCCATGGGGGACGTCGTCACGCGCTACCACATCAGCCTCGATGTGGCGGACAAGCCGGGCGTCCTCGCCCAGGTGGCGACCACCTTCGCGGAGCACGGTGTCTCCATCGACACGGTCCGCCAGCAGGGCAAGGACGGCGAGGCCTCCCTCGTCGTCGTCACTCACCGCGCGCCCGACGCCGCCCTCTCCGGGACCGTCGAGGCACTGCGGAAGCTGGACACCGTCCGCGGTGTCGCCAGCATCATGCGTGTTGAAGGGGAGTAAGGACCCATGAGCAGCAATCGCACCCACCAGTGGCGCGGCATCATCGAGGAGTACCGGGACCGCCTGCCGGTGACGGACACCACTCCTGTGGTCACGCTCCGTGAGGGCGGCACTCCCCTCGTCCCCGCGCAGGTGCTCTCCGAGCGCACCGGCTGCGAGGTCCACCTGAAGGTCGAGGGGGCCAACCCCACCGGGTCCTTCAAGGACCGCGGCATGACCATGGCGATCACCAAGGCCAAGGAGGAGGGCGCCAAGGCGGTCATCTGCGCCTCCACCGGCAACACTTCGGCCTCCGCCGCCGCGTACGCGGTGCGCGCCGGGATGGTCTCGGCGGTGCTCGTGCCGCGCGGCAAGATCGCGCTCGGCAAGATGGGCCAGGCCCTCGTGCACGGCGCCAAGATCCTGCAGGTGGACGGCAACTTCGACGACTGCCTGAACCTGGCCCGCGCGCTCTCCGACAACTACCCGGTCGCGCTGGTCAATTCGGTCAACCCGGTCCGCATCGAGGGCCAGAAGACGGCCGCGTTCGAGATCGTGGACGCGCTCGGCGACGCACCCGACATCCACGTGCTGCCCGTCGGCAACGCCGGCAACATCACCGCGTACTGGAAGGGCTTCAAGGAGTACAAGGCCGACGGCCTGTCCTCCCGTACGCCCCGCGTGTGGGGTTTCCAGGCGTCCGGCTCCGCGCCGATCGTGCGCGGCGAGATCGTCAAGGAGCCGCACACCATCGCCACCGCGATCCGCATCGGCAACCCGGCCTCCTGGGACTACGCCCTGCAGGCGCGCGACGAGTCGGGCGGCTTCATCGACGAGGTGACCGACCGCCAGATCCTGGCGGCCTACCGGCTGTTGGCCGCGCAGGAGGGCGTCTTCGTCGAGCCCGCCTCGGCCGCCTCGGTCGCCGGCCTGCTCAAGGCCGCGGAGCTGGGCCTGGTGGACCCCGGTCAGAAGATCGTGTGCACCGTCACCGGCAACGGCCTGAAGGACCCCGACTGGGCGATCGCCGGCGCTCCGCAGCCGGTCACCGTTCCGGTGGACGCCGAGGCCGCCGCCGTCCGTCTGGGTCTGGTCTAGGCCGGATCCGCCGCGGGGACCCGGCCGTGCCCGGTCCCCGTGTGGTCCCGCTAGTAACGCACACCACGTGAGAGCCGGTTCCGGAGGGCTTCCGAGGCCCTCCGGAACCCGGCAACTCACCCCGTACGACGACAAAAGTGCGGCCGTAGCCGTCGAAGTCCGCGACACGCATCGTGCGCCTCCTGTGCGCCCTATGTCGCGAGAGAACCTTCCTTCGATACGCTGTACTTACATCCGCCACCGCGCATATGACTGCGGTGCTGCCCCGAGGGCCTTCGGGTGTCGTACGTTCTCCAGTACATTCGCAGCGAGCCAGCGAAGAGCGAAGATCTCGCACAGTCACAAGGAGTGTCATCGGACGATGGCCGGTCCAGCGTTCCGCGCCGCCGCCGTACGGGTGCGCGTCCCCGCCAGCAGTGCCAACCTCGGCCCGGGCTTCGACGCCCTGGGCCTGGCCCTGGGGCTCTACGACGACGTAGTCGTCCGGGTGGCCGACTCCGGCCTGAACATCGACATCGCGGGCGAGGGCGCCGACACCCTCCCGCGGGACGAGAGCCACCTGCTCGTACGCTCCATGCGCACCGCCTTCGACCTGCTGGGCGGACAGCCGCGCGGCCTCGAGGTCGTCTGCGCCAACCGGATCCCGCACGGCCGCGGCCTCGGTTCCTCCTCAGCCGCGATCTGCGCCGGCATCGTCGCCGCCCGCGCCGTGACCATAGGTGGCGAGGCCAGGCTCGACGACGCGGCGCTGCTGGAGCTCGCCACCGAGATCGAGGGACACCCCGACAACGTCGCCGCCTGTCTGCTCGGCGGATTCACCCTGGCGTGGATGGACGGCGGCAGTGCCAAGGCGATCCGAATGGAGCCTGCCGAATCCATCGTTCCGGTGGTCTTCGTACCGTCCAAGCCGGTCCTGACGGAGACCGCGCGCGGCCTGCTGCCGCGCAGCGTCCCGCACGTGGACGCGGCCGTCAACGCGGGCCGTGCGGGCCTGCTCGTGGAAGCCCTGACCAGGCGTCCCGAGCTGCTGCTGCCCGCCACCGAAGACCGGCTCCACCAGGAGTACCGGTCCCCGGCGATGCCCGAGAGCGTCGCACTCGTGAACCGACTGCGGGCGGACGGGATCCCCGCGGTCATCTCCGGCGCGGGCCCCACGGTCCTCGCGCTGGTCGACAACGGCGCGGCCGACAAGGTCGCGCAGCTCGCGGGCGAGGGATGGGCGGCCAACCGGCTCGCCCTCGACGCCGCGGGCGCGAGCGTACTTCCGCTGGGCACCCAGGGCGGCTAAAGCCGTTCTCGTGGGGTGCGCAGCCGGTCAGGGGCGGGCGGCCAGGGCAGGCCGCCCGCGCGGAAGGGCGCGATTGCCGGTGATTGAGAGGGGGAATATCTATTGGATCCGGTAGTGTTAGTCTCAAGTGCGCATCGGAAGCCTCCATGGCTCGGTGCTCAGTGTCCCCATCCGGGACCACATTTCTTCCGGGAGCCTCCCCAACTGCTTTGATCACTTCCAGCAGTTTCGAGCACGCTCCGGAATCGGCGTGACATTCCCACGCTTTCAGCTCGGGGGCTTCTCGCCGGAACCACCCATGCACGTTTCTCTCCCGCCGTATCTCTATCGGCGGACCACCGCCCCGGCACGGTCCACACCTAGGACTGTTGTCGGACAGCACAACCGGTCGCCGAGCCAGACAGGCCGACGTCCGCTCCAGGGAAGGACCCTTCGTGAGCGACACCACCGATCTGATGGGCGCTGCCGACACCTCTGTCGACACCAGTGCCCCCGCCGCGGGCGCCGCACCCAAGCGTCGACGCACCGGCACCGGCCTTGACGGCATGGTCCTGGCCGAGCTGCAGCAGGTCGCGTCGGGCCTCGGGATCAGGGGCACCGCGCGGATGCGCAAGAGCCAGCTGATCGAGGTCATCAAGGAGGCGCAGGCGGGCAGCAGTGCTCCCAAGGCCGCGGCCTCCGCCGCCGGGGACACCGCCGAGGCCAAGCCGAAGCGCCGCGCCACCAGCAAGGCCCGAACGGGTGAGGCCGCCGCCGAGGCGCCCGCCGAGAAGCCTGCCGCGCAGGCGCAGATCGAGATCCCGGGCCAGCCGGCCAGCGATGACGCGCCGGCCGGCGAGCGCCGCCGCCGTCGGGCCACGGCTCCCTCCGGCAGCCCCGAGGGCTCGGCCCCCGTCGCCGTCCAGGTCGAGCAGAAGACCGAGACCGTGACCGCCGCCCCGGCGCAGTCCGAGGTCAAGGCCGACGCCACGGCGGTCTCCGCCGGCCAGGCGCAGGGTCAGGACGGCGAGGGCCGCGGCCGTCGCGACCGCCGTGACCGCGCCGAGCGCGGCGACCGCCAGCGCGACCGCCGTGACCGCGGTGCCAAGGCCGACGACCAGGGCCAGGCCGGCCAGGGTCAGGCCCCGCAGGGTGGCCAGGGCGGACAGGGCGGCGGCCGTCAGGACCGCGCCGACCGTCAGGACCGCCAGCAGCAGGGCGGCCGCGGCCAGGGCCAGGGCCAGGGTCAGCAGGGCCGTCAGGACCGCCAGGACAACGGCCCGCAGGACGACTTCGACGACGAGAGCGGCCGCCGTGGCCGTCGCGGCCGCTACCGGGACCGCCGTGGCCGTCGCGGCCGTGACGAGTTCGCCCCGAACGAGCCGCAGGTCGCCGACGACGACGTGCTGATCCCCGTCGCGGGCATCCTCGACATCCTCGACAACTACGCGTTCATCCGGACCTCGGGCTACCTGCCCGGTCCCAACGACGTGTACGTGTCCCTCGCCCAGGTCCGCAAGGCCGGCCTGCGCAAGGGCGACCACACCACCGGTGCGGTCCGTCAGCCCAAGGACGGCGAGCGCCGCGAGAAGTTCAACGCCCTCGTGCGTCTGGACTCGGTGAACGGCATGGCGCCCGAATCCGGCCGCGGGCGCCCGGAGTTCCAGAAGCTGACCCCGCTCTACCCGCAGGACCGGCTCCGTCTGGAGACCGACCCGGGCGTGCTGACCACCCGCATCATCGACCTCGTGTCGCCGATCGGAAAGGGCCAGCGCGGCCTGATCGTGGCCCCGCCGAAGACCGGCAAGACCATGATCATGCAGGCGATCGCCAACGCGATCACCACGAACAACCCCGAGTGCCACCTGATGGTCGTCCTGGTCGACGAGCGTCCGGAAGAGGTCACCGACATGCAGCGGTCGGTCAAGGGCGAGGTCATCTCCTCGACCTTCGACCGCCCGGCCGAGGACCACACCACCGTCGCCGAGCTGGCCATCGAGCGCGCCAAGCGTCTCGTCGAGCTGGGTCACGACGTGGTCGTCCTGCTGGACTCCATCACCCGTCTGGGCCGCGCGTACAACCTCGCGGCGCCCGCCTCCGGCCGCATCCTGTCCGGTGGTGTCGACTCGACCGCGCTGTACCCGCCGAAGCGCTTCTTCGGTGCCGCGCGCAACATCGAGGACGGCGGCTCGCTGACCATCCTGGCCACCGCGCTCGTCGACACCGGCTCGCGCATGGACGAGGTGATCTTCGAGGAGTTCAAGGGCACCGGCAACATGGAGCTCAAGCTCGACCGGAAGCTCGCCGACAAGCGCATCTTCCCGGCCGTCGACGTCGACCCGTCGGGCACCCGCAAGGAGGAGATCCTCCTCAACGCGGAGGAGCTCGCCATCGTCTGGAAGCTGCGCCGGGTGCTGCACGCGCTCGACTCGCAGCAGGCGATCGAGCTGCTGCTCGACAAGATGAAGCAGACGAAGTCGAACGCCGAGTTCCTGATGCAGATCGCGAAGACGACCCCGTCGGGCAAGAACGACGACTGAGGTCCGGCGTCGGGCGCATGACGCCTGACACGTGGCATCGACCCGGCAGCCCCCGTCGCACCAGCGGCGGGGGCTGCCGGGCGTTCAGGGGGCTCCACACGGCTCCACACGGCCACTGGGGGCACCGGGTGCGGGCTTCGCCACACCCCGCCCCTGGAACCCTGCGGGACGTTCACCCGTCTGTGTGAGAGGGGCCCGCGGAGTGGACGGCGGGCCGGAACGGACCAGGGGACCGGACTCAGGGACTGAGGAAAGCATGACCGAGGACAGCAAGGGCCGCGGCCGACGTGCCGCAGGCCGGCGCCGACGCAAACCGGCGAAACGCCGCAAGGCTCTCGCCATCGCCGCGTGGAGCGCGGCGGGGGTGGTCCTGCTGGGGGGCGCGGGCCTCGGCTACTTCTACTTCAAGCTCAACGGCAATCTGAAGACCGTCGACCTCGACCAGGCCCTCGGCACCGACCGCCCGCAGAACGTCGACAACGGCTCGATGGACATCCTGGTGCTCGGCTCCGACTCCCGCGGCGGCGCCAACGGCGAGTACGGCCAGGACGACGGCGGCTCGGCCCGCTCCGACACCGCGATGATCGTCCACCTCTACGAGGGCCACAAGCAGGCCAGCATCGTGTCGATACCGCGCGACACCATGACGGCCCGTCCCGAATGCCCCACCGGCAAGGGCAAGACCGACCCGGGCGGCTCGCGCAAGCAGTTCAACGAGGCGTACACCATCGGCGGGGCCGCCTGCGCGGTCAAGACCGTCGAGAAGATGTCGGGCATCCGGATGGACCACTACATCGAGGTCGACTTCACGGGCTTCAAGAAGATCATCGACAACCTCGGCGGCGTCGACGTGACGACCACCAAGCCGATCAAGGACGGCGCCAGCCACCTCGAACTCGCGGCAGGTCCGAACCACCTCAACGGGGAACAGGCCCTCGGCCTCGTCCGTACCCGCAAGAGCGTCGGCGACGGCAGCGACCTGGGCCGAATACAGCTCCAGCAGGCCTTCATCAAGGCACTGATCAAGCAGGTCAAGAGCATCGGGGTGTTCGACAACCCCAAGCGGCTGGTCGACCTCGCCGACTCCGCGACCAAGGCGATCACCACCGACAAGTCGCTCGGCGACGTGAAGTCCCTCATGGGCTTCGCCCAGGGCCTGCAGGGCATCGAGGCCCAGAACATGCACATGATCACCCTGCCGGTGACGGTGGACCCGCGCGACGCCGATCGCGTCGCCCCGCTGACGAAGGAGTCGAAGCTCGTCTGGGAAGCGCTGCTCGCGGACCAGCCGATCCCGGCCGAGGCCACCGAGAAGTCCATGGGGGACAAGGGCACGGTCGGCGGCATCGTCCAGTAGGAGCCCCTGCTCGGGCGGCTTCCGAACGGATTGCGCGGGGGCGCGGAATAGATGCCGGCCCCCCTCCGTTGAGGGAGGCGTCCTCAGAATTTTGACAGGCAGCCCGGTCCTGGCAGACTGGTCTGTCGGCCCCGGTTCACGCAGTGCGCAATTCGGCTCCTGCGACCCGGTGCCCTCCCGAATCTAGGAGACACCTTGAAGCGCGATGTTCACCCCGAGTACGTCGAGACCCAGGTCAGCTGCACCTGTGGCGCGTCGTTCACCACCCGTAGCACCCTGACCGAGGGCTCCATCCGAGCCGAGGTCTGCTCCGAGTGCCACCCGTTCTACACGGGCAAGCAGAAGATCCTCGACACCGGTGGCCGCGTGGCCCGCTTCGAGGCCCGCTTCGGCAAGGGTGCGGCCAAGAAGTAGCGCGACCCAGGCGCCGGTCACCGGCCGCCCCCTGTCCACTCGGGGGCGGCCGGACCGGCGCCTTTGTCGTCGTCTCGCCAAGTCACCCCGTTCGTACTTTCACCACAGGAGCCCCCGATGTTCGAGGCGGTCGAGGAATTGGTCGGCGAACACGCCGATCTTGAGAAGAAGCTCGCCGACCCTTCGGTCCACTCGGATCAGGCCAACGCGCGCAAGCTGAACAAGCGCTACGCGGAGCTGACCCCGATCATCGCGACCTTCCGCGCCTGGAAGCAGTCGGCCGAGGACATCGAGACGGCCAAGGAGTTCGCGGCCGACGACCCGGACTTCGCCGCCGAGGTCAAGGAGCTGACCCAGCAGCGCGAGGAGCTCACCGAGAAGCTCCGCCTGCTGCTGGTCCCGCGTGACCCCAGCGACGACAAGGACGTGCTCCTGGAGGTCAAGGCGGGCGCGGGCGGCGACGAGTCGGCGCTGTTCGCCGGCGACCTGCTGCGCATGTACCTGCGCTACGCCGAGCGGGTGGGCTGGAAGACCGAGATCATCGACGCCACCGAGTCCGAGCTCGGCGGCTACAAGGACGTCCAGGTCTCCGTCCGCACCAAGGGCGGCAACGGTGCCACCGAGCCCGGCCAGGGCGTGTGGGCCCGCCTGAAGTACGAGGGCGGCGTGCACCGCGTCCAGCGGGTTCCGGCCACCGAGTCCCAGGGCCGCATCCACACCTCCGCCGCCGGCGTGCTCGTCACCCCGGAGGCCGAGGAGGTCGAGGTCGAGATCAACATGAACGACCTCCGCATCGACGTGTACCGCTCCTCCGGCCCCGGCGGCCAGTCCGTCAACACCACCGACTCGGCCGTGCGCATCACGCACGTCCCGACCGGTGTGGTCGCCTCCTGCCAGAACGAGAAGAGCCAGCTCCAGAACAAGGAGCAGGCCATGCGCATCCTGCGCTCGCGCCTGCTGGCCGCCGCCCAGGAAGCCGCCGAGCAGGAGGCCTCCGACGTACGCCGCAGCCAGGTGCGCAGCGTGGACCGGTCCGAGAAGATCCGCACGTACAACTACCCGGAAAACCGGATCTCGGACCACCGGACCGGTTTCAAGGCGTACAACTTGGACCAGGTGCTCGACGGTGACCTCGACCCGGTCATCCAGGCCTGCGTGGACACCGACTCCGCGGCCAAGCTCGCGGCCGCGCACTGACCCTGATCCCTGCTTCACCCCCCGTTCGACAGCAGCCCGGAGGACCAGCGTGAACTTGCTGCTTGCCGAGGTGGCCCAGGCCACCCAGCGGCTGGCCGCCGCCGGCGTGCCCTCACCGCGTTTCGACGCGGAGGAGCTCGCGGCCTTCGTGCACGGCGTCAAACGGGGGGAACTGCACCACGTCAAGGACGCGGACTTCGACGCCCGCTACTGGGAGGCCGTCGCCCGCCGCGAGGCGCGCGAGCCGCTCCAGCACATCACCGGCCGCGCCTTCTTCCGCTACCTGGAGCTCCAGGTCGGACCCGGGGTGTTCGTGCCCCGGCCCGAGACCGAGTCGGTCGTCGACTGGGCCATACACGCCGTCCGGGCGATGGACGTGGTCGAGCCGATGATCGTGGACCTGTGCACCGGCTCCGGCGCCATCGCGCTCGCCATGGCGCAGGAGGTGCCGCGCTCGCGCGTGCACGCGGTCGAGCTGTCCGAGGACGCCCTGCGGTGGACCCGCAAGAACGCCGAGGGTTCCCGGGTCACCGTCCACCAGGGCGACGCCCTGAGCGCCCTGCCGGAGCTCGACGGCCAGGTCGACCTGGTCATCTCCAACCCGCCGTACATCCCGCTCACCGAGTGGGAGTACGTCGCCCCCGAGGCCCGTGACCACGACCCGGAGATGGCGCTCTTCTCCGGCGAGGACGGCCTCGACACCATCCGGGGCATCGAACGCACCGCCCACCGGCTGCTGCGGCCCGGCGGCATCGTCGTCATCGAGCACGCCGACACCCAGGGCGGCCAGGTCCCGTGGATCTTCGCCGAGGAACGGGGCTGGGCCGACGCGGCCGACCACCCGGACCTCAACAACCGTCCCCGCTTCGCGACCGCGCGCAAGGCACTGCCGTGACCGGCGCGACGATTCCCGCCACCCCCCTGCTGCACGAGGAGGCCCGCTGATGGCCCGGCGATACGACTGCAACGACGCGACGGACCGTAAGACGGGTCTGCGTGAAGCCGCGTCCGCCGTGCGCCGCGGCGAGCTCGTCGTGCTGCCCACCGACACTCTGTACGGGATCGGCGCGGACGCCTTCAGCCCGGAGGCCGTCCACGACCTGCTCGCCGCCAAGGGGCGGGGGCGCGGTATGCCCACCCCGGTGCTCATCGGCTCCCCGAACACCCTGCACGGCCTCGTCACGGACTTCTCCGAGCAGGCGTGGGAGCTCGTCGACGCCTTCTGGCCGGGCGCGCTGACGCTGGTCGCCAAGCACCAGCCGTCCCTGGCGTGGGACCTCGGGGACACCGGCGGCACGGTCGCCGTCCGCATGCCCCTGCACCCCGTCGCGATCGAGCTGCTGACCGAGGTCGGCCCGATGGCGGTGTCCTCGGCCAACCTGTCCGGGCAGCCCGCGCCCGAGGACTGTGACGCGGCGCGCGAGATGCTCGGGGACTCCGTGTCCGTGTACCTGGACGGCGGCCCGACGCCCGGCATCCAGCCGTCGTCGATCGTCGACGTCACCGGGAAGGTTCCCGTCCTGCTGCGGGAGGGCGCGCTCAGCGCCGAGCAGCTGCGGGAGGTCGTACCCGACCTCGAGGTCGCCCCGTGAGCCCTGAGGGGCGTGGCATAGCTGGGGGAAACGCTTTCCGCATACTCCACGTCAGCACCGGCAACGTGTGCCGCTCGCCGATCACCGAGCGGCTGACGCGGCACGCCCTGTCGCACCGGCTGGGCGGGATCGTGACGGGCGACCTCATCGTGGAGAGCGCCGGTACGTGGGGCCACGAGGGCGCCCCGATGGAGGCCAACGCGGCCGCCGTACTGGCGGACTTCGGGGCCGACGCCTCCGGTTTCACCGGGCGCGAGCTGCTGGACGAGCACGTCATACGTGCCGACCTGGTCCTGACCGCCACCCGTGACCACCGGGCGCAGGTCATCTCGATGGGCCACTCCGCCGGGCTGCGGACCTTCACGCTGAAGGAGTTCACCCGGCTGGTGCGGGCGATAGATCCGGCCACGCTGCCGCCGCTGGACGACGGCATGGCGGAGCGGGCGCGGGCGCTGGTGCGGGCTGCCGCGGCGCTGCGGGGGTGGCTGCTGGCGCCTTCGCCGGACGCGGACGAGGTGTACGACCCGTACGGGGCGCCGATCACCTTCTTCCGCTCGATCGGCGACGAGATCAACCAGGCGCTGGACCCCGTGGTCACGGCCCTGACGGGCGTCACGGCCTCGCGCTGACCCTGCGGGCCGGTTGTGCCGGCCGGGCCGGATCGGCCCGGGCCCCGGCGGTGCCGCAGGGCGCGGTGCGGGGTGCGGGCCTACAGTGGCTGGTACCCGGTACCACCTGGAGTCGCGCCATGAGCGTCATCACCCAGCCCACGGACCTGCTGCGGCAGCAGGATCCGCAGATGGCCGACGTGCTCGACGGGGAGCGCCGGCGGCAGGCCGGGAGCCTGCAGCTGATCGCCGCCGAGAACTTCACCTCCGCCGCCGTGCTCACCGCGCTGGGATCGCCGCTCGCCAACAAGTACGCCGAGGGCTACCCCGGCAACCGGTACCACGGCGGCTGCGAATACGCCGACCTGGCCGAGCAGGTCGCCGTGGAGCGGGCCAAGGCGCTGTTCGGGGCCGAGCACGCGAACGTGCAGCCGCACTCCGGCTCCTCCGCCGTGCTGGCCGCGTACGCCGCGCTGCTGCGGCCCGGGGACACCGTGCTGGCGATGGGGCTCCCGTACGGGGGGCACCTCACCCACGGTTCGCCCGCCAACTTCTCCGGGCGCTGGTTCGACTTCGTCGGGTACGGGGTCGACGCCGAGACGGGTCTCATCGACTACCAGCAGGTGCAGGACCTCGCCCGCGCGCACCGCCCCAAGGCGATCGTGTGCGGGTCCATCTCCTACCCCCGCCACCCCGAGTACTCGGCCTTCCGGGAGATCGCCGACGAGGTCGGGGCCCATCTGATCGCCGACGCGGCCCATCCGATCGGGCTGGTGGCCGGCGGGGCCGCGCCCAGTCCCGTGCCCTACGCAGACGTCGTGTGCGCGACCACGCACAAGGTGCTGCGCGGGCCGCGCGGCGGGATGGTCCTGTGCGGCGCCGAGTTCGCCGAGCGCATCGACCGGGCGGTGTTCCCCTTCACCCAGGGCGGCGCCCAGATGCACACCATCGCCGCCAAGGCCGTGGCCTTCGGCGAGGCGGCCCGGCCGGCCTTCACCACGTACGCCCACCGGGTCGTCGCCAATGCCCGGGCGCTGGCGGGCGCGCTCGAAGAGCACGGTTTCACCATCACCACCGGCGGCACCGACACCCATCTGATCACCGCCGACCCGGCGCCGCTGGGCATGGACGGCCCGACGGCCCGCGGCCGGCTGGCCGCCGCCGGGATCGTCCTCGACACCTGCGCCCTCCCGTACGGGGACCAGCGGGGCGTCCGGCTGGGTACGGCCGCGGTGACCACCCAGGGGATGGGGGAGGCGCAGATGTGCCGGATCGCGGAGCTGTTCGCCGCGGGGCTGCGCGGGGACGCCGCGAAGACACGTACGGAGGTCAATGAGCTGGCACTCGAATTTCCCCCTTACGGGGAGTAAGCGGGACAAGAGGGACGCAGTGCAACCGGGATACGGCCCCCTCGCGTCCTCGGGGGAGGGGACATCGCAGCTAATGTGTGGGGCTGAGATGGCCGGCGATACATCTGGGGCAGCCCGTGCGTGAATATCTGCTGACGCTTTGCGTCACGGTCGCGGTGACCTACCTGCTGACCGGGCCCGTGCGGAAGTTCGCGATCGCGGCCGGGGCCATGCCGGAGATCCGTGCCCGCGACGTGCACCGAGAGCCCACGCCACGGCTGGGCGGCATCGCCATGTTCGGCGGTCTGTGCGCGGGCCTGCTGGTCGCCGACCACTTGCGGAACCTCAACGGCGTGTTCGAGCTGTCGAACGAACCGCGCGCGCTGCTCTCGGGCGCGGCCCTGATCTGGCTCGTCGGCGTCCTCGACGACAAGTTCGAGATCGACGCCCTCATCAAGCTCGGCGCGCAGATGATCTCCGCCGGCGTGATGGTCATGCAGGGCCTGACGATCCTGTGGATCCCGGTGCCCTTCTTCGGCACGGTCTCGCTCACCCAGTGGCAGGGCAACCTGCTCACCGTGGCCCTCGTGGTGGTCACCATCAACGCGGTGAACTTCGTCGACGGCCTCGACGGCCTGGCCGCGGGCATGGTCTGCATCGCCGCCGCGGCGTTCTTCCTCTACGCGTACCGGATCTGGTTCGGCTACGGCATCGAGTCGGCCGCGCCCGCCACCCTCTTCGCCGCGATCCTGATGGGCATGTGCCTCGGCTTCCTGCCGCACAACATGCATCCCGCGCGGATCTTCATGGGCGACTCCGGCTCGATGCTGATCGGCCTGGTGCTCGCCGCCGCCGCCATCTCCATCACCGGCCAGGTGGACCCCGACGCCCTCGCCCTGTACGCGCAGGGCGAGCGCAACGCGACGCACGCGATGCTCCCCGTCTTCATCCCGCTGATCCTGCCCCTGACGATCATCGCGATCCCGATGGCGGACCTGGTCCTGGCCATCGTGCGGCGTACGTGGAAGGGCCAGTCGCCCTTCGCGGCCGACCGCGGGCACCTGCACCACCGGCTGCTGGAGCTCGGGCATTCGCACAGCCGAGCGGTCCTGATCATGTACTTCTGGTCGGGGCTGATCGCCTTCGGCACGGTGGCGTATTCGGTGCATTCCGCCACCATGTGGATCGTGCTGGCGATCGCCGCGCTGAGCGCCATCGGTCTGATCCTGCTGCTCCTGCCGCGCTTCACCCCGCGCACCCCGCGGTGGGCGGAGGGTCTGGTTCCGCCGCGTTACCGGCACGCCGCACGGGCGGCCGAGGCGGCCGCGGAAGCGGCCGCGCTGGACGCCTCGGGCGCGGAGCCGCTGCCCGCCAGGCCGATCGCGGCGGGCGTCTCCGGCGTCAACGGAGCGACCGCCGTGGGCCCCCGTTCGCGCTTCCCCGACCGGCGTAAGGCTGAATCCACCCGCTGACAGCCGCCGCGCATGTCGGACATGGATGCCCTTTACCAGACAACCCGCATGCCTGTCGCGCACACACGCGCAGGGTCCCTCTCATGTGTGACAGTCAGCACACCGGGCAGGTAAAGCTCTCATCAAATAGTTTGTGATACCGTTCACTAAACCCGGCGACAGAGCCGAAGGACCGTAGTGCGACGGCCCCTTGGCCCGAGGTTCTCTCTCGGACCGGGCTTACGCTCGTCCTGTACGAGTCCCGTGCCCCCACCACCACGCGGAGCAAACCGCCATGCGGTCAGATGACGTCCGACTCCTCCTGCAAGCCGCTGTACCCACAGCTGTAGCCGGCGCTCTCGCTGCCGTGATCAGCGCGTTGGTCGTCGGCAGCAAGGGCGCAGTCGGAGCCGTCGTCGCGACGCTGGTAGTGATTCTGTTCATGGGCATCGGATTCGTCGTTCTGCAGCGCACGGCGAAATCACTCCCGCATCTCTTCCAGGCCATGGGGCTCATGCTCTACACGGCCCAGATTCTGCTGCTCTTCGTGTTTGTCGCGGCGTTCAAGAACACCACCCTGTTCAACCCCAAGGCGTTCGCGATCACGCTCGTCGCCACCACCCTGGTGTGGATCGGCGCGCAGACCCGTGCTCATATGAAGGCCAAGATTCTTTACGTCGAGCCGGACTCGGTGAAGGGCGACAAGCCCGAAAATCCGGGGCCGAAGTCGTGAAGGGTAGGGCCGGGATAAGTGGGCGTTCGAGATCCTGCTATCGTCCGGTGCCAACTGCGGCACTGCGGGCGCGGGCATCTGAGCTGACGCCTGTTCCATCGCGAGGCTCGATGCCTGACTGCCGCCCCACCATCCGTTACACCAGTCCAGTGCCGAACCGCGGCTGCGCGCCGCGCCGACACAACGAGGTTGCCGTACCTATGCGCCACGCTGAAGGAGCCCTGCGGTGAGTGCTGCTGACATGACGCTCGCCTTCGAGATCAATTGTCATTTCGAAGACGGCACTGGCTGCGGCTTCCCGGGCCCGACCCTGTACTCGTTCCTGTTCAAGCCGATCTTCGGTGATGACAGCGGCCTGTACTTCAACAAGACGATGCTGCTGGCCCTGCTGGGCTCGATCATCATCGTCGGCTTCTTCTGGGCTGCGTTCCGGAAGCCGAAGGTCGTCCCGGGCAAGCTGCAGATGGTCGCCGAGGCCGGCTACGACTTCGTGCGCCGCGGCATCGTCTACGAGACGATGGGCAAGAAGGAGGGCGACAAGTACGTCCCCTTCATGGTCGCGACGTTCTTCTTCGTCTGGATGATGAACCTCTGGTCGATCATCCCGCTCGCCCAGTTCCCGGTGACCGCGGTCATCGCGTACCCGGCCGGGCTGGCCCTCGTCATCTACGTCATGTGGATGTCGGTGACCTTCAAGCGCCACGGCTTCGTCGGCGGCTTCAAGAACATCACCGGCTACGACAAGTCGCTCGGCGGGATCCTGCCGCTGGTCATGGTGATCGAGTTCTTCTCGAACGTCCTGGTCCGGCCCTTCACCCACGCGGTCCGACTGTTCGCGAACATGTTCGCCGGTCACACCCTGCTGCTGCTGTTCACCATCGCCAGCTGGTACCTGCTGAACGGGATCGGCATCGCCTACGCGGGCGTCTCGTTCGTCATGGTCATCGTGATGACCGCGTTCGAACTCTTCATCCAGGCTGTCCAGGCCTACGTCTTCGTGCTCCTGGCTTGCAGCTTCCTGCAGGGCGCGCTCGCCGAGCACCACTGAGCGCGACCCGCTCCAAGCAATTCCCCCAGTCGTCCGGTGGCCAACCCCCACCGGTCCGTGAAAGAGAAGGAAGAACTGGCATGTCCCAGACCCTTGCTGCCGTCACCGGTTCCCTCAGCTCCGTGGGCTACGGCCTCGCGGCCATCGGCCCCGGCGTCGGCGTCGGCATCATCTTCGGTAACGGCACCCAGGCGCTCGCCCGTCAGCCCGAAGCTGCCGGTCTGATCCGCGCCAACCAGATCCTCGGCTTCGCCTTCTGTGAGGCGCTCGCCCTCATCGGTCTGGTCATGCCGTTCGTCTACAGCTGACGAACCCCACGACTAGTCCGAATCGACGAAAGGCACTGATGTGAACCTCCTGGTTCTCGCGGCCGAGGAGCCGGGTAACCCCCTCGTCCCGCCGATCCCCGAGCTCGTCATCGGTCTGCTCGCCTTCGTCATCGTCTTCGGTTTCCTCGCGAAGAAGCTCCTCCCGAACATCAACAAGGTTCTGGAAGAGCGCCGCGAGGCCATCGAGGGCGGTATCGAGAAGGCGGAATCCGCCCAGACCGAGGCCCAGAGCGTCCTGGAGCAGTACAAGGCCCAGCTCGCCGAAGCCCGGCACGAGGCCGCGCGCCTGCGCCAGGAAGCGCTGGAGCAGGGCACTGCGCTCAAGGAAGAACTGCGCGCAGAGGGCCAGCGGCAGCGTGAGGAGATCATCGCTGCCGGCCACGCCCAGATCGCGGCCGACCGTAAGGCCGCTTCCCAGGCGCTGCGTCAGGACGTGGGCAAGCTCGCCACCGACCTGGCCGGAAAGCTCGTCGGCGAGTCCCTTGAGGACCACGCCCGACAGAGCCGCACCATCGACCGCTTCCTCAGCGAGCTTGAGGAGAAGGCCGAGGCGGCCCGATGAACGGAGCGAGCCGCGAGGCGCTGGCCTCCGCGCGTGAGCGTCTCGACGCGCTGACGGACAACACGTCCGTCGACGCGGCGAAGCTCGCCGGTGAGCTGGCCGCCGTCACCGCGCTGCTCGACCGTGAGGTCTCGCTGCGTCGGGTCCTCACCGACCCGGCGCAGTCCGGCGAGGCCAAGGCCGAGCTGGCCGGACGGCTGCTCGGCGGTCAGGTCGGCGGGGAGACCCTCGACCTGGTGTCCGGCATGGTCCGGTCCCGCTGGTCGCAGTCCCGCGACCTGGTGGACTCGCTGGAGGAGCTGGCGGCCACCGCCGACCTCACGGCGGCCCAGCAGGGCGACGCGCTCGACAACGTCGAGGACGAGGTGTTCCGGTTCGGCCGGATCGTCTCCTCGAGCACCGAGCTGCGTTCCGCGCTGACCGACCGCGCGGCGACCGCCTCCGCCAAGAGCGAGCTGCTGCGCAGCCTGCTCGGCGGCAAGGTGAACGCCGTCACCGAGCGCCTGGTGATCCGTCTTGTCACGCACCCGCGTGGACGTAGCCTGGAAGCGGGACTCGAGTCCCTTTCCAAGCTCGCCGCCGAGCGCCGTGACCGCATGGTCGCCACCGTGACCAGCGCGGTTCCGCTCAGCGACGTGCAGAAGGCGCGCCTCGGTGCGGTGCTGGCCAAGCTGTACGGCCGCCAGATGCACCTGAACCTCGACGTGGACCCCGAGGTCCTCGGCGGGATCTCGGTGCGAGTCGGCGACGAGGTCATCGACGGCACCATCGCGGACCGCCTCGCCGAGGCGTCCCGCCGCATGGCCGGCTGACCAGCCACCAAAAGAACAAAGCATTCCTAGCGGCCCGGTTGGGCCGTGCAGAACTTGCAGAAGATTCCTGGGGGTCGCCCCCAGACCCCTAAGAAGCTTCAGGCCCAACAAGGAGAGCAGGGAACCCAGATGGCGGAGCTCACGATCCGGCCGGAGGAGATCCGGGACGCACTGGAGAACTTTGTCCAGTCGTACCAGCCGGACGCGGCCTCGCGCGAGGAGGTCGGAACGGTCAGCGTTGCCGGCGACGGCATCGCGAAGGTGGAGGGCCTGCCCTCCGCCATGGCGAACGAGCTGCTGAAGTTCGAGGACGGCACCCTCGGTCTCGCCCTCAACCTCGAGGAGCGCGAGATCGGTGCGGTCGTCCTCGGCGAGTTCAGCGGTATCGAGGAGGGCCAGCCGGTGCAGCGCACCGGTGAGGTGCTCTCCGTCGGCGTAGGCGAGGGCTACCTCGGCCGCGTCGTCGACCCGCTCGGCAACCCGATCGACGGTCTCGGCGAGATCGCGACCGAAGGCCGCCGCGCCCTCGAGCTGCAGGCCCCCGGCGTCATGGTCCGCAAGTCGGTCCACGAGCCGATGCAGACCGGCTACAAGGCCATCGACGCGATGGTCCCCGTCGGCCGCGGCCAGCGTCAGCTGATCATCGGTGACCGTCAGACGGGTAAGACCGCCCTGGCCGTCGACACGATCATCAACCAGCGCGACAACTGGCGCTCCGGCGACGTGAACAAGCAGGTCCGCTGCATCTACGTCGCCATCGGCCAGAAGGGCTCGACCATCGCGTCCGTTCGCGGCGCCCTGGAAGACGCCGGCGCGCTCGAGTACACGACGATCGTCGCCGCCCCGGCGTCCGACCCGGCCGGCTTCAAGTACCTGGCGCCGTACACCGGTTCCGCCATCGGCCAGCACTGGATGTACGCCGGCAAGCACGTCCTGATCATCTTCGACGACCTGTCGAAGCAGGCCGACGCCTACCGCGCCGTGTCGCTGCTGCTGCGCCGCCCGCCGGGCCGTGAGGCCTACCCGGGTGACGTCTTCTACTTGCACTCCCGTCTGCTGGAGCGCTGCGCGAAGCTGTCCGACGACATGGGTGCCGGTTCGATGACCGGTCTGCCGATCGTCGAGACCAAGGCGAACGACGTGTCGGCGTTCATCCCGACCAACGTCATCTCCATCACCGACGGCCAGTGCTTCCTCGAGTCCGACCTGTTCAACGCGGGCCAGCGCCCGGCGCTGAACGTCGGTATCTCGGTCTCCCGCGTCGGTGGCTCGGCCCAGCACAAGGCCATGAAGCAGGTTTCCGGCCGTCTGCGCCTGGACCTCGCCCAGTACCGCGAGCTGGAGGCGTTCGCCGCCTTCGGTTCCGACCTGGACGCCGCTTCGAAGGCTTCGCTGGAGCGCGGCAAGCGTCTGGTCGAGCTGCTGAAGCAGGGCCAGTACCAGCCGATGCCCGTCGAGGAGCAGGTCGTCTCCGTCTGGGCCGGCACCACCGGCAAGATGGACGACGTCCCGGTCAACGACATCCGTCGCTTCGAGTCGGAGCTGCTGGAGCACCTGCGCCGCGAGCGCAAGGACCTCCTCACCTCCATCGCCGACGGCGGCAAGATGTCGGACGACACGCTGACGTCGATCGCTGACGCCATCGCTTCCTTCAAGCGCCAGTTCGAGACCTCGGACGGCAAGCTCCTGGGCGAGGACGCACCGGCCGTCAACGTCTCCAAGTGACGACGGAAGGGACCTGACTCATGGGAGCGCAGCTCCGGGTCTACAAGCGTCGCATCCGTGCCATCACGGCGACCAAGAAGATCACCAAGGCGATGGAGATGATCGCCGCCTCGCGCATCGTCAAGGCGCAGCGCAAGGTGGCGGCGTCGATGCCGTACGCGACCGAGCTCACCCGTGCGGTGACCGCGGTGGCGACCGGCTCCAACACCAAGCACGCCCTGACCACCGAGGTCGAGGCGCCGACCCGTGCCGCGATCGTGCTCATCACGAGCGACCGCGGTCTGGCCGGCGGCTACTCCTCGAACGCCATCAAGCAGGCGGAGCGGCTCACCGAGCGGCTGCGCGCCGAGGGCAAGGACGTCGACACCTACATCGTCGGCCGTAAGGGTCTGGCTTACTACGGCTTCCGCGAGCGCAAGGTCGCGGATTCGTGGACCGGCTTCACCGACAGCCCGGCCTACGCCGACGCCAAGCGCGTCGCAGGGCCGCTGATCGAGGCCATCCAGACGGAGACGGCCGAGGGTGGCGTCGACGAGCTGCACATCGTCTACACGGAATTCGTGTCGATGATGACGCAGAACCCGGTCGACGGCCGGATGCTGCCGCTCAGCCTCGACCAGGCTCCGGAAGAGGACGGTGCGAAGGGCGAGATCCTTCCGCTGTTCGACTTCGAGCCGTCGGCGGAGGACGTCCTCGACGCCCTTCTGCCGCGCTACGTCGAGAGCCGTATCTACAACGCACTGCTGCAGTCGGCCGCTTCCGAGCACGCCGCCCGCCGCCGCGCGATGAAGGCGGCGACCGACAACGCCGGAGACCTCATCAAGAGCCTCTCCCGGCTTGCCAACGCGGCCCGCCAGGCCGAAATCACCCAGGAAATCAGCGAGATCGTCGGTGGCGCGAGCGCCATGGCTGACGCGACCGCGGGGAGTGACAAGTAATGACGACCACTGTTGAGACGGCCGCCGCCACGGGCCGCGTCGCCCGGGTCATCGGCCCGGTCGTCGACGTGGAGTTCCCCGTCGACGCCATGCCCGAGATCTACAACGCCCTCAAGGTCCAGGTCGCCGACCCGGCCGAGGACGGCAAGCTCAAGACCCTGACCCTCGAGGTCGCGCAGCACCTGGGTGACGGCCTCGTCCGTACCATCTCGATGCAGCCGACCGACGGTCTGGTCCGCCAGGCCCCGGTGACCGACACGGGCGAGGGCATCACCGTCCCCGTCGGTGACTTCACCAAGGGCAAGGTGTTCAACACCCTCGGTGAGGTGCTGAACTACCCGGAGGAGAACGCCAACGTCACCGAGCGCTGGCCGATCCACCGCAAGGCCCCTCGCTTCGACGAGCTCGAGTCGAAGACCGAGATGTTCGAGACCGGCGTCAAGGTCATCGACCTTCTCACCCCGTACGTCAAGGGTGGAAAGATCGGTCTGTTCGGTGGTGCCGGTGTCGGCAAGACCGTTCTGATCCAGGAAATGATCTACCGCGTCGCCAACAACCACGACGGTGTGTCGGTCTTCGCGGGCGTCGGTGAGCGTACCCGTGAGGGCAACGACCTCATCGAGGAAATGGCCGACTCGGGCGTCATCGACAAGACGGCGCTTGTCTTCGGCCAGATGGACGAGCCCCCGGGCACGCGTCTTCGCGTCGCGCTCGCCGGTCTGACCATGGCGGAGTACTTCCGCGATGTGCAGAAGCAGGACGTGCTCTTCTTCATCGACAACATCTTCCGTTACACCCAGGCCGGTTCCGAGGTCTCCACGCTGCTCGGCCGCATGCCGTCCGCAGTGGGTTACCAGCCGAACCTGGCTGACGAGATGGGTCTGCTGCAGGAGCGCATCACCTCGACGCGCGGTCACTCGATCACCTCGATGCAGGCGATCTACGTCCCCGCGGACGACCTGACCGACCCGGCGCCGGCGACCACCTTCGCCCACCTCGACGCGACGACGGTTCTTTCCCGTCCGATCTCCGAGAAGGGCATCTACCCGGCCGTGGACCCGCTGGACTCGACGTCCCGCATCCTCGACCCGCGGTACATCGCGGCGGACCACTACGCCACGGCGATGCGCGTCAAGGGGATCCTGCAGAAGTACAAGGACCTCCAGGACATCATCGCGATCCTCGGTATCGACGAGCTGGGCGAGGAGGACAAGCTCGTTGTCCACCGTGCCCGTCGCGTCGAGCGCTTCCTGTCGCAGAACACCCACGTGGCGAAGCAGTTCACCGGCGTGGACGGTTCGGACGTTCCGCTCGACGAGTCGATCACCGCGTTCAACGCGATCTGCGACGGTGACTACGACCACTTCCCCGAGCAGGCGTTCTTCCTGTGCGGTGGCATCGAGGACCTGAAGGCGAACGCCAAGGAGCTGGGCGTCTCCTGATCCGGCGCGCTCCTCGCGGAGCGCTTCCGGTTCGCAGGTTTCGCGGAGAGGGGCGGGTGTGTCCCGTCCCTCTCCTCACGCCCATTAGAATTTGACCCAACACCCGGCCGACCCGCCGGGTGGTGACCCGAGGAGCCACCTTGGCTGCTGAGCTGCACGTCGAGCTGGTCGCGGCGGACCGCAATGTCTGGTCCGGCGAGGCCACCCTTGTTGTCGCCCGCACCACGTCCGGCGACATCGGCGTCATGCCCGGTCACCAGCCGCTTCTCGGTGTGCTGGAATCGGGCCCTGTGACCATCCGCACCAGCGAGGGCGGCACTGTCGTCGCCGCGGTGCACGGCGGTTTCATCTCGTTCGCGGACAACAAGCTGTCCCTGCTGGCCGAGATCGCCGAGCTCGCGGACGAGATTGACGTCCAGCGTGCGGAGCGGGCACTGGAGCGTGCGAAGGCGGAGGCGGACGCCGCCGCCGAGCGTCGCGCTGATGTCCGGCTGCGCGCCGTAACGGGCTGAACGCCCGTCGGAGTTTGAACCGCTGAGTACCGGGGGGCGACCGCCGGGACTCGGCAGACCTCAGCCGCGGTCCGTTCTGGAATTTTCCAGACCGGGTCGCGGCTGAGGCGATGCAGGTCTGTTTTTTTCTCATGCGGTATTCGATGAGCGAGGAGGTCGGTGAAGATGCTCCTCGCTCTGCTTGTGAGCGGCCTGGTCGTAGCCCTGGTGGTGATCGGGCTGTTTGTCTTCGGGCTGCGCCGCAGGCTCATCCAGCGGTCCGGCGGGACCTTCGACTGCAGCATGCGCTGGGGCGTGGCCGACAAGCCCGACGTCTCCGGCAAGGGCTGGGTGTACGGGGTCGCACGCTACAGCGGTGACCGGATCGAGTGGTTCCGTGTGTTCTCGTACGCGCACCGGCCGCGCCGGCTGCTGGAGCGGTCCTCCATCGAGGTCGTCGCCCGCCGCGCCCCGGAGGGCGAGGAGGAGCTGGCCCTGCTCTCCGACGCCGTCGTGCTCGGCTGTGTCCACCGCGGGACCCGCCTGGAGCTGGCGATGAGCGAGGACGCGCTGACCGGCTTCCTGGCCTGGCTGGAGGCGGCGCCTCCAGGGCAGAGGGTGAACGTGGCCTGAGCTTTCAGGACGTGAAGAAGCCGGGGAGACGGGGGCGGACCCGTCTCCCCGGCTTCCGTCTTTCCTACTGCAGCCCGGTGTGGATGGCGTTCGCGAGCTCACCGTTGGTGGTGTCCCCGCTGAACTCCCAGAAGAAGGCCCCCTTGAGGCCCTGCTGCTTGGCCCAGGTCATCTTCCCGGCGATGGTGGCGGGGGTGTCGTAGCTCCACCAGTTGCTGCCGCACTTCGCGTAGGCCGTGCCGGCGATCGTGCCGGTGGCCGGGCAGCTGGTCTTGAGCACCTTGTAGTCCTCGATGCCCTGCTCGTACGTGCCCGGGGCGGGGCCGGTGGCGGTGCCGCCGGGGGCCGCCTGGGTGACGCCGGTCCAGCCGCGGCCGTAGAAGCCGATGCCGAGGTTGAGCTTGGCGCCGGGGACGCCCTTGGCCTTCAGCTTGGCGATGGCGTCGGCCGAGTTGAAGCCGGCCTGCGGGATGCCCGCGTACGAGGTGAGCGGGGAGTGCGGGGCCGTCGGGCCCTGCGCCGCCCAGGCGCCGAAGAAGTCGTACGTCATCACGTTGTAGAAGTCGACGTACTGTGCGGCGCCGCCGTAGTCGGCCGCGTCGATCTTGCCGCCGCTGGAGGCGTCGGCGGTGATGGCGGCGGTGACCAGGTTGTTCGCGCCGAACTTGGCGCGGGTCGCCTGCATCAGGTTCTTGAAGGCGGCCGCGCCGCTGGTGTCACAGGACAGTCCGCAGGCGTTCGGGTACTCCCAGTCCAGGTCGATCCCGTCGAAGACGTCGGCCCAGCGCGGGTCCTCGACGAGGTTGTAGCAGGACTGGGCGAAGGCGGTCGGGTCGGCCGCGGCCTGCGGGAATCCGCCGGACCAGGTCCAGCCGCCGAAGGACCACAGGATCTTGATGTTCGGGTAGGCCTTCTTCAGCTTGCGCAGCTGGTTGAAGTTGCCGCGCAGCGGCTGGTCCCAGGTGTCGGCGACGCCGTCGACGCTCTGGTCGGCGGTGTAGGCCTTGTCGTAGTCGGCGTAGGCGTCACCGATGGTGCACTGGCCGTTCTGGACGTTGCCGAAGGCGTAGTTGATGTGGGTGATCTTGCTCGCGGTCCCCGAGGTGACCAGGTTCTTCACGTGGTAGTTGCGCCCGTAGACGCCCCACTCGGTGAAGTAGCCGAGCTTGACCTTGCCGCCCGGGTCCGGGGGCTGCGTGCCGCCGGCCGTCGTGAACGACGCGGTGACGGACGAGGGACCGGTCTGGTCGATCGTGTCGCGCGCGACCACGTGGTAGCCGTACGTGGTGCCCTTGGTCAGGCCCGTCTGGGCGTAGGTGGTGCCGGTGACCGTGGCGATCTTGACGCCGTCGCGGTAGACGTCGTAGTTCTTGATGCCCTTGTCGTCGGTCGCGGCGCCCCAGCTCAGCGTCAGCGAGGTCTCGGTGATGTTGGAGGCGGACGGGGCGCCCGGGGACGAGGGGGGAGCGTCGCCGGGCTGGGTGGAGCCGTCACAGGAGGCGCCGTTGATCTTGCAGCCGGTGGGGGAGCCGCCGCCGGCGCCGTTGAAGCCGAAGCTGGCGCTCGCGCCGGGGGCGAGGGTGCCGTTCCAGCCGAGGTTCTTGGCCGTCCAATGGGTGCCCGAGCTGGTGACGGTGGCGTCCCAGGCCGAGGTTACCGAGGTGCCGGCCGGGTAGTCCCACTCCACGGTCCAGCTGGTGAGGGTGGTGGTGCCGGTGTTCTTCACCACCCACTTGCCCTCGAAGCCGGTGCCCCAGTCGGAGACCTTGGTGTACGTCGCGGTCGCCGCGGCCGCCGCCTGGGCCGGGGCGGCGAGCACGACGAGCCCGGTGACGGGCAGGGCGAGCGCGGCCACGATCGCCGCGACGCGGGTGAAGAACCGGGTGCGCCTGGTGCGGGGTGGGGATGCTGTGCTCAAGGGTGATCCTCCGTAGGTCCGTCTCGGTCGTGGGGGACCTCGACATGGGGGTGGGACCTGCGCCGCCCGTGAGCACGCTTTGTCATGGCACGCTCACCACAGTGTTGCGGCGAGCGTAGAAAGGTCTGGACCAACCGTCAAGAGGTCCAGACCGGTACGCGCGTGGCCGCCCGGAGCCCGGGCTATATCCCCAACTCCTGCGCCAGTACCGCGGCTTGGAGTCGGCTGCGCAGTTCCAGCTTGCCGAGCAGGCGACTGACGTGCGTCTTCGCCGTCGCCTCCGCCATCTCCAGCCGCTGGGCGATCTCCGCGTTCGACAGGCCCTCGCCCAGCGCGCTCAACACCTCCCGCTCCCGCGGGGTCAGCGAGGCCACCGCCGCGGCCGTCTCCGGCGCCGGGGTGGCCCGCGCCGGCCGGGGCGCCGCGAACTCGGCGATCAGCCGCCGCGTCACCGCCGGGGCGATCAGGCCCTCCCCGCGCGCGACCGTCCGTACCGCCTCGATCAGCTCCGCCGCGTCCGCGTTCTTCAGGAGGAAGCCCGCGGCCCCCGCCCGCAGCGCCCCGAAGACGTACTCGTCGAGGTCGAAGGTGGTCAGCACCAGCACATCGGCCAACCCCTCCGCGACCACCTGGCGCGTCGCGGACACCCCGTCCAGCCTGGGCATCTGCACGTCCATGAGGACGAGGTCCGGCCGCAGCTCCCGGGCCAGGCGCACCGCCTCCTCCCCGTCGCCGGCCTCGCCCACCACCTCCACGTCCCCCGCGCTGCGCAGGATGAGCACCAGCCCGGCCCGCACCGCGCTCTGGTCCTCCGCCACCACCACCCGGATGGTCATGCCTCCACCGCCTTCTCCTCCGCGGGCAGTGTCGCCCGCACCTGCCACACCGTGCCGGACCGGCCCGCCGTGAACGCTCCGCCCAGCAGCTCCGTCCGCTCCCGCATGCCGATCAGCCCGGCTCCGGAGCCGGGGGCGCGGGGGCCCGGCCGCTCCCCGTAGGGCGAGTCCACCCCCACGGTCAGCAGCCCGTCCGTGTGCGCCACGCGGATCGTGACCGTGCCCGGGGCCGCGTGCTTGAGCGCGTTGGTGAGCGATTCCTGCACGATCCGGTACGCCGCCAGCTCCACCGGGGCCGCCGCGGGCTCCCCGGACGGCCGCTCGTCGTGGAGTACGAACGTCAGCCCGCTCGCCGAGCCGTTGGTCCGGGCCTGCGCGATCAGGGAGTCCAGGCCGTCCAGCGAGGGCACGGCGACCGGCTCCTGGTCGCCCCCGGCATCCCGCAGCAGCCCGATCAGACGCCGCATCTCGGCCAGCCCCTGCACGCTGTTCTCGCGGATCACGCCGAGCGCGTCGCGGCTGGTCGCGGCCGTGTCGATGGAGAGCGCGGCGGTGGAGTGGATGGCGATGGCGGAGAGGTGGTTGGCCACCATGTCGTGCAGCTCCCGGGCCATCCGGGCGCGCTCGGCGGCCACGGCCTGGGTGCGGTCCATCTCGGCCAGCAGCGTGGTCTGCTCGGCGCGCAGCCTTGCGGCCACGGCGGCCTCGCGGTGGTTGCGCAGGGTGGCGCCGGTCAGGGCCGGGCCGAAGCTCACGATGCCGGTGACCACGCCGATCAGCAGGGCCTGCGGGGTGCGCAGCCAGGCCACCGAGGCGATGGTGACCACGAGGGTGATCAGGCCGGTGGTGACCGGGAGCCGCCGGGCCATGGCCGGTTTTCCGTACACGACGGCGGCGTACATCAGGTCGGTGAAGATCACGACGGTGGCGAGGCTGCCGACCGTGAACTGGTCGGCGACCACCCCGACGGTGCCGACGGCCAGGGTCAGGTTCGGCTTGGTGCGGCGCAGCAGCTCCATCGCGCCGAGGGCCACGAGCGGCACCAGGGCCGCCCAGGCCGGCAGGGAGCCGCGGCCGGGGCTGCTGTAGACGCCGAGCGACCAGAAGACCAGGCCCGCGGCCGTGCTGACCACCGCGAGGAAGACGTCGTCACGGTGGGGGCGCAGGCTCTTCGTGGTCACGGTCCCATCCAACAGGGTGCGCGGGCCGCGGACGTCGGCGGAGGGGCCGAGGTGCGGCTACATCGAAGGATGCAGGCCCACATGGTCAATGACGACGACGAAACGGGCCCGGCCGGACGGGAGTCTGGAGGGGAACGGAGAACCGAGCGGACGGAGAGTCCCATGATCGTCGCGCTGATCATCGCCTGTGAGGTCGGCTTCTGGGTGCTGCTGGCGGCCGGACTGGCCCTGCGCTACCTCGCGCGGATGCCCCGGCTGGGGGCGGCGGTCCTGCTGTGCGAGCCGCTGATGGAGCTGGTCCTGCTGGTGGTCACCACGCTCGACCTCAAGAACGGCGCCGAGCCGGACTGGAAGCACGGTCTGGCCGCGCTCTACATCGGCTACACCGTCGCCTACGGCCACTACACGATCAAGTGGCTCGACGGGCACGCCGCCCACCGGCTGGCCGGGGGGCCCAAGCCGGCCGGCGCCGGATACGGGAAGGCGCGGGCCGTGCACGAGTGGAAGCTGTGGGTCCGTACCGTCGTCGGGGCCGCCGTCGCCCTCGTCCTGCTCCAGGTGGCCATCTGGTACGTCGGGGAGGCGGGCGACGTCAGCTCGCTGAAGGCGTGGCAGTTCGGCGCCCTGCGCGCGGTCGGCATCCACGCCCTGGTCGCCGTCGGATACACGATCTGGCCGAAAAAGGCCCCCGCGGGCGTCGAGGAGCGGCCCGCGCTGGCGAAGACCGACCGATAGCGTCCTACCGCTCGCCGCCCGGTACCCACAGGACGTCGCCGACCTCCTTGTTGGCCACGCGGGCCAGGATGAACAGGAGGTCGGAGAGGCGGTTCAGGTAGGTGGCGGTCAGCGGGTTCATCACCTCGCCGTGCACCTCCAGCGCCGCCCACGTCGAGCGCTCGGCGCGCCGGACCACCGTGCAGGCCTGGTGGAGCAGGGCCGCTCCGGGGGTGCCGCCGGGCAGGATGAAGCTGCGCAGCTTCTCCACCTGCTCCAGGAAGAGGTCGCAGTCCGCCTCCAGCTTGTCGATGTAGAACTGCTCCACCCGCAGCGGCGGGTACTCCGGCTTCTCGACCACCGGCGTGCACAGGTCGGCGCCGACGTCGAACAGGTCGTTCTGCACGCGGACCAGGACCTTCACGACCTCCGCCGGCAGCCCGCCGAGCGCGATGGCCGTCCCGATGGCCGCGTTGGCCTCGTTGGCGTCGGCGTACGCGGAGATCCGCAGGTCGGTCTTGGCCGTGCGGCTCATGTCGCCGAGGGCGGTCGTGCCCGAGTCGCCGGTACGGGTGTAGATGCGCGTGAGGTTCACCATGCGGCCAGCGTAGACGGAGCGCCCCCGGCCGCGGCGAGCCGGAGGACGGGTGAACTGGAGGGCTGGGCAGGGGTGCTGGGCCGTACCGGTGTGATGTCCGTCATCTGAGACGTGACGCGTGTTACTTCGCGGTCACACCGCACCGCCCGGGCGCTAGTCTCCGCCGGAGTGGCTACGAGACCGTGCCGTATTTGAGACTGGTCATTTGAAGAACGTGGGGTGTGCAGTGGCTGGGAAGCTCGCCGTCATCGGTGCCGGACTGATGGGTTCCGGGATCGCTCAGGTCTCCGCTCAGGCGGGTTGGGACGTCGTGCTGCGCGATGTCACCGACGCCGCGCTGACCCGTGGCACGGACGGGATCAAGGCCTCGTACGACAAGTTCGTCTCCAAGGGCAAACTGACGGCCGAGGACGCCGAGGCGGCGCTCGCGCGCATCACGACGACCACCGACCTCGACGCGGTGGGCGACGTGGACATCGTCGTGGAGGCCGCCTTCGAGAAGATCGAGATCAAGCACGAGATCTTCCGGGCCCTCGACAAGGTCGTCCGCGAGGACACGATCCTCGCCTCCAACACCTCCGCCATCCCGATCACCAAGATCGCGGCCGTGACGGAGCGTCCGGAGCGGGTCGTCGGCGCGCACTTCTTCTCGCCCGTCCCGATGATGCAGCTGTGCGAGCTCGTGCGCGGCTACAAGACGAGCGACGAAACCCTCGCCACCACGCGGGCGTTCGCCGAGTCCGTCGGCAAGACCTGCATCGTCGTCAACCGCGACGTCGCCGGTTTCGTGACGACCCGTCTGATCTCCGCGCTGGTCGTCGAGGCCGCCAAGCTGTACGAATCGGGCGTGGCGTCCGCCGAGGACATCGACATCGCGTGCAAGCTGGGGTTCGGCCACGCGATGGGGCCGCTGGCCACCGCCGACCTCACGGGCGTCGACATCCTGCTGCACGCCACCAGCAACATCTACACCGAGACGCAGGACGAGAAGTTCGCGCCGCCGGAGCTCATGCGCCGGATGGTGGACGCGGGCGACATCGGCCGCAAGAGCGGCCAGGGCTTCTACAAGCACTGAGGCCGGGCCAGCCACTGAGCACCACCGTTCGAATATCTCGTTCACCCCTCAGGGTGAATTAGGTATCGGTTCGCTCACGGTCGGCAACTTCCCTGCCCGTCGGGCAGTCAGTTGAAGTGAGAGTTGCCGACCACGGACCAGTCGGACCATACGTACGCAGTACTGCCGGGAGTACACATGCACATCAGGGGCGACCACGCCGAACTCGCTGTCGGGGGCCGCCTCGACGTGCGCAGCGCGGCGGACGCCCGTACGGCCCTCCACACCGCGCTCGACGACGGCCACGGCGACCTCGTGCTCGACCTCACCGGGCTCGACTCCTGGGACGCGACCGGCCTCGGAGTGATCATGGGAGCGCACCGGAGGGCCGGCCGGACCGGCCGGCGCCTCGTCCTGCGCGGGGTGCCGCCCCAGATGCAGCGGCTGCTCGTCGCGACGCGCCTGCACCGGATCCTCGCCATCGAGGGCGGCCTGGAGGCGGAGTCCCTGCCCCGCGTCTGAACGGCAGGCCTCTGACCTTTGCATTTCCTGCGGAAACGTAACGGTCCGGTGGTGATCGCCCCCCTGCGGTTTCCCGCACCACCGGCCACGGTCTAGGGTTCGGGCGGAAACCGGACCAGGAGCGACCGCGGGTGCGCCGAGGCCGGGCGGTACGACGGCGAGGCGCGCGGCCCGCGATCGGGGGACTGGGTCATGGACCGTACACAGGGGCAGACCGAACAGGACGGGCAGTCCGCAGGCGGCTCCGCGCCGCCCGTGCCCGGATCCGGGCAGGCTCCGGCCGCGTCCGCCACGACCCCCGCGCCCACGGCTCACGGACCCGCACGGGTCGTCACCCTGACCGCGGGCGATTTCACCCTCACCGTCAACCCGGTCGACGGCAGTGAGATCGAGCCGCTCCGCCCCGGCACCGAGCGCGGCCGCCCCGCCAAGCGCGACGCGGCGGCCCGTACGGCCCGGGAGACCGCGGCACGGGTGCCCGCCCTGCCGGGCCCCGGCGGCCTCATACGCCCCCTGCTCGGCCGCGACGAGGAGCAGGAGCGCCTCGTCCGACTGCTGGCCCGGGGCCGGTCCGTACGGCTGACAGGGCCCGCCGGATCCGGCCGCAGCGTGCTGCTCGACGCGGTCGCCGCCCGGTGCGCGGGCCTCGCGCCCGACGGCGTCGTACGGCTCTCCGGGTGCGGGCACCAGCAGCCCTCGGAACTCCTGCAGACGCTCTACGCGAGCGTGTACGAGGCCCCGGGGGAGCGGCCCGAGCGGGACGAGCTCCTCGCCCGCGTGCGGGACATCGGCGCCATCGTCCTCCTCGACGACCTGGAGATGGGCGGCGCCGCCCTCGACGAACTGCTGCGCGCCACCCCCGAATGCGCCTACCTGCTCGCCACGACCCCCGACACCCGCTCACCCTCCGACGACTCGCACATCGAGGAGGTCTTCCTCACCGGGCTGGACAAGGCCGCCTGCGTGGAACTGCTCGAAGCGGGCGTCGGACGGCCGCTGACGGACGAGGAGACCGCCTGGGCGGGGGACCTGTGGTTCGCCTCCGAGGGGCTGACGCTGCGCTTCGTACAGGCCGCCGCGCTGCTGCGGCAGCGGGACGAGCTCAACCACACGGCCGAGGACGACGACGAGGAGGAGCCCGGCGTCTTCGACGAGCGCCCGCGCGACGCCGCGCAGGTGCCGATGCCGACGCTGGCCGAGGGCGCCGCCCCGGCCGAGCTGCTGGCCTCGCGGGTCAGCGAGTCGGCGCGGGCGGCCCTGCGGATCGCCTGCGCGCTCGGCGGGGAGCTGCCGCACCACGCGCACCTGCCGGCCCTGGTGGGGGACACCCACGCCGACACGGCGGTGGCGGAGCTGCTGGCCTGCGGGCTGCTGACGCCCGTCGGGACGCGCTACCGGCTCGCCGCGGGCGTCGCACGGCAGCTGGAGGAGGCCGCGTACGGGGACACCGCCGCGGAGGAGGCCCGTACGGCCGCCCGGCACTACGCCTGGTGGACCGGACACGCCTCGGTGACCCCGGAGCGGGTCGCGGCCGAGGCGGACGCGGTGCTCGCGGCGCTGTCCGGCGCCGACGTGGTGGCCGCGGTGCTGCTGGCGCGGACGGCGGCTCCGGCCTTCGCGGGCTCGCTGCACTGGGAGGCGTGGGAGCGGGTGCTGCGCTCCGGAGCGGAGGCCGCGCGCAAGGCGGGAGAGGTCGCCGAGCAGGCGTACTTCCACCACGAGCTCGGCGTGCTGGCCCTGTGCGAGGGGCGCCTGGACCGGGCGCGGGCCGAGCTGGAGACCTCGATCGGGCTGCGCGGGGCGCTGGCCGACAAGCGGGGCACGGTGGCCGGGCGGCGCGCGCTGGCGCTGGTCGTGGACCGGGAGACGCAGGTGGCGGCGTCGCCGCCGCTGCGGCTGGAGGCGCCGGCCGCCCTGGCGGCGGCTTCGGAGGCGCTGACGGTGGCGACCCCCGCGACCCCGGCCACCCCGGCCGGCCCGGTGGCCTCGTCCGCCCCGACCGCGCCGCTCGCCAAGGCCGCCCCGACCGCGCCGCTCGCCAAGGCCGCGCCGACCGCGAACCGGCCGGCCCCGTCGTCCCGCGTCGCCCCCGCGGTCCCGGTGGGCCCGGTCTCCGCCGAGGCGGTGACGCGGATGACCCCGGTGGTGCCGGTGGGCCGGAGCTCGGAGCCGCCCACGACGCTGTCGGAGGTGTTCGAGGACGCCTTCCCGCTGTCGCCCAAGCCGGTGGCGCCCGCCGCCCCGAAGCCCGCGCCCGCGCCGGCCCGGCGGCCGGACCGGCGCCGGCTGGTGCTGCTCGCCGGGGCGGGAGCCCTGACGGTGGTGGCGCTGGGCACGGTCGTCGCCCTGGCGCTGGGCTCCTCGGAGGACACGCCGCCGGCGCAGGGCCCGGCGGTCTCCGCGACCCCGTCGGCCCTGATCCCGCCGACCGTGCCGGGCACCAGCGGGAACGATCCTGCACCGGAGCCGCCGGCGGCCTCGGCCCCCGCGTCGGAGGCCGCACAGCCCGGGCAGAGCGCCGCCGCCCCCACGCCGGGCCGCACGCCGGGCCGGACCCCGTCCCGCCGCCCGTCCGCGACGCCGCCGAACTCCCCGCCGCCGTCGTCCGTTTCGCCCCCGCCGACCACCGCGGGACCGTCCCCGACGCCGACCGAGACCGCCGTGCCCTCGCCGACGGCGACCCAGGTGGTCACGGCCACCGCCGCCTCGCCCACCGCGGGCCCGTGAACGCCGACGGCTCCGTCCCCATGGGGGGGCGGAGCCGTTGCGTCAGTGGGCGGTCGGGTCGGTCGTCGCCCGGACAGCCGGACAGCCGGACAGTCGGGCGGGGCCGGGGATCAGAACAGGCGGAGCTTGTCGTCCTCGATGCCGCGCAGCGCGTTGTAGTCCAGGACCACGCAGTCCATTCCGCGGTCCGTCGCCAGCACCTTGGCCTGCGGCTTGATCTCCTGGGCGGCGAAGATGCCCCGGACCGGCGCCAGGTGCGGGTCGCGGTTGAGGAGCTCCAGGTAGCGGGTCAGCTGCTCGACGCCGTCGATCTCGCCGCGCCGCTTGATCTCCACGGCCACCGTCGCGCCGGAGGCGTCCCGGCACAGGATGTCCACCGGACCGATCGCCGTCATGTACTCGCGCCGGATCAGGGTGTAGCCCTCGCCCAGCGTTTCGATGCGGTCCGCGAGGAGTTCCTGGAGGTGTGCCTCGACGCCGTCCTTGATGAGTCCCGGGTCGGTGCCGAGCTCGTGGGAGGAGTCGTGCAGGACTTCCTCCATGGTGATGATGAGCTTCTCGCCCGCCTTGTTGATGACCGTCCACACCCCGGCGTCATCACCGCTCCCCTCCTTGAGGGTGCACGGGGGCGACATCCAGTTGAGCGGTTTGTACGCCCTGTCGTCCGCGTGGATCGAGACACTGCCGTCGGCCTTCACGAGGATCAGACGGGGTGCCGAGGGCAGATGGGCGGTGAGCCGGCCCGCGTAGTCGACGGAGCAGCGGGCAATGACGAGACGCATGGTCGGCAACGCTACTCGACGAGAAGGCCTCCACGCGATTCGCCCCTGAAAGCCCCCTTCGCGGATGGCGCGTTGTATGCGCATTCTCCTGGTGCGCCACCCATGGGGCGCCTACCGTGGTGAGCGGGAGGTGGCGGAGCGTGCACTCTGCGTCGCGACCTCCTTCCCTGCCCGTAAGACTCCGGCAACCCAATCAGCCGGGGTCGCGAGAGGAGAACCCATGTCGCTCGACGTCTCACCGGCCCTACTCGAACAGGCCGAGCGAGGCGAGGTCGACGAAGCCGCTTTCGTCGACTGCGTCCGGACCTCCCTGCCCTACGCATGGGAGATGATCAGCTCGTTGGTGGCCCAGCTGAAGGTGGACGGCGGACAGTTCGCCGACAACCAGACGCCGCCGCCCGACGAGCAGGCGCGGGGGCAGCTGCTGCGTGCCCTCGCGAGTGACGCGATACGGGGTGCCCTGCAGCGGCACTTCGGAGTGCGCCTGGCATTCCAGAACTGTCACCGGGTTGCGGTGTTCCCGCTGGACCCCTCGGTGGACGACCGGCTGGCCAAGTTCACTTCGATCCGCGGTCAGCTGCTCAACCAGTCGCCCGAACTGCGGGACTGCTAAGCAGGTCCGGTCGATCTCAGCCGAGGCGGGGCAGGACCTCGACGCCGAGTCGTCGTACGTTCTCCTCCGTCGCGGCGAGATCGCCGGAACCCTCCGTGAGGAGGGCGAAGCGCGTGATCCCCGTCCGTGCGGACGTGGCCGCCAGCCGGTCCGCCGCCACCTCCGGGGTACCCACCGGGTGCAGGTCGCACAGCAGTTCCGTGTACGCGACCGGATCCCGCATCGCGCGCACGCGTCCGTCCACGGTCACGTGCGCGTCCAGACCCTGCTTGAGCCATCCCGGCATCGCCTTGAGCAGGGTCTCGCGGGCGTCCGCCGTGCGGTCCGCGAGCTGGCACACCCCGGCGGAGACGTGTCCCGCGCCGGCCACGTGCTCCCGCGAGTGGCCCGCCGCCAGCGCCGTGCCGCGCCACAGCGCGACCATCTCCGCCTTGGTCTCGTCCCCGCAGTGCATGCCGAGGAGCATCGGCAGCCCGCGCTGCGCGGCCAGTCGCACGGAGGCGGGAGAGGTGCACGCCACGATGACCTCCGGCCCCGAGCCGTCCCCGTCCAGGGCCTCCGACGGGCGCGGTACGACGGCCACCTCGCGGAAGCCGTACCGCTCGCCGGCGGCGCCCACCCGCGCCTGCGTCAGCCAGCGCCGCAGCAGGTCCAGCGCCTCCGGGAATCCGTTCTCGTACGAGTCCAGGCCGCCCCCGAACACCTCCAGGTCGACCCACGGCCCGCCGCGGCCGACCCCCAGGGTGAACCGGCCGCCCGAGGTCACGTGGAGCAGCGCCGCCTGCTCGCCGAGGGCCACCGGGTGCGTGCTCGGCAGCACGCTCACCGCCGTGCCCACCCGCAGCCGCCGGGTCCGGCCCAGCAGCAGGGCCGCCAGGGTCACCGCCGAGGGGCAGACCCCGTACGGGACGAAGTGGTGCTCGGCGAGCCAGACCGAGTCGAGCCCGGCCTCCTCGGCCACCTCGGCGGTCCGCACCGCCCGGTGCAGTGCCTCTCCCTGTCCCTGGCCCGGGAACTGGGCCGCCAGTACAAACGCTCCTACGCGCATCGCCTTTAGCCTCCTCGCGGCTGACGCGGCCTCCCCCAGGTGGACCGGTTCTTCCTATGGCAACAACGTCTGACACGTGCCAAAGGCACGGGCTGACAGGAAAGTTATTGGGATTGTCGGGCCATTCCTCTTCGGACCGCGGCCTTCCTCAGCCACCCTGCGGGTACCCGGCCTCGCTGCGCGTAGTCTGGGAGAAAGTCACTGCCGTCCGCCCTTCCGTGAGGTATACGTGTCACCGCGCAACAACCGCCCCAGGGGCGGCGAGACCCCGGACGAACGCCCCAGCACCGGCCTCGACCGCTACGGGCTGGAGCGCACCGAGGAGTACCAGGGCGAGGACTGGAAGGTCCGGCACGTCGCCGGCGCGAGCGCGGCGGGCAAGCGCTACCGCTGCCCCGGCTGCGACCAGGAGATCCCCTCCGGCACCCCGCACCTGGTGGCCTGGCCGGAGTACGGCGGCGTGGACGACCGGCGGCACTGGCACAAGGCCTGCTGGAACGCGAAGGACCGCCGCACCTCGAAGGTGCAGCGGTCCCGCAACGCGCCGAGGTACTAGAACCCCGGTACCGGAACCCCCTGGGCGTCCTAGACGTCCCGGCGGCCGACCGACAGGTACGAGGCGGTCACCGCCGCGCCCGTCACCAGCACGATGAGCAGCACGTGCGAGAAGATGCTGGGCGCCGCGCCCAGGTCGCCGCCCTCCTTCATGCCGAAGAGCTGGCTCAGCGCCACCGGCACGTTGCGCTGGAGGACGGCCCGCCCGAGGGGCGCCACGGCCTCCCAGGTGCTGAGCATGGCCCCTATGACCGGCGGCAGCGTGATCATGCCGAGCATGACGGCGATCGCCCCGGCCGAGTGCCGCACCAGCGCGCCGATGGCGAGCGCGAGCACGCCGAGCAGGGTGACGTAGAGGCAGCCGAGCAGCGCGCCCAGCCACTCGTGGGCCGCGTGCGAGCCGGCCGTGGCACCGTCGTGGACGAGCGAGGCGGCGATCCCGACCACGAAGACGGACAGCACGGTGGTGACGAAGGCCGTGGTGCTGAAGACGAGGTACTTCGCGGTGAGGACCCGGTAGCGGTCCGGGGCGGCGGTGAACGTGGTCCGCGCCAGCCCGGTGCCGTGCTCCGAGGTGATGGTCAGCACGCCGAGGACCATCACCGCGATCTGCCCCACGAGCAGACCGAAGAGGGCGGGTGTGGTGAAGGTGATCCCCGAGTAGTCCTCGTCCCCGGTCTGCGAGACGAAGAGCAGCCCGATGCCGACGACGGTGAGCACGAGCGAGCCCAGCGTCCACATGGTGGAGCGGATGGAGACCAGCTTGGTCCACTCCGAGGCCACCGCGTGCCCCAGGTGCGGCCGCGGCGTGGGGAGGGGAGAGCTGTAGCTCCGGGACCGCTCCGGCGTCGTGGTCGTCGGGGTCATCGTGAGTCCTCGGGGGATTTCTTGGCGGTGCTCGTGAGCTCGCCGGGATTGCTGGGCATGAGGAAGGGCTGCCCGCCCGCTCCGGGCGGGGGCGGCGCGAAGAAGCCCGTCTGCGGGACCTCCGGTGCCGCCGGTTCCTCCTCCCACGCCGGGAGGGTCAGCGGTTCGGGCTCCCAGAGCTCGGCCCGCGGGTCCTCGGTGGAGGTGTACTCGACGGCGGACTGGGTCATCCGCATGTACGCCTCCTCCAGCGAGGCGTGGTGCGGCGACAGCTCCCACAGCCGTACGCCGGCCCCGTGCGCGAGGTCAGAGATGCGGGGCAGCTCCAGACCGGTGACGCGCAGTGCTCCGTCGGGCTCCTGGAGCACCCGGCCGCCGGCCTTGGTGAGGGCCGTACCCAGCGTCTCCCGGCCATCGCGATCAGTGTCGGCCGCGCGCACCCGAGCGAATCCGGCCGAGTTGTGCGCGATGAACTCCTGGGTGCCCATATCGGCCAGCAGCCGCCCCCGCCCGATGACGATCAGGTGGTCGGCGGTCAGCGCCATCTCGCTCATCAGGTGCGAGGAGACGAAGACGGTGCGGCCCTCGGCGGCGAGCCGGCGCATGAGGTTGCGGACCCAGAGGATGCCCTCGGGGTCGAGCCCGTTGACCGGCTCGTCGAACAGCAGCACCTGCGGGTCGCCGAGCAGGGCGGTGGCGATGCCGAGCCGCTGGCCCATGCCGAGGGAGAAGCCCTTCGTGCGCTGCCGGGCGGCCTCCTGGAGCCCGACCACGGCCAGCACCTCGTCCACCCGCCTCTCCGGGATCCCGGAGAGCTGGGCGATGGACAGCAGGTGCGTACGGGCCCGCCGGCCGCCGTGCACGGCCTTGGCGTCGAGCAGGGCCCCGACGTGCCGCTGGGCGTTCGGGAGCTCCCGGAAGGGCTGGCCGTTGATCGTGACATGACCGGAGGTGGGCCGGTCCAGACCCACGATCATCCGCATGGTGGTGGACTTCCCGGAGCCGTTGGGCCCCAGGAATCCAGTGACGTGACCCGGCTTGACCTGGAAGGACAACTGGTCGACGGCGGTCTTGGCGCCGTAGCGCTTGGTCAGGCCGACTGCCTCGATCATCTTGCTGCCCCTTACCAGGCCGGGACGACTTTCGCCCGCGTAAGGGTTAAGAGGATAACGAGCTTCCTCTGGTTCCGTCCCGGGCCGGATCCCTGAGCTGCCCCTGAGAGCGACCCGGGGATCTCCCGTAGTACGTCGGCAGGAGGTCAGGCATCCCTCTTGCGGAGGACGGCGTAGCCCCCGAGTACCGCGGCCAGCGTCCAGAGGACCATGATCCCGAAGCCGCCCCAGGGTCCGTACGGGGTCTCGGGGGACCCGAAGGCGTTGGGTACGACCTGCATGATCCGCGCCCCGGCGTTGCTCGGCAGGTACTGGCCGACCGTACGGGTCGCCTCGAAACCGTTGAGGAGGTTCGAGACGATCAGGAAGAACGGGACCAGGATGCTGATGGCGGCGACCGAGCTGCGCAGCATGGTCGCCACGCCCATGCAGAACAGGGCGAGCAGTGCCAGGTACAGGGCGGCGCCGATCAGGGCGCGCAGCACGTTCTCCTCGCCGAGGCCGATGCCGAGGTCACCGAGGAGCGCCTGGGTGAGGAAGAACGACACGAAGCTGGTCAGCAGCCCCACGGCCAGGGCCAGCGTCGTCGCCACCGCCATCTTGCCGAGCAGGAAGTGCCCGCGGCGCGGTACGGCGGCCAGGGAGGTGCGGATCATGCCCGTGCTGTACTCGGTGCTCACGACCATCACACCGAAGACGATCATCGCCAGCTGACCGAACTGCATCGAGGCGAAGCTCATCGCGGTGGCGTCGAAGGTGGCCTGCTGGGCCGCGTCCAGATTGTTCTTGTCGAACGTGGCGCTGAACAGCGCGGCGAACCCGACGGTGACGAGGAAGACGAGAGCGAGGGTCCAGCTCGTGGAGGCGACCGTGCGGATCTTGGTCCACTCGGACTTGAGGACGGCGCTGTAGGCCATGGTCACTCGCCACCCTTGCGCGTCGCCTCGTAGCCGGCGCCCCACGCGGGGACGTCGGCCGGCCGGGCGGGGTTGTCGGCGGCCATGCCCGGCGGGAGCGGGGCGCCGGGTGCGCCCGGTGCGTGGGCGTGGTATTCGACGGAGTCGGCCGTCATGCGCATGAACGCTTCTTCCAGTGAGGCCCTTTGCGGGCTGAGCTCGTGCAGCACGATCTGGTGCCGGGCGGCGAGCTCGCCGAGCTGTTCCGCGCTCGCTCCGTCGATCTCCAGCGTGCCGGTGGCGGGGACGCTGACGGCGTTGATCCCGGCGTCGTGCAGGACGTCCTTGAGGCGTTCCTGCTGCGGGGAGCGCAGCCGGACGTAACTGCGGGAGTTCTGCTGAATGAAATCAGCCATCGGAAGATCGGCCAGAAGCTTCCCTTGACCGATGACGACCAAATGGTCTGCGGTCAGCGCCATTTCACTCATCAGATGGGAGGACACGAAGATCGTCCGTCCCTCTGCCGCCAGGCCCTTCATCAGATTGCGGATCCAGAGAATTCCCTCCGGGTCCAGACCATTGACGGGTTCGTCGAACATCAGGATTTCCGGATCACCCAGCAGTGCGGAGGCGATTCCCAGTCGCTGGCCCATGCCCAGCGAAAATCCTTTGGACTTCTTCTTCGCCACGGCCGTCAGTCCGACCAGGTCCAGCACCTCGTCGACCCGCCTCTGCGGGATCTCGTTCGACTGGGCCAGACAGAGAAGGTTGTTGTACGCGCTGCGGCCGCCGTGCATGGCCTTCGCGTCGAGCAGCGCCCCGATGTGCTTCAGAGGTTCCGGCAGTTCGCGGTAGTGCTTCCCGTCGATCCGGACCGTCCCGCTGGTCGGATTGTCGAGGTCGAGCATCATGCGCATGGTCGTGGACTTCCCTGCCCCGTTGGGGCCGAGGAAGCCGGTCACCACCCCCGGTCGGACCTGGAAGCTGAGGTTGTCCACGGCGGTCTTCGCGCCGAATCGTTTGGTAAGTCCCTCTAGCTCGATCATGCGGCCACGCTAGAACGCCCGAGGGCCCTACGCCACCTCGAAAAGGTGACACAGGGCCCTCGGTCGGGCCAAGCACGTGCGACGGGTTTCGACCCGCCGGTCGCTCAGCGGCTCTGCTGCGCCGGGACGCCGCGGCTGACCGGCTCGTCGTCCACGATCGGGTTGGCCGCGGCGACGGCCGCACCGGTGAGCGTCGCCAGCATCTCGCGGACGTTGGTGAGCTGCGCGTTGATCGAGTCGCGGCGGTTGGTGAGCGCCGCCAGCTCGCGCTCGGACTCGCTGCGGATACGGTCCGCCTTGGCGTTGGCGTCGGCCACGATGTCCTCGGCCTGGCGCTGCGCGGTCTCCACGGTCTGCCGGGCGCGGCGCTCCGCGTCCGTACGCAGCTTCTCGGCCTCCAGGCGCAGCTGCTCCGCGCGGTGCTCGATCTCGGCGAGGCGCTTCTCGGCCTTCGCCTGACGCGAGGCCAGGTCGCGCTCGGACTGCTCACGGCGCTTGGCCAGGTTGGTCTCGAAGTCCGCGGCGGCCTGGGCGGCCTTGGCACGGGTCTCCTCGAACAGCGCGTCGGCCTCCTCGCGCTTGGAGGCCGCGTCCTTCTGGGCCTCCGCGCGCAGGGTCGACGCGTCGCCCTTCGCCTTCTCGACGATGCGGACGCCCTCGTCCTCCGCCTTCGACTTGCGGTCGGCGGCGAACGACTCGGCGTCGTTGCGCACCTGCTGGGCGGCCGACTCGGCGAGCTCGCGGTGCTGCTCGGCCGCGCGACGGGCCTCCTCGCGCAGGTCCTTCGCCTCCTCCTCGGCCAGCCGCAGGATCTTCTCGACCCGGGCGCCGAGACCGGCGTACGACGGCTCGGCGTCGTTCACCTGGGCCTGGGCGTTCTGCGTCTCGAGGTGCAACTCCTCGATCCGCTTTTCCAGAGAGTTGATACGTCCAAGGGCGCTGTCGCGGTCGGAGACCAGCTTGGTAATGCGGTCGTCCACCTGACCACGGTCGTAACCACGCCGCACGAGCTCGAAGCCGAAGGGGGAGGAAGTGTCGCTCATGGGGTTCCTGTCGAATGAGACCGATGAGGTGCTACGTGAGGTGTTAAGGGGAATCCTAGGCGCCCGAGCGGCGTGTCATCGAGTCAATCCGCGTTTGATCTGGACAATGACACCCCTTTTGAGTGGCAAGGCGACAGAATGCTTGTCACTCGTTCGCCTGAACCTCCATCAGGTGGACACATCCCCGTCGCGTTTGCTAGCCCTCTGACGTCTTGCCACCCGAACGAGTGGATCCTGCGGTCACGCCGGCCTTCACGCCCCCCGCGCCCTGGCCGCCGACCGTCGGCTTCCCGCCGCCCGAAGGCGCCTCGAATGATTCCAACGCCTCAAGAACGTCCTGGACACGGGAAATCTCCGCCTGAATGTCCTCGCGCCGACGCACCAGGACCTCCAGCTCACGGCGGCCCTCGTCGACGAGGCGTTCGGCTTCCGCCTTCGCCTCCGCGAGGGCGCTCTCGGCCTCCCGGGCCAGCTCCGCCTTCTTCTGCTCGGCCTCCTTGAGCAGGGCCTCCGCCTTGCGGACCGCCGCGATGCGCACCTTGCTCGCCTCGCTGCTCGCGTCCGACACCAGGGCCTTGGCCTTCGCCTCGGCCTCGACGCTCTGCTCGGTCGCCGCCCGCACCAGCTTGTCCACGCGCTCGCCGGCCGACTTCATCTGCTCGGCCGACTCCCGGCGGGCCCGCTCGTGCAGCTCCTCGACCTCGCCCTCGACGCGGCCGCGCAGCTCCTCCGCCCGCTCCCTTATGGCAGCGGCGTCCGTGCGCGCGCCGACCAGCAGCTCGTTCGCGTCCGTACGGGCCTTCTCCACCATGGAGTTGCCCTCGACGGTCGCCTCCGAGGTGATCCGCGCCGCCTCCTTGCGGGCCGCGTCGACCATCGCGTCGGCCTGCTCCTCGGCCGCCGTGGTGGCGGCGAGGGCCTGCTGCTGCGCGTCGCCCGTGAGCTTGTCGGCCTCCGCGGAAGCCTCCGTGATGAGCCGGTCGACCTGCTCCGCCGCCTCGCTGCGGCGCTTGTTGGCCGCCTCGCGGGCCTCGTCCAGCAGCCGCTCCGACTCCGTACGCGCCTCCGCGCGGATGCGCTCCGCCGCGGTCGCCGCCTCCGCCTTGACCCGCTCGGCCTCCGAGCGGGTACGGGTCGCGTGCTCCTGCGCCGAGGACAGCGCCTCCGACGCGTCCGCACGCAGCCGCTCGGCCTCGCCGGCCGCCTCGCCGACCGTGCGCTCGTTGTCCTTGCGGGTCCGCTCGGTGAGCTTCTCGGCCTCGGACGCGGCCTCGGCGATGAGCCGGTCCGCCTGCTCGGCCGCCTCGGTGCGCAACCGGTTCGCCTCGGCGCGCGCCTCGTCGAGCGTCTGCTCGGACTCCCGCTCCGCACTCGCCAGCGTCTCGTTGGCCGCGACCGTGACGCGGTCCGCCTCCGCGGTGGCCTCGCCGATGATCCGGCCGCCGTCCGCGCGGGCGTCGTCCAGGACCCGTGCCGCCTCGGCGCGCAGCCGCTCGGCTTCCGCCGCCGCCTCGCCGACCGTGGCCTCGTTGGCGGCCCGGGTCTCCTCGATGAGCCGGTCGCCCTCGGCGCGCGAGTCGAGAATGATCCTCGCGGCGTCGCGTTCGGCGCTCGCCAGGGTCTCCGCCGCCTGCGCCTTGAACCGTGCCGCGTCGGCGCCCAGCCGCTCGGCCTGCGCCGTCGCCTCGCCCACGGTGACCTCGTTGGCCGCCCGGGTCTCCTCGATGAGCCGGTCCGCTTCCGACGAGGCCTCGGTGATGAGCCGGTCGACCTGCTCCGCGGCCTCGGTCCGCAGCCGGTTGCCCTCGGCGCGGGCCTCGTCCAGGGTGCCGGCGGCCTCGACGCGGGCGGCCTCCGCCGCCTGCGCCGCCTCGGTCGTGATCCGCGAGGCCTCCGCCTCGGCCTCGGTGACCGTGGCCGCGTTCGCCGCGAGGGTCTCCTCGGTGAGCCGCTCGGCCTCCGCCGTCGCCTCGGCCGTGATCCGGGCGCCCTCGGCGCGCGCGGCCTCCAGGGACTCCGCCGCCTCGCCGCGGATGCGGTTCGCGTCGTCACGGGCATCGGCGCGGGTGCGCGCCGCGTCCCGCTCGGACGCGGCCAGCGCGTCCGTGGCCTCCGTACGAAGGCGCTGCGCGTACTCGGCGGTGTCGCCGCGCAGTTGCTCCGCCTCGGCGATGGCCTCGCCGACCGTCCGCTCCGCCAGCGCCTTCGCCGCGTCCGTCTCGGCCCGCGCCTCGCTGCGGATCCGGTTGGCGTCCTCGGTGGCCCGCTCCCGTTCCGCGTAGGCGTCGGAACGGACCCGGCCGGCCTCTTCCTCGGCCTCCGTCTTCGTACGCTCCGCCGCGTGCTCGGCGGCGTTGCGCAGCCCGGCGATCTCCTCCTCGGCCTGCTCGTGCAGACCGGCCACGGCGTCCCGCACCTGCTGGGCGGTGGCCTCCGCCGCCGACACCAGCTCCGACGCGCGGCGCTCGGCCTCCTCGGTCAGGCGGGCCGCCTCGGCCTGCGCCTCCTCCGAGCGGCGGCGGGCCGCCGCCAGCAGTTCCTCGCTCTGCTCGCGGGCCTGCGCCCGCTCCTGCTCCGCGTCGGTCCGGGCCGACGCCAGGGTCTCCTCGGACTCCCGGCGGCGCCGGGCGGCTTCCTCCTGCGCGGCGGCCAGGGCCTCCGCGGCCTCCTCGGCGACCCGCTCGGCCGCCGCCTTCGCCTCGGCGCGCAGCCGGTCCGCGGTCTCCTGCGCCTCCGAGCGCACCCGCTCCGCCTCGGCCTCGGCCTCGCCGCGCAGCCGTACGGCGACCTGCTCGGCCTCCGCGCGCACCCGCCCGGCGTCCTGCGCCGCTTCGGTGCGCAGCTGGTCGGCCTCCGCCTCGGACTGCGACTGCAGGGTGCGGATCCGCTCGGCCGCCTCGGCGCGCAGCCGGTCCGTCTCCTCCGCGGTCTCCCGGCGGATGTTCTCCGCCGCCCCGCGGGCATCGCGCAGCGTCTGCTCGGCCGTCGTCAGCCGGCTCTCGGCGTCGGTGTGCAGCCGTACGAGCTCCTCGTCGGCCTCCGCGCGCCGGGCGGCCACCGCCTGCTCGGTCTCCTCGCGCCGCGCGAGGGCGGCGGCGTCCGCCTCGGCCCGTACGGCCTCGGCGCGCTCCTCGGCCTCGTCGCGCAGCCGCTCGGCCTCGGCGCGGGTCCGCTCCAGGGTCTCCTCGGCCTGCTTGCGCAGGTTGCCGGCCCGCTCGACGGCCTCGGCGCGGACCCGCTCGCTCTCGGCGGTCGCCCCGCCGCGCAGCTCGTCCGCGTCCGCCTTGGCCTTGCCGAGCAGCTCCTCGGCGGTCCGGGCCGCCTCCTCGATCTGCTGGACGGCCTCGCGGCGGGCCTCGCCGCGGATCCGCTCGCCCTCGGCGACGGCCTCGGCGCGCAGCTGCTCGGCCTCGCCGCGCAGCCGCCGGGCCTCTTCCTGGAGTTCGACCGTGCGGGCCCGGTACTCCTCGGTGTCGTCCTTCGCGGCGCCCTTGAGCTCGTCCGCCGTGGCCGCGGCCTGCAGGCGCAGCCGGTCGGCCTCGGACTCGGCCTCGCGGCGGATCCGCTCGGCCTCCTCGGACGCGGCCCGGGTGGTGGCCCGGGCGTCCTCCGAGGCCTTGTTCAGTACGTCCTCGGCGGTGCGGGCGGCCTTCGCCAGCTGCGCCGCCATGTCCTCGGCCGCGGCCGTACGGGCCTGCTCGCCGGCCTCGGTACGCTGCCGCTCGGCGTCGGCGCGGGCGTCGGCCAGGGCCTGCTCGGCCTCCGTCTTGAGGGCCTCGGCCTCCTTGGTGGCCTCGCCGACCAGCCGGGCGACCTGCTCCTTGGCGGTGCGGGTGCGCTGCTCGTTGACGGACTCCGCGGACGCCAGCTGGCGGGCCGCGCTCTCCTTGGCCTCGGCGAGGACCCGTTCGGCCTCGGCCCGGGCCTCGCGCAGCGCGGACTCGGCCTCCTGCGCGCGGGACTCGGCCACCCGGCCGAGGTCCATGGTCTGCTGCCGGGTCTGCTCGGCCTCGGCGGAGGTGGTGGAGCGCAGCCGCTCCGCGTGCTCGGTGGCCTCCTGGGCCTGCGCGGAGGCGGCGGTCAGCAGCCGCTCGGCCTCCTTGCGGGCGCGCAGCAGGGTGGCCTCGGTCTCCGAACGGGCGGCCTCCGCGTCGGCGGCCATCCGGCGCCGGGTCTCCTCGGCGACCCGGGCGGCCTCGGCGCGGGCGGCGTTCAGGGACTGCTCGGCCTCGGCGCGGGACTCCTCCATGAGCCGGCGCGCCTGGGACTCCGTACGGGCGCGCAGCTGCTCGGCCCACGCCACGTTCTCGTTGACGTGCGCCTCGACGGTCTGGCGGCGCTCGTTGAGCTCCTGGTCCAGCCGCTGGCGGCGGTTGACGGCCTCGGCGTGCAGCTCCGCCTGCAGGCGCGCCTGGTGCTCGGCGTGCTCCTGGAGGATGCGCTGGGTCTGCGCCCGGGCGTCGCGCAGCTCGCGCTCGGCGTCGGAGCGCATCTGGTCGGCCTGGATCTGGGCATTGCGGAGCAGCTGCTCCGCCTGGTAGCCCATGTCCGCGCCGTCGTAGGCGGGGCGGGACGCCAGAGATCGGCGTACCTCGTGGAGCTTGGCGCGCAGCACCTCGACCTGGTATCCCAGGTCCTCAGCGTGCTGGACGGCCTTCCCGCGCTCCTTCTTCAGCCGCTCCATCTCGGCTTCGAAGCGCGAGAGATGGTCGGCCCCGGCCTGATGGCTCTCCTGGCTTTCGTAGCCCCGCACAGCGCGGTCCCATCCGTCCCCTGGTCGCAAGCTCACTCCCAAATGAGCATCGCTCGCCCGCTGAACGACGCCCCCGGGGGAATGGTGTCAGATACCGGGGCAGGGGTCACAGGCCCCGACCCCGTCTCCGCACCGAACCCCGGCCGAGCCATGGCCACTCTACCGGCCGGGGAATCGGGCCATCAGTGGTCCATCAGTGCTCGGGGTTGGAGGTGACCAGTTCGGTGAGGACGCCGTGGCAGTCCTTGGGGTGCAGGAAGGTGATCGAGGAGCCCATCGAGCCGGTGCGGGGCTGGTCGTAGAGGACGCGGACGCCCTTGCCGCGGATGGCCTCCGAGTCGCCCTGGACGTCCTCGGTGCCGAAGGCGATGTGGTGGACCCCCTCGCCGTTCTTGGCCAGCCACTTGCCCACCGCGGAGTCCTCGCGGGTGGGCTCCAGCAGCTGGAGGTAGGAGGCGCCGCCGTCGGACGTCTCGTTGATCTTCAACATGGCCTCGCGGACACCCTGCTCCTCGTTGACCTCGGAGTGGAACACCTCGAAGCCGTACGTGGCACGGTAGAACTCGACGGTTTTGTCCAGGTCGAAGCAGGCGATCCCGATGTGGTCGATTCTTGTCAGCATGGTGACAGTGCACCGCCGAAGGGGGCGGTCACGCAACGTGCGCGCGATCACACCGGCAGCCCGGTGACCGCTGCGGTACCGCCCAGTACATTCACGTAAACCCTCGTTCACTCCTCATCCAAGGGGCTGTGCCTCATGTCCGGATCGAACAACACCACTTCTGTGATCGTCGCCGGGGCCCGCACGCCCATGGGGCGGCTGCTCGGCTCGCTCAAGTCCTTCTCGGGTGCCGACCTCGGCGGCTTCGCCATCAAGTCCGCGCTGGACCGGGCCGGCATCTCCGGCGACCAGGTGCAGTACGTGATCATGGGCCAGGTGCTGCAGGCCGGCGCGGGCCAGATCCCCGCCCGTCAGGCGGCGGTCAAGGCCGGCATCCCGATGAACGTCCCCGCCCTCACCATCAACAAGGTGTGCCTCTCGGGCCTCGACGCCATCGCGCTCGCCGACCAGCTGATCCGCGCCGGTGAGTTCGACATCGTGGTCGCGGGCGGTCAGGAGTCCATGACCAACGCCCCGCACCTGCTGCCCAAGTCCCGTGAGGGCTTCAAGTACGGCGCCATCGAGATGCTCGACGCGATGGCCTACGACGGCCTGACCGACGCCTTCGAGAACATCGCGATGGGCGAGTCGACCGAGAAGCACAACACCCGCCTCGGCATCGAGCGCGCCCCGCAGGACGAGTTCGCCGCCGCCTCGCACCAGCGGGCCGCGGCCGCGCAGAAGAACGGCGTGTTCGAGGCCGAGATCACCCCGGTCGAGATCCCGCAGCGCAAGGGCGACCCGGTGATCTTCTCGGCGGACGAGGGCATCCGCCCCGAGACCACCGTGGAGTCCCTGGGCAAGCTGCGCCCCGCCTTCGCCAAGGACGGCACGATCACCGCCGGCACCTCCTCCCAGATCAGCGACGGCGCGGCCGCCGTGGTCGTGATGAGCAAGGCGAAGGCCGAGGAGCTCGGCCTGGAGTGGATCGCCGAGATCGGCGCCCACGGCAACGTGGCCGGTCCCGACAACTCCCTCCAGTCGCAGCCGTCCAACGCGATCCTGCACGCCCTGAAGAAGGAGGGCCTGGAGGTCTCCGACCTGGACCTCATCGAGATCAACGAGGCCTTCGCGGCGGTCGCCGTGCAGTCAATGAAGGACCTCGGCGTGACCCCGGAAAAGGTGAACGTCAACGGTGGCGCCATCGCCCTGGGCCACCCGATCGGCATGTCCGGTGCCCGTGTGGTGCTGCACCTGGCGCTGGAGCTCAAGCGCCGCGGCGGCGGGATCGGCGCGGCCGCGCTGTGCGGTGGCGGTGGCCAGGGCGACGCCCTGATCGTCCGCGTCGCCAAGTAGGCACCGCCGGGCCCCGATCGCGGGCGCCCGGCGGCCCGACCGTACCCGCACCCGTACCTGTACGAGAACCGAGGAGCGCAGCACGTATGACGGCGGTGGACGTCCCCCAGCTGGTGGCCCAGGCGCGCGAGGGCCGGCCGAGAGCGGTGGCCCGGCTGATCTCGCTGGTCGAGGGGGCGTCCCCGCAGCTGCGGGAGGTGATGGCCGCGCTGGCCCCGCTGACGGGCGGGGCGTACGTGGTCGGGCTGACGGGATCGCCCGGCGTCGGCAAGTCGACGTCGACCTCGGCGCTGGTGTCCGCGTACCGCAAGGCCGGGAAGCGCGTCGGCGTCCTCGCCGTCGACCCGTCGTCGCCCTTCTCGGGCGGCGCGCTGCTCGGCGACCGCGTGCGGATGTCGGACCACGCCTCCGACCCCGGGGTCTACATCCGCTCCATGGCCACCCGGGGGCACCTGGGCGGGCTGGCGTGGGCCGCCCCGCAGGCGATCCGGGTGCTGGACGCGGCCGGCTGCGAGGTGATCCTGGTCGAGACGGTCGGGGTCGGGCAGTCGGAGGTGGAGATCGCCTCGCAGGCCGACACCTCGGTGGTGCTGCTGGCCCCCGGGATGGGCGACGGGATCCAGGCCGCGAAGGCGGGGATCCTGGAGATCGGTGACGTGTACGTGGTGAACAAGGCGGACCGGGACGGCGCGGACGCGACGGCCCGGGAGCTGAACCACATGCTGGGGCTGGGCGAGGCGCGGGGCCGGGAGGACTGGCGGCCGCCGATCGTCAAGACGGTGGCCGCGCGCGGGCAGGGCATCGACGAGCTGGTCGAGGCGCTGGAGAAGCACCGGGCGTGGATGGACGAGCGGGGGGTGCTGGCCGAGCGGCGCGCGGCGCGGGCCGCCCGCGAGGTGGAGACCATCGCCGTGACGGCCCTGCGGGCGCGGATGGCGGACCTGCGCGGAGACGCGCACCTGGACGCGCTGGCCGCCAGGGTCGCCGTGGGCGAGCTGGATCCGTACGCGGCGGCGGACGCGCTGCTGGCGACGCTGACGGAGGCCTGAGAGCCCCGGCAGCGGCACGTGCGGCGCCGCTGCCGGGGCTCTGGCCGGGTCGAGGCCGGGCCGGGTCGAATTCGGGCCGGGACCGTCAGGAGTTCTGGTCCTGGTCCTCGTCGTTCGAGTCGGAGTCAGAGTTCGAGTCGGGCTGTGCGGTGACCTTGCCGGTCGTGGGGTCCACGGAGGCGTCCCACGTCTTGCCGTCGGAGCCCCTGACCTCGACGTGCCAGTACGGGGCCTGGCCGTTGTCGTCGTCGGAGTCCCACTCGACGGTCCACGTCGTGCCCGGGTGGGCGGCCACGGCGGCCTTGGCGGCCTGCGCCGCGGTGATCTTGGCGGCGAGCAGGGCCTTGTGCTCGGAGGGAGTCTCGTCCGTGTCCACGTTCTCCCGGGTGACCTTGCCCGTGGAGGCGTCCACCTCGAGCTCGGCGTGGCCCTTGCCGTCCTTGGTGATCACGTCGACGTGCCAGACGTTGCCGTCCCGGTCGAGGGTCTCGACGACGCCCGGGTAGTTCTTGAGGGCGGCGGCGACGGCCTGCTCGGCCGTGACGTCGACCCGGGCGGCGGCCGCGTGGGCGGTTCTCGCCGTGTCGGCCGTGGCCGCGGCGGCGGTCGCCACGGGACCTGCCGCCACCAGGACCACGGACACGGCTGCTGAGACGAACACGTTGCGCTTCATAGGCTGGACCTCCTCAGGCCGGCCCGACGGGCACAGGGCCGGCAGCGAGCGTTCCCAGCCATTGTGAGGCCGATCACCGTCCGGGGCGCGACGAGAGCGCGCGGCCCGGACGGTCCCGGTCTCAGACCTTGCCGCGGGTGCCGCGCAGGTGCTCCGCGACCGGGGTCAGCGAGGCGCGCAGCGCCGCCAGGGCCTCCGGCGGCAGCAGGTCGATGAAGTGCTGGCGGACGGACGCCACGTGGTGCGGGGCGACCTTGCGCATCGTCTCCATGCCCTCGTCCGTGAGCACCGCGTACAGGCCGCGGCGGTCGGACTCGCAGTTCACCCGACGCACGAGGCCAGCCGTCTCCATGCGCGTGATCTGGTGCGACAGTCGGCTCTTGGACTGCAGGGTGGCGGTGGCGAGGTCGCTCATCCGCATCCTGTGGTCCTGCGACTCCGAGAGGTTCACGAGGATCTCGTAGTCGTTGTTGGTGAGTCCGAAAGGCTGGAGATCCTTTTCCAGCTGGTGCATCAGCAGTCTGCTGACGTCCAGGTGGGTGCGCCATGCGCACTGCTCGGCGTCGGTCAGCCAGGGGGTCCCCCCGGACGGAGTCTGGGGGAGGGTGGCCGTCTCGGTCTCCATGGTCTCCATGAATGAACTCTACCTAAAAAGTTGAATTACGTACAAAAATCGGAAGTCCTGATTGTCACAGTCCGAAGCGGCGCTGGAGATCACCCAGCTGTCCCGGCATCCGCGGCACGCCCAGCTGACCCAGCGGGCCCTGGCCGGCCCCCGGAACGCCCTGCGCGTTGCCCGTGGCCGCACCCGCGCCGACCGCGCCGACCGCCTGCTCCGCCATCAGCATCTCCGACGACTGCAGCAGTACCGTCCCGGCTCCGACGAACTCGAACTGGTGCTCCTCGCCCGAGCTGCCCCCGATGCCGGTCAGCGAGCGCAGGCCGCCCAGCACGCCCGACATGTAGCCGTGGTCGTAGTGGTGGCACGGCGAAGGGCAGTCCGCCCAGCCCACCAGCGCCTGCGGGTCCACGCGCAGCGGCGGCTCCATGAACACCACCGGCCCGTTGGACGCCGCCACGAACTTCCCGGTTCCGATCAGCGTCAGGAAGCCCGGGACGATCGACTGCTTCAGCGCCAGCGAGGGCTGGTAGGCGAGCAGGTTGCCCGACCGGATCGTCAGGTTGCCGTTGTCCAGGTCGTACGAGTTCACGTCGAAGGCCCGGTCGGCCAGCAGCATCTTGCCCGAGCCCTCGGCGACCACCCAGTCGCTCGCGTGCAGCGGGGAGTGGAAGCTGGTCCGCAGCAGGCGGTCGAAGCGCCCGTTGCCGATGCCGTTGAACTCGATGTGCCCGTAGTACGAGATCATCTTGCCCTTCTGCAGGAACCACTGGCTCCCCTTGAGCTCCACGCAGAAGGTGTAGGCGTTCACGTTGTCGTCGGAGGGCAGCGTGTACGGGTCGAAGACCGTCGGGCCGCCCGGTCCGCCGGTCACAGGGCCAAAGTTCACAGCTTCTCCTCGGAGGCCTGTACGTACACCGCGCCCTGGCCGGACAGCTCCAGCTGGAACGCCTCACCCGAGCCGCGCCCCACCATGTCCCGCCAGCCCAGCGCGGTGGAGAGCTTGTTGCGCACGTCGCCGTGGTGGGCGACGTACGCCTGCGGGTCCACGTGGATCGGGCGCTGAGGGGTGATGGGGAGCTCGATGACCCCGCCGTGGGCCATCACGGCGACCGAGCCGTGGCCCTTGAGGGTGGTGGTGAACAGGCCCTGGCCGGTCACCTGGCCGCGGACCATGCCCATGGCCCCGCCCTGGGAGCCCATGAACATCGTGCCCTGCTGCAGGGAGCCGTCGAAGGCGAGCAGCCGGTCGGCCTCGACGTAGAGGGTCTCGCCGGTCAGGTTGATCACCTGGATGTGGTGGCCGCCGTGGCCGAACATCACGGTGCCGCTGCCCTCGACCGTCATCAGCGGGGTCTGCTCGTTCGCCACCCGGCGCCCGATCATGCCCATGACCCCGCCCTGACCGCCCGTCAGGCTCGGGGTGAAGGAGACCTCGCCGCGGTACGCGAGCATGGCGCCGCGCTGGCTGAACATCTTCTGGCCCGGCGCGACCTGCGCCTCGACCATCTTCGAGTTGATCTCGCGGAACGGCATCAGATGTCGCCCCCGACGGTGTTGCGCTCGCTGGGCTGCACGTACACCAGGCCCTCGCCCTCGAACCGGATCTGGAACGCCTCGCCGGAGCCCTCGCCGATCAGCGTGCGGAAGTTCACGCCGGACTGGAAGGACTGCTGGAGGTTGCCGGTGTGCGCGATGTACGCCCCCGGGTCGACGGAGAGCGGGTATTGGGCGCTCACGCGCAGCACCACCGCCGGACCGTCGGACATGATGGCCGCCTGGCCGGAGCCCTCGACGGTCGTGGTGAAGAGACCGTTGCCCGTCGTCGCGCCGCGCAGGCCGGTGAAGGTGGTGCCGGTGCGCAGACCGGCGTCGGTGCACAGCAGGTTGCTGGACTCGACGTAGAGCTTCTCGCCGCGCAGATTGACCAGATTGATCTCGCTGGCGCGGTCGGCGAAGAAGCAGGTGCCGTGCCCCTGTACCTCCATCACCGTCATCTGTTCGCCGGTCAGCCGGCGGGTCACCATGCCGCGGAGGCCTTCGCCACCGCCGGTCATCTTCTTGAAGGCCATCTGCCCGTCGTACGCGACCATGGAGCCGTTCTTCGCTTTCACGGCATCCCCGGTCAGGTCGACGGCCAGCACCTTGCTGCCTTGGAGTCGGAACTGAGCCACGGGATGACGTTATCGGCAGCGGGCGAACCCGAACAGAGCCCCGTGGCCGATATATGCCACACCTGGTCGATATGGGGGCGATGCCGGGGCGGTCCGGGCCCGCCGCGGAGGGGGAGGGGCCGGGTCAAGATCCCGCAAAGCGGCTGAGACACTGGATCCGACCCAGGCCTCCACCCCGAAGGTTGAACGTGGACATCAAGACCGCCTCCGCCCTGCACCGTCTGCGACTCATCTCCGTTCCGGAGGCGCTGTCGTTCCCGGCCCTGCTGATCTTCGGCTCCCTGCTGAGCCGGATCTCGGACATCGACTACCTGATGATGCCGCTCGGCGCCATCCACGGGATCCTCTTCCTCGCCTACCTGGTCCTCCTGCTGGACGTCTGGACCAAGGCGAAGTGGCCGGTGAAGCGGGTCCTGCTGTTCTTCGTCCTCTCGCTGGTGCCCTTCGGCGGGCTGTACGGCGACAAGCTGCTCAAGCGTGAAGAGGCCGACAGCGTGATGGCGGCCCGCGCGCGACAGGTGGCGGAAGCGTGATCGTCGCGTTCTCGGTGACCCCGCTCGGGGTCGGTGAAGAGGTCGGCGAGTACGTCGCCGACGCGGTCCGGGTGGTCCGCGAGTCGGGGCTGCCGAACCGTACGGACGCCATGTTCACGACCATCGAGGGTGAGTGGACCGAAGTCATGGACGTGGTCCGGCGTGCGGTGGCCGCGGTCGAGGAGCGGGCGCCGCGGGTCTCGTTCATCCTCAAGGCCGACATCCGGCCGGGCGTGAGCGACGGGATCACGTCGAAGGTGGAGACGGTGGAGCGGCACCTCGCCGGGGGCTGATGCGCCGCTGGCCTCCCGGCTGGGGGTGCCTTCGTGTGTGCGGGCCCGGTGGTGGGGCCCCGGGCTGCGCCCGGGCTTCCTGGGGCTCCGCCCCAGACCCCGCGCCTCAAACGCCGGCGGGGCTGAAAGAGCGCCTCAAACGCCGGCGGGGCTGAAAGAGCGCCTCAAACGCCGGCGGGGCTGGATCGGGCGGCGGGGCTGGATGGGGTGCGCCTGGTGTCTACTCCGTGGCGCGGCGGGCCAGGCCCAGGGCGTAGGAGGGCCACCAGGTGCCGGCCGGTGGGCCGCCGTGGCAGGGGCCGTCGGATTCGCCCGGTGGTTTGATCCACAGGTACGCGTCGACGAGCGGGTCGGTCGTGCGGTCGGTCGGCGGGGTGCCGAGGGCGCGGCCCGGCGGGTTGCACGAGGCCTGGGCGCGGTCGCCCGGTGGCGGGCCGTCGCCGCCCCGGCCGGTGTCGATGACGAAGTGTTTGTTCCCGGTCCGCTCGGAGATCCTGGCGCCGTAGGCCCGGGCGGCCGCGTCGGGCTGGAAGCCGGAGACGTTGACGGCGAAGCCGTCCGCGTGCTCCAGGCCGGCCTTCGAGAGCGGGGTCACGAGGTCCGTCGGGTTCTTGACCGAGGCCGGATCGCCCGCGTCCAGGTAGACCTTGGTGTTCCGGTTCCGCTTGAGCCGGTCGACGGCCTCGGAGAGCAAGCGGTAGCGCTCCGCGTGGTGTTCGGCCCGGGTGCAGCCGTCGACGGTGTGCGCGAGCGCGCCCGGCTCCAGGATGACGACGGCCCGGGTGGTCCCGATGCCGTCGGCGAAGGCGCCGATCCAGTCGCGGTACGCCCGGGCGTTCGCGGCGCCGCCGGGGCGCGGCCCGCCGCAGTCGCGGTACGGGATGTTGTGCGCGGCGAGCAGCAGGGTCCGCCCGGCGGCCCGGGCCCCCGCCCCGGCCCGGCGGATCTCGGCCCCCGGGTCACCGCCGGGTCCCCACAGGGCCGTCGGCCGGTCCGCGATCCTGCGCAGCACCTGGGCGTCGCTGTTGCGGCCGGCCGCCTCCCAGGCGGCGACCTGCCGGGCGGCCTTGCTCCCCGGGTCCACCCAGTACGGGGACTCGGCGGCGGGCGCGCCGGGCGAGGGGGCCGCGGGGGAACCGGGTGCGGGCGGGGGTCCGTCGGAGCAGGCCGGGGCGGCGGCGAGCAGCAGGAGGAGGCCGAGGACGGAGTGGAGGCGGCGTCTGGGGGCGGCGGAGGGCATCCGGCTTCCTCGGGACGAAGGGTCGGGCAGCGGACCGGGATATCGTGACATAACGGTCAGTTGTCGTCCCCTTACGACACCGTGGGGTCGCCGCTCGCGAGGGCGATGGCCAGCGGGGTGCGCTCGTAGAGCACCTGGTGGCCGTGGCGGGCGGAGATGAGCAGGCCCGCCGCGTGCAGGGTGCCCAGATGCGCCGAGACCGTGGACGGGGCGAGGCCGAGCCGGTGGGCCAGCGCCGTGGTGGAGGACGGTTCGTCCAGCGCGCACAGCACGTCGGCCCGGGCCCGCCCCAGCAGGCGGGCGAGCGCGGCCGGGGTGTCCTCCCGTACCGGGGTCCACAGGGCGCCGATGCCGCGGGCCGGATAGACCACGGTCGGCTGCCAGGGCGGGTCGAAGCCGCCCGCGATCTGCGGCCAGACGAAGGCGCTCGGCATGAGGACGAGGCCATGGCCGCCCAGGACGCGTTCGTGGTGCGACGGCCGCTCGATGGTCAGGGTCAGGGAGGCGGCGTCCCACGAGAGGTCGGGGTGCAGACCGTCGAAGAGCGACTCCAGGCCGCCGGCCGCGAGGCGGCGCGTGTGGAAGAGGACGTCGGCCTCCAGCAGGGCCCGCAGCCGCGGCCAGTGCGGCTCGACCAGGACGCTCCAGGCCCGTTCGATCAGATCGGCCAGCTCCTGCACCGACCGCGCCGGATCGGCGAGCAGGGCCCGGCCCGCTTCGCTGTCGAGCGCGCCCGGCGTGCAGGCCAGGGCCTTGCGCATGTCCTCGCGCGCCGCGGCCGGATCGGCCGCGCGGATCAGCGCGAGCTCCTCCTCGAAGGTGACTCCGGGGCCGCTCGGCGGCGGACTGATGAAGTCCGTACTGTGCCCCCGGCGCGGCATCAGCAGCCACAGCGGCCGCAGGTCCAGCCCGTCGGCCGCGGCCCGGATCCGTCGCAGCCAGGGCAGGTGGTAGCCCTGCCGGTCCGGGCGGTTCAGGGTGCGCACCGCCTCCTGCGTCTCCCACGCGGGCGACAGGGCGAACCGGCACCGCAGCAGGTCCCGGTGCCCGAAGCGATGGTGCAGGCCCATCCCCGCTCCTTTCCTCACACGTGTGCGCCACCTCAATATTCGGGTACGGACGAATCTCTGGGGCGCCGCACCCCGGGCGCGGACGCTGGGCCCATGCCAGCCGACACCCAGACGCCCGAGCGGTCCACGCCGTCACCGGGCTACCGCTCCGTCTTCCGGACCCGCGAGTTCCGTCCCGTCTTCGCCGCCCACCTGCTGTCCGTGCTCGGTGTCGTCGTCGCCGAGATCTCCCTCACCGTGCTCGTCTACCGCGCCACCGGCTCACCCCTGATGAGCGCGCTCACCTTCGCCCTGGGCTTCCTCCCGTACGCCCTCGGCGGGACCCTGCTCGCCGGGATGGCCGACCGCCACCCCGCCCGGCGGGTGCTCGTCGTGTGCGACCTGGTCTGCGCGGCCTGCGCGACGGCCATGATCCTGCCGGGCACCCCCGTCGCCGTGCTGCTCGTCCTGCGCTGCGCGATGGCCTTCGTGGCACCGCTCTTCCAGGGCACGCGCAACGCCTCCCTCGCCGACATCCTCGGCCCCGGCGACACCTTCGTCCTGGGCCGCTCGCTGATGCGCATGGTGGCCCAGAGCGCCCAGCTCGTCGGCTTCGGCCTCGGCGGGCTGCTGCTCACCGTGCTCGCGCCGCGCGGGGCCATCGCCCTCACCGCCGCCGGATTCCTCGCTTCCGCCCTGCTGTTGCGCCTGGGCACCCGCAGCCGGCCCGCCCGTACGCGCACCCGTACCTCCCCGCTCGCCGGACTGCGCGCCGTCCTCGGCCGGCGCCGGCTGCGCGCGCTCACCCTGCTGTTCTGGCTGCCGCCCGTCTTCGTCGTGGTGCCCGAGGCGCTGCTCGCCCCGTACGTCGACGGCATCGGCGCCGGCACCGCCGTCCTCGGGCTGCTGATGTGCGCGATGCCCGTCGGCACCATCGCCGGCGAACTCTGGGCCGGCTCCGCCCTCACCGCCCGAACGCGATCGCGGATCGTGGCCCCGCTCGCCGCCGCCGGTCTGCTGCCGCTCCTGCTCTTCGCCGCCCGGCCGGGCGTGCCCCTCGTCCTGGCCGCGCTGCTGCTCGCCGGGCTCGCCCACGCCTACACCCTCGGGCTGGACCAGTGGTACGTCGACGCCGTGCCCGAGGAGCTGCGCGGACAGGCGATGACCCTGCTCAGCACCGGTCTGATGACCCTCCAGGGCGTGGGCATGGCCCTGGCCGGCCTCGCCGCCGAGTTCCTGCCGGTGCACGCGGTCGTCACGGGATCCGGGATCCTCGGCACGGCCGTCGTCCTGCTGCTCCTCGCCGAACTCCGGGCAGCCGCACGCGAGGAGGAGGGACTGAAGGATGAGACGCCCCTCGCCGCGAAGTGACCTCCCGGTAGGGTCGGACCCGTGCCCAAGCCGCTCAGCCTTCCCTTCGATCCCATCGCCCGCGCCGACGAGCTCTGGCAGCAGCGCTGGGGGCCCGTGCCCTCGATGGCCGCGATCACCTCGATCATGCGCGCGCACCAGATCCTGCTCGGCGAGGTCGACGCGGTGGTCAAGCCCTACGGGCTGACCTTCGCGCGGTACGAGGCCCTGGTGCTGCTCACCTTCTCCAAGGCCGGGGAGCTGCCGATGTCGAAGATCGGCGAGCGTCTGATGGTCCACCCGACCTCGGTGACGAACACCGTGGACCGGCTGGTGAGGTCCGGGCTGGTCGACAAGAGGCCCAACCCGAACGACGGCCGCGGCACCCTCGCCTCCATCACGGAGAAGGGCCGCGAGGTGGTCGAGGCGGCCACGAAGGACCTGATGGCGGTCGAGTTCGGCCTCGGCGCCTACGACGCGGAGGAGTGCGCGGAGATCTTCGCGCTGCTGCGCCCGCTGCGGGTGGCCGCCGCGGACTTCGAGGAGTCCTGAGGCGGACCCTGGGCCGTCCCGCGATCACCGGGGCCGCGTCAAGATCGAGCAAAACGGACGGTTAGGCTCGTCCGCATGAAACGAAGCGTGCTGACCCGCTACCGCGTCATGGCCTACGTGACCGCGGTCATGCTCCTGATCCTCTGTGCCTGCATGGTGGCGAAGTACGGCTTCGACACCGGCGCCGGCCTGACCTTCGCGGTCTCGCAGGCCCACGGCGTCCTCTTCATGATCTACCTGGTCTTCGCCTTCGACCTGGGCTCCAAGGCCAAGTGGTCCTTCGGAAAGCTGCTCTGGGTGCTCGTGTCGGGCACGATTCCGCTGGCCGCCTTCTTCGTCGAGCGCAAGGTCCGCGCCGAGGTGGAACCGCTGGTCAGCGACTCGCTGGCGACCGCGAAGGCCTGATACGAGGCGAACGTCACCCACCCCCGGGGCGGGTCCCCGGGGGTTTGCCATCGACATTTACTAGGACGTCCTAGTAAATTCATGGGTATGGACGCTGACGCCATCGAGGAGGGCCGCCGTCGCTGGCAGGCCCGGTACGACAAGGCCCGCAAGCGCGAGGCCGATTTCACGACGCTCTCCGGAGATGACGTCGACCCCGTCTACGGGCCCCGGCCCGGCGACGCGTACGAGGGGTTCGAGCGCATCGGGTGGCCGGGGGAGTACCCGTACACCCGGGGGCTCCACGCCACCGGCTACCGCGGGCGGACCTGGACCATCCGGCAGTTCGCCGGGTTCGGCAACGCCGAGCAGACCAACGAGCGCTACAAGATGATCCTGGCCGCCGGCGGCGGCGGGCTCTCCGTGGCCTTCGACATGCCGACCCTCATGGGGCGCGACTCCGACGACCCCCGCTCGCTGGGCGAGGTCGGGCACTGCGGGGTCGCCATCGACTCCGCCTCCGACATGGAGATCCTGTTCAAGGACATCCCGCTCGGTGACGTCACGACCTCGATGACGATCTCCGGCCCCGCCGTGCCCGCCTTCTGCATGTACCTGGTCGCCGCCGAGCGGCAGGGCGTGGACCCCGCCGTGCTCAACGGCACGCTCCAGACCGACATCTTCAAGGAGTACATCGCCCAGAAGGAGTGGCTCTTCGAACCCGAGCCGCACCTGCGCCTCATCGGCGACCTCATGGAGTACTGCACGAAGGGCATCCCGGCCTACAAGCCGCTGTCCGTCTCGGGCTACCACATCCGCGAGGCCGGGGCCACGGCCGCGCAGGAGCTCGCCTACACCCTCGCCGACGGTTTCGGGTACGTGGAGCTCGGCCTCTCGCGCGGCATGGACGTGGACGCCTTCGCTCCCGGCCTCTCCTTCTTCTTCGACGCGCACCTCGACTTCTTCGAGGAGATCGCCAAGTTCCGCGCCGCCCGCCGTATCTGGGCGCGCTGGATGAAGGAGGTCTACGGGGCGAAGAGCGAGAAGTCGATGTGGCTGCGGTTCCACACCCAGACCGCCGGCGTCTCCCTGACCGCGCAGCAGCCGTACAACAACGTCGTGCGCACCGCGGTGGAGGCGCTCGCGGCCGTCCTCGGCGGCACCAACTCCCTGCACACCAACGCCCTCGACGAGACCCTCGCCCTGCCGAGCGAGCAGGCGGCCGAGATCGCCCTGCGCACCCAGCAGGTGCTGATGGAGGAGACCGGCGTCGCCAACGTGGCGGACCCGCTGGGCGGTTCCTGGTTCGTGGAGCAGCTCACCGACCGCATCGAGGCCGACGCCGAGAAGATCTTCGAGCAGATCAAGGAGCGCGGCCTGCGCGCCCACCCGGACGGGCAGCACCCCATCGGGCCGATCACCTCGGGCATCCTGCGCGGCATCGAGGACGGCTGGTTCACCGGGGAGATCGCCGAGTCCGCCTTCCAGTACCAGCGGTCGCTGGAGAAGGGCGACAAGCGGGTCGTCGGCGTCAACGTCCACCACGGGTCGGTCACCGGGGACCTGGAGATCCTCCGGGTCAGCCACGAGGTGGAGACCGTCCAGGTACGGGAGCTGACGGCGCGCAAGGACCGGCGCGACGACGCCAAGGTCACCGCCTCCCTGAAGGCGATGCTCGACGCCGCCCGGGACGGGTCGAACATGATCCCGGCCATGCTGGACGCGGTGCGCGCCGAGGCCACGCTGGGCGAGATCTGCAACGTCCTGCGCGACGAGTGGGGCACCTACACGGAGCCGCCCGGCTTCTAGCCCCTTCCCGCACGGTGTGAAACGGCCGGCCGAGGTGCCCAGTACGGGCGCCGCGGCCGGCCGTTTCGTCGCTCAGGCCGCGGCGGGGCCGCGGAGGCCGTGCATCAGGAGGGCCGTGAAGGTGGCCACCCAGAGTTCGTCCACCGGCTCGGAGCTCACCAGGGCGCGGTGCACCACCGTGCCCGCGATCACGTCGAAGATCAGGTCCGTGGTGCGGCCCGCGAGGGACTCGTCCTCCTCGTACGGGAGTTCGCCGCGGGCCTGGGCCCGTTCGCGACCCAGTACGACGAGACGTTTCTGCCGGTCCACGATCGCCGATCGGATCCGGTCGCGCAGGGCCTCGTCCCGGGTGGACTCGGCGACGACCGCCATCAGGGCCGTACGGGCCTCCGGGCGCCGCAGCAGCGCCGCGAACTGCAGGACGACGTTCTCGATGTCGGCTTCGAGGGAGCCCCGGTCCGGGAGTTCGAGCGCGTCGAAGAGCTCCGCCACCGCGTCCACGACCAGCTCGTTCTTGCCCGCCCAGCGCCGGTAGAGGGTGGTCTTGGCGACCCCCGCGCGGGCCGATACGTCGCCCATCGTCAGCTTCGACCAGCCCAGCTCCACCAGTGCGTCCCGGGTCGCGGCGAGGATGGCGGCGTCCGCTGCGGCGCTGCGGGGACGACCGGTGCGGCCGGGGCTGGGGTTGCGCATGGCCGAGACCATACCCGCCGGTAGCCGGGGCGGCCGCTGTGGTTCAGATCACGGGCCGCGAAAGGACCCGGACGGCCGCCGGGAGAGTTACGCTACGGCTCGTAGCGTAAGAGCGACAACCACGCGAAGGGCTACAGGCGCCAGGTGGGGACCCGGCGCCGATCAACACCACGACCAGTATCACGACCAGCACCACGATCGCGACGGACGCCGCTACGGCCAATTCACGCGATCTTTTTCGTCGGCGCGCGCACACGGGGGAGGATGTACGCATGCAGCCCAGAAACATGTCCATGAGCGGCGTCGTCGACCTCGCCGCGGTGAAGGCGGCCGGCGAGGCCAAGGCCAAGGCCGAGCAGGCCCGCGCCGAAGCGGCACGCCAGGCCGGCCAGGGTGGCGGGGCGGGCCCGTCCGCCGGTGCGGTGCCGCCGTCCGCGCTCGTCATCGACGTAGACGAGGCCGGCTTTGAACGCGATGTGCTCCAGCTCTCCGCCGAGGTTCCGGTCGTCCTGGACTTCTGGGCCGAGTGGTGCGAGCCGTGCAAGCAGCTCAGCCCGCTGCTGGAGCGTCTGACCGTCGAGGCGAACGGCCGCCTCGTGCTGGCCAAGGTCGACGTCGACGCCAACCAGATGCTGATGCAGCAGTTCCAGATCCAGGGCATCCCGGCCGTCTTCGCCGTGGTCGCCGGTCAGGTCCTGCCGCTCTTCCAGGGAGTGGCGCCCGAGCAGCAGATCCGCGACACCCTGGCCCAGCTGGTGCAGGTCGCCGAGGAGCGCTTCGGGATCATCGGCATCGAGGTGGACCCGAACGCGGAAGGGGCCGCTCCGGCCGCCGCCGTCGAGGCCGAGGCCCCGGCCGGCCCGTACGACGCCCTGCTGGAGGCGGCCGTCGTCGCGCTGGACGCCGGTGATCTGGGCGGCGCGGTGCAGGCGTACAAGAACGTGCTCGCGGACGACCCGGCCAACACCGAGGCCAAGCTGGGCCTGGCCCAGGCCGAGCTCCTCGCCCGCGTTCAGCACATGAACCCGCAGGCGGTGCGTGCCGCGGCGGCCGAGAACCCGAAGGACCCGGCGGCCCAGATCGCCGCGGCCGACCTGGACCTGGTCGGCGGTCACGTGGAGGACGCCTTCGGTCGTCTGGTGGACACCGTCCGCGTCACGTTCGGTGAGGACCGCGATGCCGTGCGGCTGCGGCTGCTGGAGCTGTTCGAGGTCATCGGCGCCGACGACCCGCGGGTGTCCGCGGCGCGTACGGCGCTCGCGCGGGTGCTCTTCTAGGCCCGATCTGGCCCGATCCGGCCCGCTCCGGGTGGCCGACGATTTGTTGACACGTAGATAAACAGCGGCCGCGCTTTACCAAAACTTGGTAATCGCGGCCGCTGTTACTCGTAGTAAATCGAACCCCGTGAACTGTCCGGAGTGTTCACCATTCCACCGTTCTGTCGTGGCCCTGGGTAACACCCTGTGTTGCTGCCCGACCGCGGCAGGTCGCACTCAGGTTATCTGGCCGTTACCCGCCAGTAACGAACCCCCTTGTGCCCCGGCCGGGAATGGACCACGATCGGCGACGCTCGGTCCTTCCCGCAGAGCCGCTCACTCGGAGCCGCGGTGAAGGGTCCCCACCGAGCCGGCCTGTGGCAGTGGCACCGGCCGTGGGACAGGGGGGTCTCTGCCACTCCGGCGGGGCCTGTCCTCCAGGTTGCGCGAACGCGTGGCCCAGTGGTTGTCGCTCGGGGGTGATCGCCGGTGTATCGGACGTGGCACAGCCGCGGCCCGGCCGCCTGCGCTTCTTCCCGAGGACGTAGCACTTCTCCCATCCCAGGACGGGCACGGCCCGGACCGGAGATGTACGTCCGAGAAGGAGGAACGAAATGAGTTCTCAGGTTCGTGGCGGGACCAGATGGAAGCGCTTCGCGCTCGTCATGGTGCCGAGCATCGCGGCCACGGCCGCGGTCGGTGTGGGTCTGGCGCAGGGTGCCCTCGCGGCGTCGTTCAGCGTCTCCGGCCAGGACTTCAAGGTCTCGGCCGACAAGCTCGACGGTCAGAACCTCATTCAGTACGGCGGTATCGCCGAGGGTCACGACCTCAAGGGCAACCCGCAGCACCACCCGGTCACCATCTCCGGGTTCAGCAACGCCAAGATCACCAACATGTGCCAGTCCCTGGTCACCCCGACTCCGCTGGGCAACATCACGCTCCAGCTGAAGACCGGTCACAAGGGCACCCCGGCCGAGGCGACCAACATCTACCTGGATGTGGCCGAGCTCGACACCGACGCCGAGTTCACCAACCTGGACATCGGTGTCGCGGTCGGCGACCCGAGCCACAAGACCAAGCCGCAGGCCGGCACGGTCGCCAGCCCGTACGCGTTCTCGCAGCGCGCCGACCGGGCCATCCTGACGAACGTCAAGCAGAAGGCGTGGGCGACCACGGCGGGCACCTTCAAGCTGCCCAACCTGAAGCTGCGCCTGCTGGGCGGCGACCAGCCGTGCTACCAGGACAAGGACGTCCAGGACTGACCGTCCTGATGCGTGACCGCAAGGCCGGGCGGCGACGGCTGCCGTCGCCGCCCGTACTTGCGGGCTCCACAGATTTCTCCGTACCACCGTTTCCAGGGAGCTGTTGTCCATGAACCCCCAGGCCCCGGTTTACGTTCGCTCAGAAGACGACGCCTGGCTCACCGTGGTGTACTACCACTTCCATGCCTGGAGCGGTCGCCGTCCCTTCTGGGCCGGGCTGTTCACGCTCCTCGGTGGCTTCCCGATCGCGTACTTCCCGTACGCGGACCTCCGGCTGGGCAACGTCAGCCTCGCGATGGCCACCACGGGTGGCGCGGGCGCACTGATCATCGGTGTACTGCTGATCACGCTGGGCCTCGCCCTGTGGTTCCAGCAGACCATCCGCGTCTTCGCCGGTGTGGCCGCGATCCTGCTGGCCCTGGTGTCCCTGCCGGTCTCCAACCTCGGCGGCTTCGGGGCGGGATTCATCCTCTCCCTGCTCGGCGGCGCGCTCGCGCTGTCGTGGGCCCCCGGGCAGCCGGCGGACGAGGAGCCGGCCGGCCAGCAGCCGGCCGCGGCCGCCGTGGACCTGGGCAAGGCGGAGGCGCCGGCGGGCATCCACGGCATTCCGGGACCCCGCGAGACGGATACGGCACACGCGAGCGAGACGACTGCCCACGCCGATGGCGGGAGGAACAGTGCGGGGTGACGAGACGCAGCGGGGCGTGGCCCCAGGCGCAGAGTCCCGTGAGACCAAGGGGCCGCGCCACGCGGCGCCCAGGAAGTCGCTGCTGAACAAGATCCAGATACCCGTCGGCAAGACGATGGCGCTCGCGGCGATGCCGACGGCCGTGTTCGTCGGGATGGGCATGGCGCCGAAGCTCGCCGTGGCCGACGACAAGGAGATCCCCTTCGCGCCCGGCCCGTGCGTCACGCGGTCCGACGAACCCGCGGAGTCCGAGTCGAAGTCGCCGTCCCCCACGCCGTCGACGACGCCTTCAGCGAGCACCTCGCCCAGCGCGACGCCCTCGCCGTCCGCGTCGGCGGCCGCGAAGCCGAAGCCGAAGACGAGTGCCTCGCCGTCGGCGACCAAGCCCCCGGCGAAGCAGGAGACGGCTCCGGCCGCCACCCCGACGCCGACCAAGAGCACGAACCCGCTGGACCCGCTGGGCGTCGGCGACGCGCTCAAGGGCCTCGTCGACGAGCTCGGCCGGCCGCTCAAGGACGGCCTGCCGAAGACGACCCCGACGCCCACTCCCACGCCCTCCACGACCGCCAAGCCGACCCCGGACCCGGCCGCGGACGCGATCCGGGACGCGGCGAAGCAGGCGGGCGTCGATGTCTCGGAGCTGTCCGACGAGGTCAAGGACACCGCGAAGACCCCGAAGGACGAGACGGGCAAGGCGGGCGAGCGCGAGAACAAGGACAAGGGAGAGGACGAGGACGAGGCCAAGCCCGAGGAGTCGAAGGACCCGGACGGGAAGGAACCCTTCCCCTGCCCGACCTACGACGCCAAGGCGCTGGCCGACGCCGAGCTGGAGCAGGGCATCCCGCTCCTGCCGGACGAGCCCTGGTACCTCGACAGCTCGCTGCTGACCCTCTACGGCCTGGACTACCACGGCATCGTCGAGGTGAAGACCGGCAGCGGCAAGATCAAGAAGGTCCTGAAGTTCACCGCGGACTCGCTGGACATCAAGGACCTGTACCAGACGGTCGGCAAGGACGGGAACGTCGCCCACCTGAAGTCCCGTCCGGGCTCCACGTCCAAGATCCGCGGCGGCACGGTGACGATGTACACCGAGAGCCTCAAGGGGAACCTCTTCGGACTGATCCCGATCGAGTTCACCCCGAACAGCCCGCCGCCCCTGAACGTCCCCTTCGCGTTCTTCACGAACGTCAAGGTCGTCCAGGCCGGCCAGTTCGGCGGCACCCTGACCGTCCCGGGCCTGAAGAACTACATCGGCCCGCCGGAGTAGTCCCGTACGGCAGCCGTCACCCGGCACACGGTCACCCGGAAACACACCGAGGGCGGCACCGCGGATCCCGATCGGATCCGCGGTGCCGCCCTCGGTCTCTGTGCGGCAGAGTTCAGGCTTCAGGCGGCGCGGCGACGTCAGTCGCGGCCGGCGTCGCCGCCCAGGTGGTGGACCCGGACCATGTTGGTCGTGCCCGGGACGCCGGGGGGCGAGCCGGCGGTGATGACCACGGTGTCGCCCTCGTTGTAGCGGCCGAGCTTGAGCAGCTCGCCGTCCACCAGGTCGACCATCGCGTCGGTGTTGTCCACGTGCGGGACGACGTACGACTCGACGCCCCAGCTCAGCGAGAGCTGGTTGCGGGTGTTCACGTCCGTGGTGAAGGCCAGGATCGGCTGCGTGGAGCGGTAGCGCGACAGACGGCGGGCGGTGTCCCCGGACTGGGTGAAGGCGATGAGCGCCTTGCCGTCGAGGAACTCCGCGATCTCGCAGGCCGCGCGGGCGACGGAGCCGCCCTGGGTACGGGGCTTCTTGCCCGGGACCAGCGGCTGGAGGCCCTTGGAGAGGAGCTCCTCCTCGGCCGCCGTGACGATCTTCGACATCGTCTTGACGGTCTCGATCGGGTAGGCGCCCACCGAGGACTCGGCGGACAGCATGACCGCGTCCGCGCCGTCCAGGATCGCGTTGGCGACGTCGGAGGCCTCGGCGCGGGTCGGGCGGGAGTTGGTGATCATCGACTCCATCATCTGGGTCGCGACGATCACCGGCTTGGCGTTGCGGCGGCACATCTCGATGAGCCGCTTCTGGACCATCGGGACCTTCTCGAGCGGGTACTCGACGGCCAGGTCGCCACGGGCCACCATGACCGCGTCGAAGGCGTCGACCACGGCCGCCATGTTCTCGACGGCCTGCGGCTTCTCCACCTTGGCGATGACGGGGACCCGGCGGCCCTCCTCGTCCATGACCTTGTGGACGTCCTTGACGTCGTTGGCGTCGCGGACGAAGGACAGGGCGACCATGTCGCAGCCCATCCGCAGGGCGAAGCGGAGGTCGTCGACGTCCTTCTCCGACAGGGCGGGGACGTTCACGGCGGCACCCGGCAGGTTGATGCCCTTGTGGTCCGAGATGACACCGCCCTCGATGACGATGGTCCGCACCCGGGGGCCCTCGACCTCGGTCACCCGGAGCTCGACGTTGCCGTCGTTGATCAGGATCTGGTCACCCTTGGCGACGTCGCCCGGGAGACCCTTGTAGGTGGTGCCGCAGATGGACTTGTCGCCCGGGACGTCCTCGGTGGTGATGGTGAACTCGTCACCGCGCACCAGCTCGACGGGACCCTCGGCGAAGGTCTCCAGACGGATCTTCGGGCCCTGGAGGTCGGCGAGGACGCCGACGGCGCGCCCGGTGTCCTCGGAGACCTGCCGGACGCGGTCGTACCGCTCCTGGTGTTCTGCCTGGGATCCGTGGCTGAAGTTGAATCGGGCCACGTTCATACCTGCCTCGATGAGCGCTTTCAGCTGCTCATACGAGTCGACGGCGGGGCCCAGCGTGCAGACAATTTTGGAACGGCGCATGACTGGATCCTATCGGTTTGTTTCGTAGCGGAATATTCCGTCTGGTGGAAAGTCCAAGTGACTACTGAGTAACGAGTGCGTACGCCTGGGTGGCGATCTCCAGTTCCTCATCCGTCGGGACCACCGCCACGGCCACCCGTGCATACTCCGCCGAAACCAGCCGCGGCTCCGGGGAGCGCGCCGCGTTGGCCTGCAGGTCCAGCGCCAGGCCCAGCTCGGCCAGGCCGTCCAGCGCGGCCTCGCGGACCTGGTGGGCGTTCTCGCCGACCCCGGCGGTGAACGCCACCGCGTCCACCCGCCCCAGGACCGCCGAGTAGGCGCCGATGTACTTCTTCAGCCGGTGGACGTACGCGGCGAAGGCGAGGCTCGCCGCCTCGTCGCCCTCGCCCGCCCGCCGGAGCACCTCGCGCATGTCGTTGTCGCCGCACATGCCCAGCAGACCGCTCTTCTTGTTCAGGAGCGAATCGATCTCATCCACCGAGAGGCCCCCCACCCGCGCCAGGTGGAAGACGACCGCCGGATCGAGGTCGCCCGAACGGGTCCCCATGACCAGACCCTCCAGCGGGGTCAGGCCCATGGACGTCTCCACGCACACCCCGCCCCGGACCGCGGAGGCGGAGGCGCCGTTGCCCAGGTGCAGCACGATCACGTTCACGTCCTCCACCGGCCTGCCGAGCAGCGCGGCCGTCGCCCGGGAGACGTAGGCGTGGGAGGTGCCGTGGAAGCCGTACCGCCGGATGGAGTACGCGTCGGCCGTCGCGGCGTCGATCGCGTACCGCGCCACGTACTCCGGCATCGTCGAGTGGAAGGCGGTGTCGAAGACGGCCACCTGCGGGAGGTCCGCGCGCAGCGAGCGCGCCACCTCGATGCCGGTCACGTTCGCCGGGTTGTGCAGCGGAGCCAGCGGGATCAGGTTCCGGATCTCCGCGAGCACCTCGTCGTCGATCACCGTCGGCTGGGTGAACCGAGTCCCGCCGTGCACCACCCGGTGCCCCACCGCCGCGAGTTCCGGGGAGTCCAGGCCCATCCCGTCGGCGGCGAGCTCCGCGGCCACCGCCTTCAGCGCGGCCTCGTGGTCCGCGATCGGGCCGAGCTGCTCGCGCTTGCCGCCGGCGGGTCCGGTCAGCGGCTCGTGCACCAGCCGCGAGGTCTCCTCGCCGATCCGCTCCACCAGGCCGACCGCGAGCCGGGACCGGTCCGCCATGTCGAGGAGCTGGTACTTCACCGACGAGGAGCCGGAGTTGAGGACGAGTACGCGCGATGCGGTCACGATGAGGGTCTTTCCTTGTCTCGGGCGGTGGGGTGCGGGAGAGGGGGAGCGGGGAGGGTCAGACGGTGGCCGCGGGCGCCGGCCCGCCCTGCGCCTGGATCGCGGTGATGGCCACGGTGGTGACGATGTCCTGGACGAGCGCGCCGCGCGAGAGGTCGTTGACCGGCTTGCGCAGACCCTGGAGCACCGGGCCGACCGCCACCGCGCCCGCCGAACGCTGCACCGCCTTGTACGTGTTGTTGCCGGTGTTGAGGTCGGGGAAGATCAGCACCGTCGCGCGGCCGGCCACCTCCGACCCGGGCAGCTTGGTCGCGGCGACCGAGGGCTCCACGGCCGCGTCGTACTGGATCGGGCCCTCGATCTGCAGGCCGAGGGCCTGCTCGCGGACGATCTCGGTGGCCTTGCGGACCTTGTCCACGTCCGCGCCCGAACCGGAGGTGCCGGTCGAGTACGAGAGCATCGCGATCCGCGGGTCGACGCCGAAGGCGGCGGCGGTGGCGGCCGACTGGACGGCGATGTCGGCGAGCTGTTCGGCGTTCGGGTCCGGGTTGACGGCGCAGTCGCCGTAGACGAGGACCCGGTCGGCCAGGCACATGAAGAAGACCGAGGAGACGATGGACGCCTCCGGCTTGGTCTTGATGATCTCGAAGGCCGGGCGGATGGTCGCCGCGGTGGAGTGCACCGAACCGGAGACCATGCCGTCGGCCAGGCCCTGCTGGACCATCAGCGTGCCGAAGTAATTGACGTCGGTGACCACGTCGTTGGCGAGCTCGACGGTCATGCCCTTGTGGGCGCGGACCTGCGCGTAGTACTCGGAGAAACCTTCCCGCAGGGGGGAGGTCGCCGGGTCGATCAGCTGCGCGCCCGAGATGTCGAGGCCGAGGTCGCCGGCCTTCTTCAGGATCGCCTGCTCGTCGCCCAGCAGGGTCAGGTCGCAGACGCCCCGGCGCAGCACCACGTCCGCGGCGCGCAGCACGCGCTCCTCGGTGCCCTCGGGCAGCACGACGCGGCGGCGCTCCGAGCGGGCCCGCTCCAGCAGCTCGTGCTCGAACATCATCGGGGTGACCCGCTCCGAGCGGGCGACCGAGAGCAGGTCGCGCAGCTCGCCGGTGTCCACGTGGCGCTCGAAGAGGCCGAGCGCGGTCTCCAGCTTGCGCGGGGTCGCGGAGTTCAGCCGGCTCTGCAGCGAGAAGAGTTCGGCGGCGGTCGGGAAGCTGTTGCCGGCCACCGACACCACGGGCGTGCCCGGGGCCAGCTTCGAGGCCAGCGTCAGGACTTCCTTGCTCGGGCGCTCGTTCAGGGTGAGCAGCACGCCGGCGATCGGCGGGGTGCCCGAGGTGTGCGCGGCCAGCGCGCCGACGACCAGGTCGGAGCGGTCGCCGGGGGTCACCACCAGGCAGCCGGGGGTCAGGGCGTTCAGGAAGTTCGGCAGCATGGCGCCGCCGAAGACGAAGTCCACGGCGTCGCGGGCCAGCCCGGCCTCGTCGCCGAGGAGCACCTCGCCGCCGAGCGCCCGGGTGATCTGGGCGACGGTCGGGGCGGAGAGCGACTTGTCGTCCGGCAGTACGTAACAGGGCACGGGGAGCCGGGCGGCCAGCCGCTCGGCTATGAGGTCACGGTCCTCCGGGGCCACCCGGTTGACGACCATCGCGACGACGTGGCAGCCCAGGGTCTCGTACGCGCGGTAGGCGTTGCGGGCCTCGGCGCGCACCGCCTCGGCGTGGTGCTTGGTGCCGCCGACGACGGGGACGACGACCGCGCCGAGCTCGTTGGCGAGGCGGGCGTTGAGCGCGAGCTCGTCCGGGAGGTTGGTTTCCGCGTAGTCGGTGCCGAGGACGAGCATGACCTCGTAGTCGCGGGCCACCCGGTGGTAGTGGTCGACCAGCCGGGAGACGAGCTCGTCGGTGCCCTTCTCGGCCAGGATCGCCGAGGCCTCCTGGTACTCCATCCCGTACGCGGTCGAGGAGTCCTGGTCGATCCGGTAGCGGGCCTTCAGGAGCTCGAAGAGCCGGTCCGGTCCGTCGTGGAGCAACGGACGGTAGACGCCGACCCGGCCCGTCTGCCGGGTCAGGAGCTCCATGATCCCCAGCTCGACGACCTGGCGGCCGTCGCCCCGCTCGATACCGGTCACGTACACGCTGCGCGTCACGCCCGCACTCCGTCCCATGCTGTGGATGTCTGTTTGGTCTGGCTTGACCCCTTGACAATACCTCTGCCAATAGATAGGGCGCCCCCCGGGAAAGGGCCTGGCCAGGAGGGTCGAAAGGCCCGGGAACCGGAGCGGCGCACAACGCGCGGCACCCCGGGCCCGTGGAACAATCGGACAGGCTTCACCATTACGCCCTTCATATGTACGGCAGGAGACACAGCACGATGCGTATCGGAGTTCTCACCGCAGGCGGCGACTGTCCGGGGCTCAACGCTGTCATCCGGTCGGTCGTACACCGCGCCCTGGTCGGGCACGGGGACGAGGTCATCGGTTTCGAGGACGGGTTCAAGGGCCTCCTCGACGGCCACTTCCGCCCCCTCGACATCAATGCCGTCAGCGGCATTCTCGCCCGCGGCGGCACGATCCTCGGCTCGGCGCGCATGGAGCGCGCCCGCCTGCACGAGGCCGCCGAGAACGCCAGTGAGCTGGCGACGCGCTACGGCATCGACGCCCTCATCCCGATCGGCGGCGAAGGCACCCTGACCGCCGCCCGGATGCTGTCGGACGCCGGGATGCCGGTCGTCGGCGTGCCCAAGACCATCGACAACGACATCTCCTCCACCGACCGCACCTTCGGCTTCGACACCGCCGTCATGGTCGCCACCGAGGCCATCGACCGCCTCAAGACCACCGCCGAGTCCCACCAGCGCGTGATGGTCGTCGAGGTGATGGGCCGCCACGCGGGCTGGATCGCCCTGGAGTCCGGCATGGCCGGCGGCGCCCACGGCATCTGCCTGCCGGAGCGTCCCTTCGAGGTGGACGCCCTGGTGAAGATGGTGGAGGAACGATTCGCCCGCGGTAAGAAGTTCGCCGTCATCTGCGTCGCCGAGGGCGCGCACCCGGCCGAGGGTTCCATGCCGTACGAGAAGGGCGCCATCGACCAGTACGGTCACGAGCGCTTCGCCGGCATCGGCAACCGCCTCGCGATCGAGCTGGAGCACCGCCTCGGCAAGGAGGCCCGCCCGGTCATCCTCGGCCACGTCCAGCGCGGCGGTGTGCCCACCGCGTACGACCGCGTGCTCGCGACCCGCTTCGGCTGGCACGCCGTCGAGGCCGTCCACCGCGGCGACTACGGCAACATGACCGCCCTGCGCGGCACCGACATCGTCATGGCCCCGCTCGCCTCCGCGACCACCGAGCTGAAGACGGTCCCCGAGGAGCGCATGTACGAGGCGGAGTCCGTCTTCTGACCCACCCGGCCAGGACCTGCGGCCCTGCCGGGCCGGGACCTTCGGCCCGACTTTCCCGCCGGACGGCCCCGGAGCCGGCGCTCCGGGGCCGCTCCGTTCCTCCGCGCCCGCGTGCCCCGGTCCCGGCTGGTTAGGATTCCGGCCGGGGGATCGGCCGGCCGAGTCGTGTGACGGACCGGGCCCGCACACCGGGCCCCCTCCTCCGCTCGCACGCACTCGATGGAAAGGTGCCCCACTCCAGTGGCGACCAGCTCCGCCGTCCGGACCGCCGAACCGGTCGAGAACCGACCGGGCCCCCGGCGCACCGGCCCCGCCGCACGGCGCAGCCCCACCGTCCTCGCCGCGGCCCTCGCCGCGTCCTGGGCGGTGCCGCTGCTGCTCCACGCGGCCGCCCTCGACGTGCTGCTCCTCCCCGTCCTGGTCCTGACGGTCGCCGCCCTGGTCCGGGTGGGCGGCGGACTGCTCGACCGTCTCGTGGTCGCGGCCTTCCTGCTCTGCGGCGCCGTGATGGGCTTCGGCCTGCTCATTTCCGTCTGGCCGTGGGGCCTGGCCCCCGTGCCCGGGGCCGGCCTGCTGCTGACGGTCGCCTCCGTCGCCGGCTGGCTGGCCCGCCGCCGGCCCCGCATCCCGCTGCGGCTGCGCGGCTCGGACGCGCTGGTCGCCGGCACCGTCGCCGTGGTCTGGCACTACGTCCACCACCCGGTGGCCGGCAAGTCGGCCGCCGACCGGCTGGCCTACTTCGTCACGTCCGAGGACCGGATGGGGCACTTCTCGTACTTCACCGGCATCCGGCAGGTCGGCGGCTACGCCTTCCTCCACCAGGACGCCGCCCGGACGTACATGATGACGCCCTCCGAGGCGGTCTACCCGCAGGGCTCCCACTTCCTGCTGGCCTGGGTCGACGCCCTGGTGACGTCCTCGGCCGAGGCGGGCTCCGCCCTCGCCATGACGAACCGGTACTTCCTCTACGTCCTGGCCGCCTACGCGCTGTTCTGCGGGGCGCTGGTCTGGGCCGCCCGCTGGATCGGCGGCCCCCGCCTGCGCGGCTGGCGCGCGGCCGCGGTCTGCGCCACCGCCGCCGCGGTGATGATGTCCGGATCGATGGCGGAGCTGATCGAGCGGGGCTTCGACTCCGAGACCATCGGTCTGCTGTTCCTGGCCGTCGCCCTGGCCCTGCTGGTGCGGCCCGCGGCGGGCCGCACCGAGTTCGTCCTCCTCGCGGCGGCCGGCCTGATCGCCGTCACCTACGTATACAACCTCTACGGCGCCCTCGTCGGCATCGCCCTGGTCGCGGTGCTGCTCGTCCACCGCCGCCGGTTCGCCGGCCGGTGGCTCCCGGTCCTCGGCGCACTGGCGGCCGCCACCCTCGTGGCGGGACTGCCCAGCGCCTTCTCCGTCCTCACCAAGCTGGACGTCGCCAAGACCTCGAACCTGGCCGGCCCGATGGTCATCCCCGACCGCCCGGTGTTCATCGGGCTCGGACTGCTCGCCGTGGTCGCGGCCACCCTCCCGGTGAACCGCCGGACGGTCACCGGGCGGACGCTGCTCGCCCTCGTCCTCGGCGGGGCCGCGCTGATCGGCGTCTTCGGCGCCTGGCAGAAGCACACCATCGGCTACTACTCGTACTACTTCGAGAAGCTGACCGCCGCCGGGCTGGTGATCGCCCTGCTCTCGCTCGGCCTGATCGGGCTGATGCTGCCGCCCGCCGGCGGGACCACGGGCACCGCGCTGCGCCGCCGCGCGGACCTGCTGCTGCGCTCCTGCCTCGCGGCGGCCGCGGCGCTGGCGCTGTTCGGCGGCGTCCAGTGGGGCGTGCCCTCCGGCTGGGGCCACCCCTCGGCCTGGTACGGCAGCCCCATGCTCAAGTGGAGCCGGGGCGAGGCGAAGAGCGGCGACATCGGCCCGCCTGCCGCCGCCCTCACCGGGCGCGACCTGCCCGGCGTCACCTCCCCGGTGATCGCCCTGTACGGCAACGACGCCTACCTCAACCTGAGGTCGACCTTCCTCGCCCAGATCCTCACCCACCAGGGCGGCAACATGGTCGGGCTGTACGAGGTCTTCTACGTCAAGGTCGGCGGACCCGCGACGGTCGGGGAGGAGGAGTACCAGGCCTCGCTGGGCCACCTGAAGACCGCGATCGCCTCGTGCCCGGCCCCGCCGACCGTCCTCGTGGGCGACCGGAAGACCGCCGACCGGCTCAGGAGCGACCTGGCGGCCGCCGGCAGCGCGGCCACCGTGGTCCACGCCCCGCTGCCTTAGCGACGGCCTACTGCCTCGGGGACGGCCTACGAGGCGCCGCCCGCGAGCTCCCAGAAGCGGTCCACGATCTCGAGGAGGAACTCGCGGCCGGCGTCGCCGCTGCCGGCCTGGCCCCCGCCGCCCCAGCTGAGCGTCGCCACCATCCGCGACTGGTAGTCGCCGTGCAGCTGCTCCAGCACCCACTCCAGGTTGGCCTTGGGGATCGGCAGCAGCTTGCCGAGCGGCTTCACGTACGCCTGCCAGCGCGTGGTCACCGCACTGCGCAGCAGCTCGGCCAGCTCGTCGTGTTTGCCGGTGGCCGTCACGAACTGGGCCAGCGTCAGACCGAGCACCGAGGCGAGGGCGGCGGACTGCCGTTCGTTGCCCCTCCAGCGCCCGGTGTCCTCCATCTTCTGGTACGAGCTCGTCTCCAGGCCGATCCGCCGGGCCAGTTCGTCCGCGGCGAGCCCCCGGGACATCCGGTGCTCCCGCAGGGTGACCGGCTCGGCGAGCAGCTCCCCGGGCGCGCACCAGAGCACCCCCGCGAGCGCGGTGAGTTCGACCGAAGACGGCGATATCTCGCCACGCTCCCAGGCCATCACCGTCTCGGGCGCGACGACGAGTCCGTACTGGGCGCGCAGGCCGTAGGCGACATGTCCGGGAGCCATGCCCAGGGCCGCGCGCAGACGACGCGCGGCGGGGGCATTGAAAGGTGGGCTGGAGTGCACACCGCACACCGTAGGAGTGGCCGGGCGACGGCGCCTACAGACCAAACAAACAAGCCCATACCTCGTAGGAAAGTCCTATGGAGATAAGGGCTTTCGCCGGGTTTCCGGGCGACTGTCCGGTAATCGGTGAGCTCGAAGATCCTTTGATAGGGGTACGGTTCCAGCCAACGCCCGCCGACGCAAGAGTCGTCACACCCTCCACACAAGATGAACCGGACACCTATTCCGTACGTGGTTCTCTGAGGGGCCCTCGCCCACGGGGGTGGCGAGGGCCCCGTACCGCTCCCTCCCCGTTCCGTCCCTTGCCTTGACGTCGGCGTCAAGGACTACGGTCGCTCCATGCGCATCGGCGAACTGGCGGAGCGGGCCGGGACCAGCACCCGGACGCTGCGGTACTACGAGTCGCGCGGGCTGCTCCCCGCACGACGGGCCGGCAACGGCTACCGGACCTACGACGAGGACGACCTGCGGCTGCTGAGCCAGATCCGCGTCCTCCAGGACTTCGGCTTCGAGCTGGAGGAGACCCGGCCCTTCGTGGACTGTCTGCGGGCCGGCCATCCGGCCGGAGACTCTTGCCCGGCCTCGCTGGCCGTCTACCGCCGCAAGCTCGCCGAGCTGGACGGCCTGATCGGCCAGCTGGCCGACGTACGGGAGCAGCTGGCGCGGCAGCTGGCCGATGCGGAGGCGGCCGCCGGAGAGGCGGCCGTACCGAAGTGCGAGATGACCGGATGAGAGGGATGGGGACATGAGGGCTCACGGCGTGGCGGAAGTGACCGACGCGGATCTCGCGGCAGAGGTGCTCGCGGAGCGCGGGCGGCCGGTCCTCCTGGAGTTCACCGCGGACTGGTGCGGCCCCTGCCGCCAGATCGCGCCCGTGCTGTCCGCGGTCGCCGCCGAGGAGGCCGACCGGCTCAAGGTCGTGCAGATCGACGCGGACCGCAACCCCGCCGCCGTCACGCGGTACGGGGTGCTGTCCCTGCCGACCCTGCTCCTCTTCCGCGACGGCGAGCTGGTGAAGCAGATCGTCGGAGCCCGGCCCAAGCGCCGGCTCCTCCAGGAGCTGGAGGAGGAGCCGGCACCTCTCAGGGCCTGAGCCAGACCGTCGCCAGCGGCGGGAGGGTCATGCGCAGGCTGGCCGGGCGGCCCTGCGCCGGCACCGGCTCCGCCCGCAGCGGCTGCGTGTGGTGGACGCCGCTGCCGCCGTAGACCTGGAGGTCGGTGTTGAGGACCTCCCGCCACAGCGGCACCTCCTCCGGCACGCCGATCCGGTAGCCGTGCCGGACCACGGGCGAGAAGTTCGACACCGCCAGCAGCTGCGAACCGTCCTGCGCGTACCGCAGGAAGGCGAACACGTTGTCCTCCGCGGCGTCCGCCTCCACCCAGGCGAAGCCCTCCGGCACGGTGTCCCGCTCCCACAGGGCGGGCGCCGCCGTGTACGTGCGGTTCAGGTCGCGCACCAGGGTCCGTACGCCCCGGTGGTCACCGGCCGCCGCGTAGGAGTCGTCCAGCAGCCACCAGTCCGGACCGTACACCTCCGACCACTCCGAGCCCTGGGCGAACTCCTGACCCATGAACAGCAGTTGCTTGCCCGGGTGGGCCCACATGAAGCCGAGGTACGCCCGGTGCGCGGCCCGCTTCTGCCACCAGTCCTCCCCGGGCATCTTGGACACCAGCGAGCCCTTGCCGTGCACCACCTCGTCGTGCGAGATGGGCAGCACGTAGTTCTCGCTGAAGGCGTAGATCATCCCGAAGGTCATGTCGTGGTGGTGGTACTTGCGGTGCACCGGCTCCTTCGACATGTAGCGCAGGGTGTCGTGCATCCAGCCCATGTTCCACTTCAGGCCGAAGCCGAGACCGCCGGAGTCCGTCGGCCGCGTCACGCCGTCCCAGGCCGTGGACTCCTCCGCGATCGTCACCACCCCCGGGCAGCGCCGGTACACGGTCGCGTTCATCTCCTGGAGCAGCGCCACCGCGTCCAGGTTCTCCCGCCCGCCGTGCTCGTTGGGCGACCACTCGCCCTCCTTGCGCGAGTAGTCGAGGTACAGCATCGAGGCCACCGCGTCCACGCGCAGCCCGTCCACGTGGAACTCCTCGCACCAGTACACGGCGTTGGCGACGAGGAAGTTGCGGACCTCCTTGCGGCCGTAGTCGAACTCCAGCGTCCCCCAGTCCGGGTGCGCGGCCCGGCGCGGGTCCTGGTGCTCGTACAGCGGCCGCCCGTCGAACTCCGCGAGGGCCCAGTCGTCGCGCGGGAAGTGCGCGGGCACCCAGTCGACGATCACCCCGATCCCGGCCCGGTGCAGCGCGTCCACGAGGAAGCGGAAGTCGTCCGGGGTGCCCATCCGCGAGGTCGGCGCGTAGAAGCCGGTGACCTGGTAGCCCCAGGAGCCCCCGAAGGGGTGCTCGGCGACAGGCATCATCTCCACGTGCGTGAAGCCCAGCTCCTTGACGTACGCGGGGAGCTGCTCGGCGAGCTGCCGGTACGAGAGCCCGGGCCGCCAGGACGCCAGGTGCAGCTCGTACACCGAGAAGGGAGCCTGGTGCGGGGGCCGCTCGCCGCGCCGTGCCATCCACTCCGCGTCCTGCCACACGTGGCCGGAGGCGGTGACCACCGAGGCGTTCGCCGGCGGGACCTCCGCGGACCGGGCCATCGGGTCGGCGCGCAGGGTGTGACTGCCGTCCGGGCGCGTGATGTCGTACTTGTAGAGCGCACCGGCGCCCACGCCGGGCAGGAACAGCTCCCACACGCCGCTCGCGCCGAGCGAGCGCATCGGGTAGGCGACGGAGTCCCAGTACGAGAAGTCCCCGCTGACGCGGACCCCCTGGGCGTTCGGCGCCCACACGGTGAACCGGGTGCCGGCCACGCCCTGGTGCTCCATCGGCTGGGCGCCGAGTGCCGTCCACAGCTGCTCGTGGCGTCCCTCGCCGATCAGGTGCAGGTCCAGCTCGCCGAGGGCGGGCAGGAACCGGTACGGGTCGTGGACCTCGATCTCGTCGCTGTCGTACGTCACCAGGAGCCGGTACTCCGGCACGCCGGTCAGCGGCAGCAGCCCGGAGAACAGCCCGTCGCCCTCGTCGAAGAGCTCGGCCCGCAGCCCCTTGGCGACGATCGTGACCGCCTTGGCGTAGGGGCGCAGCACGCGGAAGGCCACCCCGCCCCGCGCGGTACGGGCGCCCAGCACCCCGTGCGGATCGTGGTGGCGGCCCTCCAGCAGCCGGGCCCGTTCGTCACCGCCGAGTGCGGGCGCCGGCCGGACCCCGCGCGCAGGGGTGGCGCGGCGGGCCCGGGGCGCGCGGGGCTTCTTCGCCGCCGCCGGGGCGGGTACGGCTTCGTCGCGGACGGTCGGTGACGGCTGTCGTGCGGCGCTCACGCGAGCGGCCTCCTCGGGGGCTTCGGGCGGGGGTGGGGATGCGGGGAGATGGAACCGGGGGCGGGCGGGTTCGGCGGCACGCGGTGCGCGGGTCGCGAGGGTTCCGAGAGCCGCCGGATCGCGGCCATCGGGACGTGCAGCCAGTCGGGGCGGTGCCGGGACTCGTAGCGGGCCTCGTACACCGCCTTGTCGGTCTCGTACGCCCGCAGCAGGACGGGATCCTCGCGGGGGTCCCGGCCGGTGGTGCGGGCGTAGCCCTCGCAGAACGCGGCCCGGCAGTCGTCCGCCCAGGCGGGGGCGAACGGCCGGTGCGAGCGGGCGGCGTAGTCGAAGGAGCGCAGTATCCCGGCGATGTCGCGGACCGCCGGTTCGGGACGGCGCCGGTCGGCCAGTGGCCGGGCCGGCTCGCCCTCGAAATCGATCAACGACCAGCTGCCGTCGAGGGTGCGCAGGGTCTGACCCAGATGGAGGTCCCCGTGGATCCGCTGGGCGGGCACGCCCGCGCCCCGGGAGGCGGCCAGCGCGTCGAAGGCTCCCCGCAGCCCGGCCTCGTAGGGCCGCAGGGCGGGTACCTCCCGGGCGGTCGCGGCCAGCCGGGCGGTCATCCCGGCGGCCAGCCGGGCGGTCTGCTCCGGGCCGAGCGCGACGGTGGGCAGCGCGGCGGCGAGCGCGCTGTGCACCTCGGCGGTGGCCCGGCCGAGCGCGTGCGCCTCGGCGGTGAAGTCGGCCCCGGCGCCGAGCCGGCGCAGCGCGAGCTGCCAGCCGTCGTCGGAGCCGCGCAGGTACGGCTGGAGCACGCCCAGGGTCAGCGGCTCGCTCCCGGGAGGCTCGGCCTCGTACCAGGCGACGGGGGCCGGGACGCGGGCGCAGCCCGCGGCGGCCAGGGCCCGGGGCAGCTCCAGGTCCGGGTTGACCCCGGGGCCGACCCGGCGGAACACCTTCAGGATGAACGAATCTCCGTAGATCAACGAGGAGTTGGTCTGCTCTCCGGAGAGCGGCCGGGGCGCGAGCCCCGCCGGGATCGGCGTGGCCGGGTCCCGGTCGAAGCGCAGCGGGCCGAGCACCCCGGGGGAGCGCAGCCGCTCCAGCAGCATGGCCGCGAGCCGCGGGTCGCCCAGCGCCTCGTAGACCGCCCGGCCGGCGTACGGCCCGTCCTCGGCATGGCCGATCAGGGTGGGCGCGAGCGCGGGCGGCAGGGACGGGCGGATGCCCAGCAGCAGTTGGTAGCAGTCCCCGTCGACATCGAGGAGCAGGTGCAGCATCCCGGGGGTGGATCCCGGCGGCAGGAGCTCGGCCGCCGAGACGGTCCTGAGCCTGCTGATGGTGCGGCCCTTGCCCGCGAACCAGCGCTGTGCGGGCAGCCAGGCCCTCAGCATCGGTTCCAGCGGAGCGATCCCGGCGGCCCTGTCGGCCGTCAGTCGGCTCCGGGCGGATGCAGCCTCCGACATGGCGTCGCGTCCTTTCCCCGGGCCGTCACAGAATGCGCAGAGTGTCCCGGATGCGCGGCAGTTGCTTCTCCGGCATGTGCGAGTGTCGGGTCAGGATGGTCCGTACAGGGGCGGGCGATTGACCCATTCGAGCTGCCCGCCCCTCCGCCGGCCCGTCAACCGTCGCGTTGCTCGCCGCGTAGCTCGCCGCGCTGTTCGGTCCGCAGCCGGAACCAGTAGAAGCCGTGTCCCGCCAGCGTCAGCAGGTACGGCCACTCACCGATCGGCGGGAAGCGCACGTCGCCCGTGAGCTCCACCGGGACCCGTCCGTTGAACGACCGAAGATCCAGCTCGGTGGGCTGCGCGAAGCGCGAGAAGTTGTGCACGCACAGCACCAGGTCGTCCCCGTACTCGCGGAGGAACGCGAGCACCGCCGGGTTGGACGACGGCAGTTCGGTGTACGAGCCGAGTCCGAAGGCCGGGTTGGCCTTGCGGATCTCGATCAGCCTGCGGGTCCAGTGCAGCAGTGAGGAGGGCGACGCCATGGCCGCCTCGACATTGGTGACCTGGTACCCGTGGACCGGGTCCATGATGACCGGCAGGTTCAGCCTGCCCGGATCGCACGAGGAGAAACCGGCGTTGCGGTCCGGGGTCCACTGCATCGGCGTGCGGACGCCGTCGCGGTCGCCCAGCCAGATGTTGTCGCCCATGCCGATCTCGTCGCCGTAGTAGAGCACCGGCGAGCCCGGCAGCGACAGCAGCAGGGCCGTGAACAGCTCCATCTGGTTGCGGTCGTTGTCCAGGAGCGGGGCGAGCCGGCGCCGGATGCCGATGTTGGCCCGCATCCGCGGGTCCTTGGCGTACTCGGCGTACATGTAGTCGCGCTCTTCGTCCGTGACCATTTCGAGGGTGAGCTCGTCGTGGTTGCGCAGGAAGATGCCCCACTGGCAGCGGTCCGGGATCGCCGGGGTCTTGGCCAGGATTTCGGAGACGGGGTAGCGCGACTCTCTTCGTACGGCCATGAAGATGCGCGGCATGACGGGGAAGTGGAACGCCATGTGGCACTCGTCCCCGCCCTTGGCGAAGTCCCCGAAGTAGTCGACCACGTCCTCGGGCCACTGGTTGGCCTCGGCGAGCAGCACGGTGTCGGGGTAGTGCGCGTCGATCTCGGCCCGTACCCGCTTCAGGAGCCGGTGGGTGCGGGGGAGGTTCTCGCAGTTGGTGCCCTCCTCGGCGTACAGGTAGGGCACCGCGTCGAGTCTGAAGCCGTCGATCCCGAGGTCCAGCCAGAACCGCAGCGCGGAGATGATCTCCTCGACCACGGCCGGGTTCTCGTAGTTGAGGTCCGGCTGGTGCGAGAAGAAGCGGTGCCAGTAGTACTGCTTGCGCACCGGGTCGTACGTCCAGTTGGAGGTCTCGGTGTCGACGAAGATGATGCGGGCGTCCTGGTACTGCTTGTCGTTGTCGGCCCACATGTAGTAGTCGCCGTACGGGCCGTCCGGGTCCTTGCGCGACTGCTGGAACCACTCGTGCTGGTCGCTGGTGTGGTTCATGACGAAGTCGATGATCACCCGCATGCCGCGGGTGTGCGCCGCGTCCACGAACTCCACGAAGTCGGCGAGGTCACCGAACTCCGGGAGCACGGAGGTGTAGTCGGAGACGTCGTAGCCCCCGTCGCGCAGGGGCGAGGCGAAGAACGGCGGCAGCCACAGGCAGTCGACGCCGAGCCACTGGAGGTAGTCCAGTTTGGCGGTGAGCCCCTTGAGGTCCCCGACGCCGTCGCCGTTGCTGTCGTGGAAGGAGCGGACGAGGACCTCGTAGAAGACGGCCCGCTTGAACCAGTCGGGATCGCGGTCCTTGGCGGGGGTGTCCTCGAAGGTGTCGTGGACGGGATCGTTGATCATCATGTGGTGGGTGACCCTCCGGTGGGCGGGGACGGTCGCAGAGCGGCCAGTACGTGCGCGGGCGTTCGGCCCGGCTCTAGGCGCACGTAGTTCGCCCTGCCCCAGTGATAGGTCTCGCCGGTGAGCTCGTCGCGCACCGCGAGGGACCCGTGCCAGTCGAGGCCGAGTACCGGCATGTCCAACGAGACCGTCGCCTCCTGGGTGTGGTGCGGATCGAGGTTGACGACCACCAGTACGGAATTGGCTCCGGCGTGCTTCGAATAGGCGATCACCTGTTCGTTGTCGGTCGAGTGGAAGTGGATGTCGCGCAGCTGCTGGAGCGCGGGGTTGCGGCGGCGCATCCGGTTCAGGGCGGTGATCAGCGGGGCGATGGTGCGGCCCTCGCGGTCGGCGGCCTCCCAGTCGCGGGGCCGGAACTCGTACTTCTCCGAGTCCAGGTACTCCTCGCTGCCGTGCCGGACCGGGGTGTTCTCGCAGAGCTCGTAGCCGGAGTAGACCCCCCAGGTGGGGGAGAGGGTGGCCGCGAGGACCGCCCGCACCTCGAAGGCGGGACGGCCGCCCTCCTGCAGGTACTCGTGGAGGATGTCCGGGGTGTTCACGAAGAAGTTCGGCCGCATGACGGAGGCCGAGGTGGTGCCGGACAGCTCGGTCAGGTACTCGGTCAGCTCGGCCTTCGTGTTGCGCCAGGTGAAGTACGTGTACGACTGCTGGAAGCCGACCGCGGCGAGCGCGCGCATCATGGCGGGACGGGTGAAGGCCTCCGCCAGGAAGATCACGTCGGGATCGGACTTGTTGATGTCCGCGATCACCTTCTGCCAGAAGACCACCGGCTTGGTGTGCGGATTGTCGACGCGGAAGATGCGGACCCCGTGGTCCATCCAGTACCGCAGGATCCGGCAGGTCTCCTCGACGATGCCGGCCATGTCGGTGTCGAAGTGGATCGGATAGATGTCCTGGTACTTCTTCGGCGGGTTCTCCGCGTACGCGATCGTCCCGTCGGCCCGGTGGCGGAACCACTCCGGGTGCTTCTCCACCCACGGGTGGTCGGGGGAGCACTGGAGGGCGAAGTCCAGCGCGATCTCCAGACGCAGCTCGCGGGCGCGCGCGACGAACGCGTCGAAGTCCTCGATGGTGCCGAGCTCCGGGTGGACGGCGTCGTGCCCGCCCTCGGTCGACCCGATGGCCCAGGGCACGCCCGGATCCCAACTCCCCGCGGACAGGGTGTTGTTCGGGCCCTTGCGGAACGTGCTGCCGATCGGGTGGATCGGCGGCAGGTAGACCACGTCGAAGCCCATCGCGGCGATCGCGGGCAGCCGCTCCGCGGCGGTCCGGAAGGTGCCGCTGACCGGAGCCTCGCCGGGCTCCAGCACCGCCCCTTCCGAGCGCGGGAACATCTCGTACCAGGACCCGAAGAGGGCCCGCTTGCGCTCGACGAGCAGCGGCAGCGGCTTGGAGGCGGTGACCAGCTCCCGGTACGGGCGCTTGGCGAGCGCCGCGTCCACGGCGGGGTCGAGGGCGGCGGCGTGCCGTTCGGCGGCCGGCCGGTCCTCGTCGCGCATGATCGCGGCGGCGGCCAGCACGGCCTCGCGGCCGTCGCGCTTGGTGATCCGGGCCCCGGCCCGCTCGTAGAGCTCGGCGCCCTCCAGCAGCATCAGCCCGCTGTCGATGCCGGCCGGGATCTTGATCGCGGCGTGGGCCCGCCAGGTGGCCACCGGGTCGCTCCACGCCTCGACGGTGTACGTCCACCTCCCCTCGGCCTCGGCGGAGACGCGGGCCCCCCACCGGTCGGTGCCGGGGGCGAGCTCGCTCAGCGGTACGGGGGGCCGCAGCCGCCCGCTCGGATCGCGCAGGACGATGTGTGCGGCAACGGCGTCGTGTCCCTCGCGGAACACGGTGGCCGAGATCTCGAAGACCTCGTCCACGACCGCCTTGGCGGGTCTGGCGCCGCAGTCGACGGCGGGGCGGACGTCCAGCACGGGAATGCGACCGATCATGATGGGATCACCTGGGGGCAGTTCGCAGGGCTCGGTGACAACAGGCCAGTCGGAGTCACGACTGGTAGTGCACGCTCTGTTCGCTCTGTTTCTAGCCGCTCGGAAGACGGCTGGGCTGCGGGCATGGCCGCTCCTGTCCGCGTTCACTCGGGTGGCGGGGAGAGGGTTTGTGGGCGGGTGCCTCGTGCTGTACGACGTGTACCCGGGGAGCCCTTCCCACTCTCGTCCGCCCCAATCCGCGCGCTCGGTTAACTACTCGTACGTAGTGGAACGGGCAATACCAAGCCCTGGATCGACTTCCCGGAAGGGCTCCGTCAAGTCGGCCGGTACTAGGTGACGTAGGGCCGACACCACCCGTCACACAGGTCTCTCGGGCCCCTCCCGGACCGCCCGAACGAGTGGCCGGGAGACAGGGCCTCTGGTCGCGGATACCCCGCCGAACGGCGTGTGCACGACGGAGGAGGGGCCCGACCGGACCCGCAGGCCCCGGCCGGCGCGGGAAGCGGGGGCGGCCGGCCGCCGCCGGAGGCGCCATGGCCGGAAGACGCGGCCCTCGCTAGCCTTCCCGGGGTGATGCGCGGGTGCACAGCGTGGTGCGGCCGCTCCGATCCGCAATCCCCTGCGAAGGTGGAACGTGTGAAGGCTATCCGTCGATTCACCGTGCGCCCCGTCCTCCCGGAATCCCTGCTGCCGCTCACCGACCTCGCGCGCAATCTGCGCTGGTCATGGCATGCCGAGACCCGTGAACTCTTCCAATCCGTCGACCCCGAGGGCTGGCAGGCCGCCGGCGGCGATCCCGTCCGGCTGCTCGGCGCCGTCTCCGCCGCGCGCCTCGCCGAACTGTCCGCGGACCGCCGCTTCCTGCGCCGGCTCGCCGTCGCCGCCGCCGACCTCGACGACTACGTCAACGGCGGGAGGTGGTACCAGAGCCATGAGAACGGCGCGGAACTGCCCGCCGCCATCGCCTATTTCTCCCCCGAGTTCGGGATCACCGCCGCCCTGCCGCAGTACTCCGGCGGCCTCGGCATCCTCGCCGGGGACCACCTGAAGGCCGCCAGCGACCTCGGCGTCCCGCTCATCGGGGTGGGACTGCTCTACCGGCACGGCTACTTCCGGCAGTCGCTGTCCCGCGACGGCTGGCAGCAGGAGCACTACCCCGTACTCGATCCCAACGAACTCCCGCTCGGCCTGCTCCGCCAGGAGGACGGGACCCCCGCCCGGGTCTCGCTGACCCTGCCCGGCGGCCGCGCCCTGCACGCGCACATCTGGCAGGCCCGCGTCGGACGGGTGCCGCTGCTGCTCCTGGACTCCGACGTCGAGGACAACGACACCGTCGCCCGCGAGGTGACCGACCGGCTCTACGGCGGCGGCAGCGACCACCGGCTGCTCCAGGAGATGCTGCTCGGCATCGGCGGTGTCCGTGCCGTCCGGCTGTACTGCGGGCTGAGCGGCCACCCCGCCCCCGAGGTCTTCCACACCAACGAGGGCCACGCCGGCTTCCTCGGCCTGGAACGCATAAGGGAACTGGAACGGGAACAGGGGCTCGGTTTCGACGCCGCCGTCGAGGCCGTGCGCGCCGGGACCGTGTTCACCACGCACACCCCCGTCCCGGCCGGCATCGACCGCTTCGAGCGGGCGCTGGTCGCCCGGCACTTCGGGGACGGCGGGGAACTGCCCGGCGTCCCCGTCGAGCGGATCCTGGAACTCGGCGCCGAGACCTATCCCGGGGGTGACCCCGGGGTCTTCAACATGGCCGTGATGGGACTGCGGCTGGCCCAGCGGGCCAACGGGGTGTCCACCCTGCACGGCGCGGTCAGCCGGGAGATGTTCGCCGGCCTGTGGCCCGGCTTCGACCCGGCCGAACTGCCGATCACCTCCGTGACCAACGGGGTGCACGCGCCGACCTGGGTGGCCCCCGAGGTGGTCCGGCTCGGCGTCCGCCAGATCGGCGCGGGCCGCACCGAGGACGCCCTGTCGGTCGGCGGCTCCCACCGCTGGGACGCGGTCGCCGAGATCCCCGACCAGGACGTGTGGGACCTGCGGCGGGTGCTCCGGGAGCAGCTGGTGCAGGAGGTACGGGACCGGCTGCGGGCCTCGTGGCTCCAGCGCGGGGCCGCCGCAGCGGAACTGGGCTGGGTGGACTCCGTGCTCGACCCCGACGTGCTGACCATCGGCTTCGCCCGGCGCGTGCCCTCGTACAAGCGGCTGACGCTGATGCTGCGCGACCCGGACCGGCTGCGCAGGCTGCTGCTCGACCCGGACCGGCCGGTGCAGATCGTGGTCGCGGGCAAGGCGCATCCGGCCGACGACGGCGGGAAGCGGCTCGTGCAGGAACTGGTGCGGTTCGCGGACGACCCGCGGGTGCGGCACCGGATCGTCTTCCTGCCCGACTACGGCATGGCCATGGCGCAGAAGCTCTACCCGGGCTGCGACGTGTGGCTGAACAACCCGCTGCGGCCGCTGGAGGCGTGCGGGACGAGCGGGATGAAGGCCGCGCTGAACGGCTGCCTCAACCTGTCCGTGCTGGACGGCTGGTGGGACGAGTGGTTCGAGCCGGACTTCGGCTGGGCCATCCCGACCGCCGACGGGCTCGGCGCGGACGAGGACCGGCGCGACCACCTGGAGGCGAGCGCCCTCTACGAGCTGATCGAGGGCCGGGTCGCACCCCGCTTCTACGACCGGGCCGGGCGCACCGGGCTCCCGGTGAGGTGGATCGAGATGGTGCGGCGCACGCTCGTCTCGCTGGGGCCGAAGGTGCTCGCGGGCCGGATGGTGCGCGAGTACGTGGAGCGGCTGTACACGCCGGCCGCGCTCGCCCACCGGGCCCTGGACGCCGGGGCCGCACGCGACCTGGCGTGGTGGAAGGGGCGGGTCCGGGCGGCCTGGCCGCGGGTCTCGGTCGAGCACGTGGAGGCGCTGGCCGCGGCTCCCGTGAACGGCACCGCCGAGCTCGGGGCCACCCTCACCCTGCGGGTGCAGGTGTCGCTGGACGCCCTCGCGCCCGAGGACGTGGAGGTCCAGGCCTTCGCCGGCCGGGTGGACGCGCAGGACGTGATCCGGGACGGGCGGACCTTCCCGCTCAAGCCGGCCGCGGGGCCCGACCTGGAAGGGCGCTGGGTGTACGAGGGCCCCCTCGCCCTCGACCGCACGGGGCCCTTCGGCTACACGGTCCGGATCCTGCCGGCGCATCCGCTGCTGGCGACCCCGGCCGAACTGGGGCTGGTCGCGGCCCCGGTGGACACGGACGCGGGAGGCGGCGTACTGCTGCGGTAGGCACCGCCGCGGTACCGGTTCAGGGGGCGGGCGGCGGATCCACCAGCCGCTCGCCCTCCACGAGCATCCCGGCCCGTTTGACGCTGCGCAGGGCCGGGATCACCTCCACCTGCCCCACGCCGTCCACCGCGCCGATCCGCTCGGTCAGGTACGTGTAGAGCGCGTCGGTGTCCCGGCACACGACCACCGCCATCAGGGAGGCCGCCCCGGTCACGGCCGCCGCGAACGGCACCTCGCGGTGGCTCGCCAGCGCGGCCCCCACCTCCGCCAGCCGGGCCGGCGGGACGGTCAGCACCATCGTCGCCTCGGCCTCGTAGCCGAAGAGCGAGGGGACGAACTCCACGTCGAAGAAGAGCGCCCCGAGATCGCGCATCCGTTCCACCCTGCGGCGGGCGGTCGACTCCGACAGCCCGGTGGCGCGGGCCAGTTCCGGATACCCGGCGCGGCCGTCCCGGCCCAGCACCGCGAGCAGCGCGAACTCCGTCTCGTCCAGGGCGTACCGGTCCGGCCCGGGCGGGGCCGGGGGCCGTTGCAGGGCCGCGATCTGATCCGGGCGCAGCACGTCCACGCCCGCCCACGAGTCGGGCCCGCCGAAGAACTTCCGCAGGATGGTGTGGGCGCTGATGCCGGTCACCCGCCGGGTGCGCGGCAGCTTCTCCAGCAGCAGGGTGTCCCGGTCCCTGCGGGTACGGGCCCGCGTCATGCAGTGGACCTCGGTGCCGCCCGAGTTCAGGGTCACCCACGCGATGTCCGGGCGCCGGGCGAGCGCCTCGGCCACCGGGAGCGCCGCGTCGGGGGCGCACTGCACCCGCAGCCAGGACTCGAACAGGCCGACGCGGCTGCCCTGCGGCAGCCCGACCACCCGGACCAGACCGGTGGTCCGCAGCCGCCGGTAGCGGCGTACGACGGTCTGGTCGGAGACCTCCAGCACCTCGGCGAGCCGGCTGAAGGAGGCCCGGCCGTCGATCACGAGGGCGTGCACCAGGGACTGGTCGAGTGCGTCAAGCTCCGTGTCGTTCATGGTTTCCATCATGACAGGGGCTCCAATGACGGAAATCCGGCAGGAGCGGGCTGCTGGATCGGGGAAGGGCGGTGGGCGGTGGGACCTTGGGCTCACCGCGGACCCGCCCGCGACCTCGCCCCTCCGCAACCCGAGGAGAACTCCCATGCGCAAATGGCTGCCCCTGACGGCCGTCTGCCTCGGGGCTTTCATGCTCCTGGTCGACGTCACGATCGTGACCGTCGCCCTGCCCGACATGTCCGCCGACATGCACACGGGCTTCGCCGGCCTCCAGTGGGTGATGGACGTCTACGCCCTCGCGCTGGCCGCCCTGCTGCTGGGAGCGGGCTCGCTCGCCGACCGGATCGGCCGGCGCCGCGTCTACCTCATCGGGCTCGGGCTCTTCGCCGCCGCCTCGCTCGCCTGCGGGCTGGCCACCGGCCCGGCCGAGCTGATCGCCTTCCGCGCGGTCCAGGGCATCGGCGGAGCCGCCATGTTCGCCACCACCATGGCCCTGCTCAGCGCGTCCTACCAGGGCCGCGACCGCGGGGTGGCCTTCGGTGTCTGGGGCGCGGTCAACGGCGCCGCCGCCGCGGCCGGGCCGATCATCGGCGGGCTGCTCACCGAGAACTTCGGCTGGCGCTGGATCTTCTTCATCAACCTGCCCGTCAGCGCGCTGGCCGTGTACGTCACCCTCAAGGCGGTGGCCGAGTCCCGCAACCCGCACGCCGGCCGCCTCGACCTGCCCGGCATGGCCACCTTCACCGCGGGCGCCGCGGCCGTCACGTACGCCGTGATCCGCGTGGGCGAGAACGGCTGGGGCTCGCCCACCACCCTCGGCCTGCTCGGCCTGGGCGTGGCCGCCTTCGCCGCCTTCGTCCTCGTCGAACTGCGCAGCACCCGCCCGATGCTGGACCTCTCGCTCTTCCGCAGCCGCACCTTCGTCGCCGTCATGGCCGCCGGACTGCTGCTGTCGGGCGCCGCGTTCTCGTACCTCATGTACGTCTCCCTCTGGCTGCAGTCCGCCGAGGGGATGAGCCCGGTCGGCGCGGGCCTGGTGCTGCTGCCGCTCAGCGCGGCCGGCTTCGTCGTCGCCGCGGTGGCCGGACGGCTGCTGCACGGGGTCCCGCCCCGGCTGACCATCGGCGGTGGGCTGCTGCTGATCGGCGTCGGCGCGCTGCTCCAGGCCTGGATGCTGGACGCCGGGGACGGCTGGACCGCCCTGGTGCCCGGGTTGCTCGTGACCGGCGTGGGGGTGGGCGCCGCGACCCCGGCGCTGGCCGCCACGGCGATGGGGGCCGTGGCCCCGGCCCGGGCGGGCATGGCGGGCGGCGCCCTGAACACCGCGCGCCAGCTGGGCACCGCCCTCGGCATCGCCGTGCTCGGCGCGGTCTTCCACGCGGGGCTGCGCTCCGGGCTCGGTGAGGGCGGCCGGGGGCTGGCGGAGCCGCTGGCCGCCGGTGGCGCCGGGCAGGTGCTCGCCGAAGCCCCGGCGGGCGCGGCCCGGGAGGCGCTGACCGGGCTGGTGGAGGCCGCCTTCGCGAGCGGTCTGCGCGAGACGTTCCTGGTCTCGGCCGCGATGGGGCTGGCCGGTGCGCTGGCGGCCTTCCTCCTGCTGCGCGGCGGGACCTCGCCCGCCGCCGCTCCGCTCCCGCGGCCCCGCGCGGACTCCACCGCGGCTCAGGACCCGGCGGGGGCGCCGGCCGTACGGAACTGAGGCCGGACGGAGAGGCGACCGTACGGAGCCGAGACCGCACGGCTGGGACCTCACGGGTGAACCTTCGAACGCATTGGGCATGCCGAATCGTTTCGGCTACCTCCTCCGCTCCTACGCTGCCCGCGGATGCCACCGGACCCGGCATCCGCGGACCCGAGGAACGGATTCCCCCATGCGTCTTCGCACCACCGCCGCCGTGCTCGTCGGCGCGCTCGCGCTCGTCCTGCCCACCGCCGGCCCGTCGCTGGCCGACGATCACGGTGACCGCGCTCTCGGCACGCTGAACTACCGGTTCGTCAACGACGACGACGTCGAGGAGAACGGCCAGATCAGGCCCGCGGACAACCGCACCTGCTACGTGCTCACGCGGACCTCCCGGGACAGGCCGGCGGTCGCGGTGCAGAACAACACGACGTCGAGGGCGCATCTCTTCAGCAACCGCAGCTGCTCCGGCGAGGAGGTGGCGACGCTGAGGCCGGACGGGCGGGTGAACCGGGTGAGGGTCGTCTCGGTCTACTTCACGCCGGTGAACGAGGGCGACGAGGGCCGCGGTGACAACGAGGGCCGCGGCGACAACGACGGCCGCGGCGACTGGAACAACGGCGGTGACCAGGGTCGTGGCGACCAGGGCCGGGACGACGAGGCCCGCGACGACGAGGCCCGTGAGGACCAGGGCCGTGGCGACCAGGGCCGGGACGACGAGGCCCGCGAGGACCAGGCCCGCGAGGACCAGGCTCGTGAGGACCAGGGCCGTGGCGACCAGGGCCGCGACGACCAGGCCCGCGAGGACCAGGCCCGCGAGGACCAGGCCCGCGAGGACCAGGGCCGTGGCGACCAGGGCCGCGACGACCAGGCCCGCGAGGACCAGGGTCGTGGCGACCAGGCCCGCGACGACCAGGAAGAGGAGGAGGAAGACCTCCTCGAGAAGGTCTTCCGCGCCCTCGGCTGACCTGTCGGCCCGCTGACCCGGGAGCGGTCCGGCGCCCACGCGGCGGCCGGACCGCTTCCGCGTCAGGCAGGCCCCTCCACGGGACCGGCGCCCGCCGCCAGCCACTCCACCACGTCCGCCGCCGTGTAGGGCGCCGCGTCCGGAGAGAGCCGCGGCAGGAAGGACAGGTCCTTGCCGATCGTCACCAGCGGGGGCTCCACCCCGCCGCCGGGCCGCCGCTGCGCCAACCCGACGGTGGCCAGCAGGCCGTTGCACAGGCACTGCCGGCCCACCGCGTCGGCCGCGTCCCCGCCCTTGCGGACGTAGCTCGCCGACGGCTCGGCCGCGCACCGGTAGAGCAGACCGCGCGGGCCGCGTACCGGCGTGCGCAGGAAGCCCAGATCGCACACCCGGCGCCGGGCCGCCGCCACTTCGGGCTCGGAGACCGTCCCCGGCAGCTCCGCCACCTTGAAGGGGAACGAGGTCGGCGAGGCCCGGGGGTCGTTGCGGACCCTGAGGGTGCCGGCGTGGGCGCGGCCGCGCAGCTCCTCGCGCAGGTGCCGGGCCATCCCCGACTCCTCGCACAGGGCGAAGGCGCTGCCGACCTGCACCCCGGCCGCCCCCGCGGCGCGCGCCGCGGCGACCGCCTCCGGGTGGGCCTGGCCGCCGGCGAGCCAGAACGGCAGCCCCAGCGCTGCTATTTCGGCGAGATCCGGGTGGTCGCGCGGACCGTAGACCGGCTCGCCGTCCCCGTCGAGCCGCATCGGCCCGCGCGGCGGGGCACTGTGGCCGCCCGCCCGGCTGGTCTCGATCACGAAGCCGTCGGGGCGGGTCGACTCGTCCCGCGCGAGGTAGGCGGCCAGCACCGGAAGGGACACGATGGCCAGGACGTGCGGCCGGCGCAGCGGGCCGGGGTGGTGCCCGGCGAGCAGCGCCATCGGGTCGAAGCGATGGTCCAGCGGCTCCTCGTCGCCCACCACGGCGACCTTGGTCACGCAGGGTTCGCAGCGCGCCAGCCGCGAGGCGAGGGAAGGGATCTGACCCGGGACGCCCGCGCCCACGAGCACGTGGTCGACGCCTGCCAGGATCGCGCCGAACAGGGCGGGGGCGGTGGCCAGCTGGATCTTCTCCAGGTAGTTGACGCCGACGATGCCGTCATGTCCCTCCTTCGCGAGCCAGACCTCGACGAAGTTACCGAGGACGGTCAGGATTTCCGCCGCTGACCCGCCGGAGGCCCGCAGCCGGGGGGTCGTCCGCATCGGGACTCCCTCGCGGGTGCCGCCCTCGCGGAACCAGCAGTCGAGCGCGCCCTGCGCGAGCTCGGGCAGCGGGAAGGCGGCCAGTGCGCGGCGCGCGTGCCCGCCCGGGTCGCCGGTCTGCAGCACGCGGGCCAGGACCACGTCCAGCGCGGTGCCGGAGACCACGCCGAGCTGCCCCGCCGTGGACACGGCCCGGGCCAGCCGCCAGCCGGAGACCCCGACGCCCATGCCGCCCTGGATCAGCCAGGGCCGGGGCCGCGCTGCGGGGGCGGCCGGGCCGGCCGGGGACGGGACCGCCGGGGCGGTCGAGGGGAGCTGAGGCATGGGGCACGTCCGTCACTCGGTGGGTCACCCGGACCCACGCTTGCGCAGGTTCGCTCGGATCCAGTCTCTCCGTACGCCCGGACGCGGGGCGGCGGCGAAGGTCCCGGCCTTCGGGGCAACAGGTCCCGGCGCGGCGGGCCCATGGGACAGGGCCGCCCGGGGAGGTCTTCTCCCGGGCGGCCCCGTGTCTATCTGTTCAGCTCCTGCCCACGCTGGTCCGAGGGGATCAGAAGGTGAGCTTCCAGCTGTTGATGTAGCCGGTGTCCAGGCTGGCAGCGTCCCTGACGCGGAGCTTCCAGGTGCCGTTGGCGACCTCGGAGGAGGCGTTCACGGTGAAGGACTGGACGATGTTGTCCGCGCTGCCGCCGGTGCGGTTGCGCAGGTTGTACACGCTGCCGTCGGGGGCGACCAGGTCGACGACCAGGTCACCGACGTAGGTGTGGACGATGTTCACGTCCACCTTCAGCGTGCTCGGGGCGTTGCCCGAGCGGGTCACCGCGAGCGGGGACTCGACCGTGGCGTTGTCCGCGATCTGGTAGTCGTTCGTGTTCTCGAAGACGTTCTGCTGGCCGGTGCCGACCGTCCAGGTGAAGGACGCCGTCCCGGTCTTGCTCGCCGAGTCGGTCACGGTGACGGTCACGTTGGACGTGCCCGCGGTGGTGGCCGTGCCCGAGATCAGGCCGGTGGAGGAGTTGATCGACAGGCCGGCCGGCAGGCCGGTCGCCGCGTAGCTCAGCGCACCCGGGTTGGTGCTGGTGGCCTGGACCTGCAGGCTGACAGCGGTGTTGATCTGGGTGGTCTGGTTCGGGATCGCCGTGACCGAGACGCCGCTGGGCGCGGGGCGCGATCCGACGGCGATGGCCGCCCAGGCGTGGGCCACGTTGTTGTACGTGGCCGAGCCGGCGCCGTACAGGTCGGCCGCCGCCTGCAGGGTGGCCGTACGGGCCGCCGCGTAGTTGGTGTTCGACTTGAACAGACCGGTGGTCAGCGCGCGGAACCAGATCTTCGAGGCGGCGTCACGGCCGATCGCGGTGACGGGGAGGCCGTCGGCGGTGGGCGAGTCGTAGCTCACGCCGTTGACGACCTTGGCGCCGGAGCCCTCGGAGGCCAGGTAGTACCAGTGGTTGGCCGGGCCCGAGGAGTAGTGGACGTCGATGCCGCCGAGGCCCGAGTACCAGGAGTCCTTGGACGCGCCGTCCTTGCTCGGCTTGTCCATGTAGCGCAGCGGGCTGCCGTCGCCGTTGATGTCGATCTTCTCGCCGACCAGGTAGTCGCCGACGTCCTGCGGGTTGTTGGCGTAGAACTCGACCGCCGCCGCGAAGATGTCGGAGGTGGCCTCGTTCAGACCGCCGGGCTCACCGCTGTAGGTCATGTTGCCGGTGACCGAGGTCAGACCGTGGGTCATCTCGTGCGCCGCCACGTCGGTGGAGGTGAGGGGCTTGTTGTTGCCCTCGCCGTCGCCGTACGTCATGCAGAAGCAGGAGTCGCTCCAGAAGGCGTTCACGTAGTTGTTGCCGTAGTGGACCCGGCTGTACGGGGCCACGCCGTCGTTGCGCAGGCCGTTGCGGCCGTGCACGTTCTTGTAGTAGTCCCACGTGACCGCGGCGCCGTAGTGGGCGTCACCGCCGGCCGTCTCCAGGTTGGAGGGCAGGCCGTTGCCCCAGATGTCGTCCGGGCCGGAGAAGAGCGTGCCGGTGCCGGAGCCGGTGCCGTGGTTGAGGTTGTACGTCTTGTGGCTGCCGCGCGCGGCGTCGGTCAGGTTCCAGGTGCTGCCCGACTGGGTGGTCCCGAGGGTCACCTGGCCGCTGTACATGGTGTTGCCGGTGCCGGTCTCGATGGCCTGCCACTCGGTGATCTTGGCGCCGGTCTTGGCGTTGGTCACCACGTGCAGTTCGTTCGGGGTGCCGTCGTGCTGGAGGCCGCCGACGACGGTCTCGAACGCGAGCACCGGAACGCCCTCGGCCGCCCAGATCACCTTGCGGGCGTTCTTGGAGGCCTTGGCCTCCTTCGAGCCCTCGGCGTTGGCGGCGGAGACCGCCTGGCTCTCCGCGGCCGACGGGGTGACCGTGGCGTCGGTGTCGGCGACCTTGATCTCGTGGTTGGTCGCCTTGGTCACGCTCTTGGTGACACCGCCCTTGGCGTGAACGGTGAGGTCACCGCCGAGCACGGGGAGGCCGTCGTAGGTGCGCTCGTACGTCGTGTGCGTGGTGCCGTCCGCATCCTGGACGACATCGCGGACGACGAGCTTCTCGCCACTGCCGAGGCCGAGGGCCTTGGCGGCCTGCGCGGTGGTCGAGTTGGCCTCGGCGAGGAGCGTCGCACGCTCCGAAGCGCTGAGTACGCGGTTGGCCGCGCCCGGATTGGGCTGGGCGGCCTTGGGTGCCTGGGACGCGGTGGCGTCGGCGGTGGCGGTGCCGGTCTGTATGCCTACGGCGAGCAGGGCTGCCGCGGCAACGAGAGCGCCGGCCGCGGTGGCACGCCGCTGGGGGGTGGACCTCAACGCAGACTCCTTCTGCAAGGGGGGTTCCGGATGGCTGGGTGGGCCTCCGGGCAGAACAGGGCTGGTGCGATGAACGGTCGAAGATTGCCACTTGTCGGACTAGATGTCAGGGCCGCGTCAAAAGGTTGGCCGGAAACGGTTCGTTGTCCGAAGATACGTATCCGGTATTCGGACCATTCACCTTCGTGTGCACAGGAGGGCGTCCGGCATTCGGAACGGCTGATACCGGTTGCTAACACTTGCGCAACAAGAGGCTGCGTTGACCCAAACGGCATTTACCGTACGGGTGTTTGTCGTACTGTTTCCCGGTGCGGCAGATGTCCGTTGCCAGGGGAAGCCATGGACACCCGCCACTGTCATAGACCACGTGCCAGGGGGGCCCATGAGGCATGTCCATTTTCCTGCGCAAAGAGTGGCCGGGGCGGCCCATGAGTCCGTGGGCTCCGTCCGGCGCCACGGGGACAAGGCCCGCTGGTACCGCCCGGCCGCCGTCGCCGCCGACTTCTTCGGCGCCGCCGTTCCCGTAGGGCTCGTCTTCGATGCCGCACAGCAGGTCCGGCCCCTCTACTGCGCCCTCGCCGCCGCCGTGGCGTGGACCGGAGTGCAGGCGCTGCGCCGGCGGTACACGGCCCGCGCGCTCGGGGAATCGCGCGGAGTGCTGCCCGTCGTCCACGACTGGCTGATTCTCATCGGCGTGCTGGCCGTGGCCCGCGTGGTGACCGAAGAGGCCACCCCCCGCCTGTCCGCTCTCGGCGCCCTGCTGCCGGCCCTCCTCATCACCGTCGCCTGCCACAAACTGACCTACCGCCACCTCTCGGCGGCCCGCCGCGAGGCCCAGGCCGTCAGCCGGGTCCTCGTCGTCGGCGAACCCGACGCGGCCGAGGACGTCATCGCGCACCTCGCCGCCCGCACCGACCACCCGTACGTGGTCGTCGGCGTGGTCCCGGTCGGCTCCGGGGCGCTCTCCAGCGGGGTGCCCGTGGCGGCCCGCCTCGACGAGGGGATGCCCGAGGCCCCGGCCGGCGACTCCGCGGCCGTGCTCGGCGCCGTCGCCAGCCACCACGCCGACCTGGTGCTCGTCGCCCCCGGTGTGCGGATCACGGGGGAGCGGCTGCGCCGCGTCGCCTGGGCCCTGCACGACGCCGGGCTGGAACTGGCGGTCTTCCCCGGCCTGGTGGAGGTCTCCGTCAAGCGGCTGGAGACCCTGTCCGCGGGCGGGCTCGCCGTGCTCAGGGTCGCGCCGCCGGTCAGCCGCGGGATGCAGACCCTGCTCAAGTCGGCCCTGGACCGGGTGGGGGCCGCGGCCGGACTGCTGCTGCTCGCGCCGGTCTTCCTCGGGATCGTGCTGGCCATCCGCCTCGGCTCGCGCGGACCGGCCTTCTACCGGCAGCAGCGCATCGGCCGCCACGGTGTCCCCTTCGTCATGTGGAAGTTCCGCACGATGGTGATGGACGCCGACGCCCGCAAGGCCGAGCTGTCCGGGGCGAACGAGAACGACGGCCTGATGTTCAAGATGCGCCGCGACCCCCGGGTGACCCGGGTGGGCCGGCTGCTGCGCCGCACCTCGCTGGACGAACTGCCGCAGCTGGTGAACGTACTGACCGGCAACATGTCGCTGGTCGGCCCGCGCCCGCCGCTGCCGGAGGAGGTGGCCCAGTACGACGAGGTCGAACTGCGCCGGCTCACCGTGCGGCCCGGGATGACGGGGCTGTGGCAGATCAGCGGGCGGTCCGACCTGTCCTGGGACGAGACGATCCAGCTCGACCTGCAGTACGTCGACAACTGGTCCTTCACCAGCGACGTCGACGTGATGGGCCGTACGCTCCGCGCCGTCGTCGACGGACGCGGAGCGTACTGAGGCGCCCGAGAGCCGGGGCCGCCTGTGCGATCAGCTCTGCTCGCGCCACCACTTGTACGTGGCGGCGATCCCGTCCCGCAGCGGGACGGCGGGCTTCCAGCCGAGCGAGGTCAGGCGGCCGACGTCCAGCAGCTTGCGCGGGGTCCCGTCCGGCTTGGACGTGTCCCAGGCGAGGCGGCCGCGGAAGCCCGTCACCTCGGCGACGGTCTCGGCCAGCTCCTTGATGGTCAGGTCCTCGCCGCAGCCGATGTTGACGGGCTCGTCGCCGTCGTAGCCGGCGAGCAGCACGGCGCAGGCCGCCGCCAGGTCGTCCACGTGCAGGAACTCCCGCCGCGGGGTGCCCGAGCCCCACAGGGTGACCTCTTCGCGGCCCTCGGCGGCCGCCTCGTGGAAGCGCCGGATGAGGGCGGGCAGGACGTGCGAGGTCTCCAGGTCGAAGTTGTCGCCCGGGCCGTAGAGGTTCGTGGGCATCGCCGAGATGTACGAGGCCCCGTACTGCTTGCGGTACGACTGGACCTGGACGATGCCGGCGATCTTCGCGAGGGCGTAGGCCTCGTTGGTCGGCTCCAGCGGGCCGGTCAGCAGGGCGTCCTCGCGGATGGGTTGCGGGGCCAGCTTCGGGTAGATGCAGGACGAACCGAGGAACAGCAGCCGGCCCACCCCGGCGGCGTGCGCGCCGCCGATCACGCTGAGCTGGATCTGGAGGTTCTCCTCCAGGAACTGCACCGGGTAGGTGCTGTTGGCCATGATCCCGCCGACCTTGGCGGCGGCCAGCACGACGGCGTCCGGGCGGACGTCCTTCAGGTACGCACCCGTGGCGGCGGCGTCGCGCAGGTCGAGGTCGGCGCGGCCCCGGGTGAGCACCTCGTGGCCGTCGGCGGTCAGCCGCCGGGCGACCGCGGACCCCACGAGGCCGCGGTGGCCCGCGACGAAGACGCGGGCGTTCGGGGGCAGGAGCGGCTGCGAACTTGTCATACCGCCGATGATGCCAGTCCGCCCCCGCGGGGGTCGCAGTGGTCCGGCCCCCGGGCACGGGCCCGCCGCCCCGCTCCCGCACGGGCCCTGGTGGCGGGGGTGTGTGGGCCGTGTGCGAAGGGCGTGGAGGAATCCGCCGCAAAGGCGGCTGGACCGGGCGTGTACGGTACGCATCCAGTCCCCCGGGACCTCGAACGGGTGGGGGCGCCCCGCTCGTCACAACTGACCGAAACCATCCCCAGGGGGACCGCATGGGCAAGACCGCACTGATCACCGGCGTCACCGGGCAGGACGGCTCGTACCTCGCCGAGCTCCTGCTCTCCAAGGGCTACACGGTGCACGGGCTCGTCCGGCGGTCCTCCAGCTTCAACACGGAGCGGGTCGACCACATCTACCAGGACCCGCAGACCGCCAACCGGTCCTTCGTCCTGCACCACGCCGACCTCTCCGACGGCGTCGCGCTGGTGAACCTGCTCCGCGACATACGCCCCGACGAGGTCTACAACCTCGGCGCCCAGTCCCACGTCCGCGTCTCCTTCGACGCCCCGCTCTACACGGGCGACGTCACCGGCCTCGGCGCGCTGCGGCTGCTGGAGGCCATCCGGGCCAGCGGCGTCGACACCCGCATCTACCAGGCCTCGTCCTCGGAGATGTTCGGGGCGACCCCGCCCCCGCAGAACGAGGGCACCCCGTTCCACCCGCGCAGCCCGTACGGTGCCGCGAAGGTCTTCGCGTACTGGACCACGGTGAACTACCGCGAGGCGTACGACATGTTCGCCGTCAACGGGATCCTCTTCAACCACGAGTCCCCGCGCCGCGGCGAGACCTTCGTGACCCGCAAGATCACCCGCGCGGTCGCCCGCATCAAGGCCGGTCTCCAGGACCACCTCTACCTCGGCAACCTCGACGCGGTGCGCGACTGGGGCTACGCCCCCGAGTACGTGGACGCCATGTGGCGGATGCTCCAGCAGGACGAGCCCACCGACTACGTCGTCGCCACCGGTGTGGCCGCGACCGTCCGCGAGTTCGTCGAGTCCTCCTTCTCGCACGCCGGTCTCGACTGGGCCGAGCACGTGCGCTACGACCCCAAGTACGAGCGCCCCAGCGAGGTCGACGCCCTCATCGGCGACGCCTCGAAGGCCCATGACCTGCTTGGCTGGAAGCCGTCGGTCCTGGTGGCGGAGCTGGCGCAGATCATGGTGGACGCCGACATTCGGCAAGTCGAGGACCAACTGGCGGGCGTGACGGTCCGTATCGACCGCTGAGGCCTTATATTTCCCCTACGATTTGCCGTGTCCCGGTCATTCGCGCACTTCCCTGCGGGTATGGCCGGTTCAAACCTGTCATATGTCCGTTGTGCACCCTCGATGCTGAACCGTTGATTCCAAGTTGGTATGCAATGGGTCAAGAGGGGTGACCAGGCCCTCGCGTGAGCCCTAGTCTGCGCCCGTACATATGGCTGTTCGGATAGTTCCAGCCATCAAACCGGGCGATTGCCCTGGGGGGCTCATGCGTAGATCCAGAGGGCTGACTGCTGCCCTCGTCCTGTCACTGGCCGGTGCCGGCACCGGCATAGGCCTGGTGCTGATGCCTCAGGCGTCCGCCATCACGCCGCCAGTGGCATTCACCGCCGACGAGCTGCCCACGTGGCAGCCGGACGGCATCGTCTTTGCGATGGCCCAGGCGAACGGCACCGTCTTCGCCGGCGGTACCTTCTCGGCGGTCCGTCCGCCCGAGGGCGCCGCGGGCGCCGAGCAGGAGGCCGTGAACTTCGTGGCGCTCGACGCCGCGACGGGCAAGCCCACCTCCTGCAAGCTCGCCTTCACCATCGGCGACGGCACGGCGACCGTGCGCACCCTGGTCGTCTCCAAGGACAAGAAGACCCTGTACGCGGGCGGCTACTTCGGCGCCGTCAACGGCACCCCGGTCTCCAGCCTCGCGGCGATCGACATCGAGAGCTGCACCCCCAAGGCATCGTTCCACCCCGGCTTCCCCGCCACCGTGCGCGGACTCGCCGTCACCGACGACACCCTGTACGCGGCCGGAGACTTCAACGCCGTCGACGGGCAGACCCGCGAGCGGTTCGCCGCCGTGGACGCCGGCACCGGTGCGCTCAAGCCCTTCGTCGCCAACGTCGACGAGCCGGGCCGCGCGGTCGAGGTCACCCCCGACGGCAAGAACGTGCTGCTGGGCGGCGACTTCTTCACGGTCAACGGCTCCAACAGCCACGCCCTGGCCGTGGTCAACGCCACCACCGGCGCGGTCACCAAGACCTACACCAACATCCCGTCGAACTCGGTCGTCAAGGACATCTCCACCGACGACACCGGCTTCTACACGGGCCACGAGGGCTCCGGCGGCGGCGTCTTCGACGGCCGCATCGGCCTGCGCCTGAGCGACTTCACCGAGAAGTGGCGCGACCGCTGCCTCGGCGCCACCCAGTTCGTCCTGCCGTACCAGGGAGTGCTCTACAGCTCCTCGCACGCGCACGACTGCTCCACCGAGCTGGAGTTCCCCGACGGCAAGCGGAACTTCCTGCTGGCCCAGCCGACCAACCACGACGGCGCCGCCCCCGCGCCCGTGGACGGATTCGTGCGCGGCCCCGGCAAGCTCGGCTGGCACCCCACCGCCAACGACGGCCTCGGCGAGGGCATCGGCCCGCGCGTCATGGCCGTGGCCGACAAGAACGACGTCAAGTACCTGTGGGTCGGCGGTGAGTTCACCCTCATCAACGGCAAGGCGCAGCAGGGCCTGACCCGCTTCGCCTCCACCGGCGACATCGGCGCCCCGACCACCCCGGTGGCCAGCGCCGCGAGCGTCAAGCCCGGCGAGGCCCAGGTCCGCTGGCGCACCAGCTACGACGCGGACGACAGCAAGCTGACGTACCGCATCTACCGCAACGGTTCGGCCACCCCGGCCGCGACGGTCACCGCCAGCTCGCTGGAGTGGGAGCGTCCGCAGGCCTCCTGGAACGACACCACGGTCAAGGCCGGCCAGACGTACACCTACCGCGTGACCGCGACCGACGACGCGGGCAACACCAGCGCCCTGTCGGCCGTCTCCTCGGTGACGATCCCGACCACGGTCCAGACGTACCCGAACCAGGTCCGCCAGGACGGCGCCAACCTGTACTGGCGCTACGACGACTCCGTCAGCCCGTACGTGGCCGACTCCTCCAACGGTGGCAACACCAGCGGTGTCCAGTTCAACGCCCCGGCCCTGCGCCAGACGCCCGGCGCGGTCTCCGGCGCCAGCACGGCGATGGGCTTCAACGGGACCAGCCAGCTCGTGCACGGCGACCGCCGTCAGTCGGTCGGCAACACGTTCACCGTCGAGACCTGGTTCAAGACGAACACCACGCGCGGCGGCAAGCTGATCGGCTTCGGCAACAACACCACGCGCAGCAGCGGCTCGAACGACCGGCACATCTACATGACCAACACCGGTCGCCTGGTCTTCGGCGTCTACAACGGCTCGGCCCGGACCGTCTCCACGGGTCTGTTCGAGACGTACAACGACAACAAGTGGCACCACGTGGTCGGCACCCAGGGCCCCGGCGGCATCACGCTGTACGTCGACGGCCAGAACAAGGGCTCGCTGAACGCCACCAGCAACAGCACCTACGCGGGCTACTGGCACGCCGGCGGTGACAACCTCTCCGGTTGGCCGACCCGCCCGACGAGCAACTTCTTCGCCGGTCAGCTCGACGAGACCGCCGTCTACCCGACGGCGCTCACCCAGGCCCAGGTCAAGAACCACTTCGACCTGGCCAAGGCGCCCACCGACTCGGTCTCCGCGGTCAAGGCGACCGAGGACACCTACATCAACCAGGGTGCCCCGAGCACGGCCTACGGCACGTCCACCTCGCTCGCGGTGCGCGGCACCTCGGCGTACGAGACGTACCTGCGCTTCAACCTGCCGGCCGCCCCGGCCGGCCAGGTCCTGAAGTCCGCCTCGCTGCAGATCAAGACCTCCACGCAGGCGGGCGCCGGCACCGCCGACACCGTCTCCGTGGTCCCGGTCACCGGCACCTGGAGCGGCGCGGGCACCACCTTCAACACCAAGCCCACCCTCGGCACCACCCCGCTCGGCACCATCGCGGGCGTGCCGGACGGCTCGGCGGTCCACAGCGTCGAGCTGGACACCGCCGCGGTCTCCGCGGTGCTGGGCGGCAGCTACAGCCTGGGCCTGACGAGCACGGGTACCGACCCGCTGTGGATCTGGTCCGCGGAGTCCACGGCGGCGGAGGGCACTCCGCAGCTGGTCCTGACCTTCGGCGCGAAGTAGCGATCACCCAGGCAACCGCCTGACGGCGTGCGGGGCCCGGCTCTACGTGGCCGGGCCCCGCTCGCCTGTCCCACCCCTGTAAGTAGTACGGGAGCCATCCGATGTACCGACGCTCCGCGGCGGCCGCTGTCCTGCTGACCGCCGCCCTGACCCTGACCGCTTGCAGTTCCGGCGGTGACGACTCCGAGGCGAAGGTGAAGCCCCCGGCCTCGTCGGCGGCCCCCGATCCCGCGGACACCCCGGCCACGGCGGAGCCCGCGGCCGACGCGAAGCCGACGGGCCCGGTCCTGCCCGACACGAAGCTCAAGCCCAAGACGGGCAGCTTCACGGAGCAGGAGAAGAAGTACCTGAGCGGGCGGGTCCCGGAGAAGATGGATCCGGCGGCCGTCCTGCAGACCGGCCAGGAGGCCTGTCAGCGGGTGGCGCGCACCGCGAAGCACGACAAGGACGCGGCGACCGGGGCCGTCATCACCGGGGAGATCCCCGGTGCCAAGGACGCGATCACCTACCTGTGCCCGGACCAGAAGCCGATCCTCGCCGCGGCGGAGAAGGGCTTCGCCGAAGGCCCGAAGCAGTCTCCCGCGGCGGGCGGCTACCGGGCGCTGACCCAGGCCACGAACTGCACCTGGGAGGCCAAGGGCAAGGACGGCTCCGTCCTCGCCTCGGGCCCCGAGGCCCCGCTCAAGGCGGGCGACAAGATCACGGCGACGATCCCGGCGGGCACGGCGGAGTTCAACTCCTCGGGCTGCTACGCCTGGATCCCCGCGTAACCGCGGCACGCCACCGGCGTACGACGACGCCCCCGAGGACCGGACTCCCGGCCCCCGGGGGCGTTTTCGTGCGCCCGACCCGGGTATCCGCGCGGTCACAGCCACGACGGCGGAAGGCGGACTCATGGGCATCGGTGGATGCATCGGTTTGATCGTGGTGGGCGCCATCCTCACCTTCGCCAGCGACTGGGAGATGGAGAGCGTCAACCTCGACCTGGTCGGCCTGATCATGATGGCGGTGGGCGGGATCGGCCTCGCCGTGTACACCAGCATCTACAAGCGGCGCCGGGCCGCGGGCGCGATACCGGTGGTGGAGGAGCGCCGCCGGGACGTCATCTGACGCCGCGGCGGGGCCTCACCCGCGCAGCGCGCCCTCGTACACCGGGAGCAGGGTGTCCAGGACCGCTTCCATGGAGAAGGAGTCCGCGGCCAGCTTGCGGGCCGACAGCGAGGCTTCGCGGTTGGCCGCCGGGTCCAGCAGGGCCAGGACGGCCGCGGCGACGCCCGCCGGACCCGGCTCCACCGCGTGCCCCGCTCCGGCCCGCGCGACGTCGCGGGCCAGGCCGTTGGAGTGCGTGACCACCGAGGGAACGCCCACCGAGAGCGCCTCCAGCACCGACATCGGGAACGGCTCGTCCACCGAGGGCAGGACGTACACGTGTGCCCGGCGCAGCTCCGTCAGGACCTCCGCGCCGGACAGCGCCCCCGGGACGGTGAACCGGTCCGTCAGGCCCAGCGCACCGATCCGGGCGCGTACGGCCCCCAGCTCGCCCTCGTCCGGACCGGCGACCACGAAGTGCGCGTCCGGATGCACGGCCAGCACCGCCGGGGCCGCGTCCACGAAGTCCACCGGCCGCTTGCGGGCCTGCAGGCGCGCCGAGTAGAGGATCCGCGGCGGGCCGGTCAGCGGCGGCCGCTCCTCCTGCGCCGGGGTCCCGTTGACCAGGCGGACCGCCTTCGGCAGCGGTGCGCCCACCACCGCGTCCAGGCCCTCCCGCTCGTGCGGGGTCAGGTACAGCAGCGCGTCCGCGCCGCGCAGCAGCCGGCGTACCGCCACCGCGTCCAGCACCTTGGCCAGCAGCTTCTCGCTGGGGTCCACCATGCCGTGGGTCTGCAGCACCAGCGGCTTGCCCGCGCGCAGCGCCGCCAGGGCCACCGGCAGGGTCACCAGGTCCCGGGCCAGGTGGACGTGGACGAGGTCGGCGTCGCGCACCAGCCGGCCGGCCGACGCCAGCAGCGCCGGCGAGGTCATCCCGCTGAAACCGAGGGGGAGCAGGCGGCGGGCCGGGAACAGCTTCGCCGGGACGCCCTCCACGGAGGTGGGCCACGCGTCGAAGCCCTCGCCCAGGGCGAGCAGCCGCGCCTCGTGGCCCCGGGCGCGCAGCCCCTTCGCCAGGTTCAGCGCGACCCGCACCGGCCCGCCGAAGGCGTGCGAGGGGGAGTGCAGGGTGACGGCGTGCAGCACGCGCATCGGGGTGCTCACTTGGGCTCCTCCACCGGGCGGCGCTGCCCGTCCTGGGTCTGCAGGGTCAGCTCCGGCAGGTCCTTGTGCACGACCGAGCCCGCGCCGGCGACCGCGCAGCGGCCCACCGTGACGCCGGCCAGCACGGTCGCCCGTACGGCCACCCAGGCGCCGTCCTCGACGGTGATGGGCGCGTTGCGGTAGCGGAAGTCGGCGGCCCGGTGGTCGTGCGAGCCGGTGCACAGCATGGCCTCCTGCGAGAGGCACACGTGCGAACCGATCGTCAGCGGCTCCAGGTTCAGCAGCCAGGCGCCCTCACCGATCCAGGTGTGGTCCCCGACGGTGAGCTTCCACGGCCACAGCACGCGCACCCGGTGGCGTATCAGCACGCCTTCGCCGATCTTCGCGCCGAAGGCCCGCAGCAGCGCCACCCGCAGCCGCGCCGGACAGAACCAGCTCATGAACAGCGTGTTCATCACGGCGAACCAGAGCGCCTGCGTCAGCAGCCCGCGGCCCTTGTCGTATCCGGCCAGCGTGAAGGCAGGAAGATCACGCAACAGAAGCCCCCATCGTGCTCTCGGCCGCCGCCTCCCCGGGCGTGGCCCGCTCAGACTAGACTGCGCGCGGACCAGGGACATCGGGTGGGGGCGGCAGTGACGACGGACATACGCAAGCCCCCCGCGGCGCCCGCGAAGCAGCCCGTCCCGTCCCCCTTCGAGGACGAGAGCCTGTGGGGCCGGGACACCCTCCCGCGGACCCTGCTCTCGCGCGCGCTGTCCGTACCGCTCGCGCTCGGATTCACCGTCTTCCTGCCGCTGTTCGTCGCCGTCCAGGACGGCGCGGGCGCCCGTGACGCGGCCTTCTGGCTCCAGCTCCTGCTCACCATGTACGCGGGCGCCAGGCTCTCCGCGATGGTGCTCACCAGCCGCCGCAAGCTGCTCCAGGGCTCCTTCTGGCTCTTCGTCTACATGGCCATGGGCGTGGCCCCGCTCGCGCAGGCCGTCCTCGGCCAGGTCCCGACGCCGGTGGTCGGCCCGCGCTCCGACCTGACCGTCGCCATCGGGCTCGTCCTGCTCGGCTGCACGGCCTTCGACGTCGGCGTGCTGCTGGCCCGTCACCGGCCGGCCGGGCGCGCGGGCGGCTCCCAGAAGGAGTCCAAGCCCGTCATGGCGCACCGGCGCCGGCTCCAGCTGCTCACGGCCCTGTCCTTCCTGTGCAGCGCCGCCTTCATCATGAAGCTGGGCGGCCCGGCCGTCTTCTTCTCCAGCCGCCAGGAGATCATCGCGGGCATCGAGGAGGCGGGCGTCTCCAACGGCGACGGCCAGGCCGGGCAGGCACTGCTGCGCGGCTTCGGCACCGTACCGGCCCTGCTCGCGCTGCTCCTCTACACGCGCTGGCTGATCACCTCGAAGTTCGCCCGCCGCAAGGTGTCGATCATCGTCACGTGGGCGGCGCTCGCCGGCCTCAACCTGATCGTCAACAACCCGATCTCCAACCCGCGGTACTGGTTCCTGACGGTCATGTTCGCGCTGCTCTTCACCGTCTTCCCGGTGAGCGCGGCGATGTACCGCGTGGCACTGTCGATGGCGGTGGTCGTCGCACTCCTGATCTTCCCCTTCGCCGACCGCTTCCGGTACGACGAGAAGAACTACCGTCCGGTCGAGACCACGTCCTTCCTGGAGCCGATGGCGCTCAAGGACTACGACCAGATCGGCATGTTCGCGAACACCATCACCTTCTCGGAGTCGGGCCCCGGGCACTTCTACGGACGCCAGCTGGCCGGGTCGATCTTCTTCGCGGTGCCCCGCGCGGTCTGGGAGGGCAAGCCGCGGGACACCGGCGTGATGGTCGGCCAGTGGATGGGCACGGTCAACACCAACCTCTCCTCCCCGATCTGGGCGGAGCTGTGGCTCGACTTCGGTCCGCTGGGCATGGGCGCGGGGTTGCTGGGCATGGGGTACGCCTCCGCCCGTGTCGACCGCCGCTACGCGAAACGGGCCACGCGGCGGTCGCCGCCGGGCAGCCTGATCTCGGTGGTCGTCCCGCTGGTCGCGGGCTACTCCTTCATCCTGCTGCGCGGCCCCCTGCTCCAGGCGTCGGGGCGGGTGGCGATCGCCGCCCTCTGCCTCGCGCTGGTCGCCACGCACCGCACGGACAAGTCCACCACCCTGCGCTGAGCGCCCCGCCGCCACCGGGACTCCGCCCGGCCCGCGTTCTGTCCGCGCCCGGCCGCGGCACCGCTGCTGGGGCGCTGCCCCGGACCCGCGCCTCAAACGCCGGCAGGGCTGGATGCGGCCGGCGCCGGCAATTACAGCCCCGCCGGCGTTTGAGGCGCGGGTCCGGGCAGAGCCCGGGAAACGGCGGGCAGCGGGTCAGGCGGCGGGGGCCGGCTCGGGTTCGCGGTCCTGCGCAGCAGGGACTCGCAGCCGGGCCACGCGAAGCCACGCGGCCGCGGCCTTGAGTGCGGAGCCGGCCGCCAGGCCCACCGCGGCGCCCGCCACACCCCCCACCGCGTACCCGCCGAGCAGCAGCCCCACGGACAGCACCGAGAAGACCACCTGCAAGGACAGCGTCGCCTTCGGCGCCAGCACCCGCAGGGTCAGCAGCGCACAGGTGCCGAGCCCCATCACCGCGTACTGCGCCCCCGTCGCCGGCAGCAGCGCGGCCGTCGCCGCCCAGGTGTCGCCGAGCAGCTGACGGCCCGCCCGCTCGGGCAGCGCGTACAGCACGGCCCCCCAGCCCGCGCCGAGCGCGGCCAGCACCAGTCCCAGCAGCGCGGTCGCCCGCACGGTGGCCCGCTTGCCGCCGAGCCGCCCGAGGACCGGCGGCCCGAAGGAGTTCGCGGAGTTGAACAACACGTTCAGCGGCCCGAAGAGGGTGGTCGCACCCCGCAGCGCGCCGACGGCCAGCGGGGTCGCGAAGACGCCGAGGCCCAGTACGGCGAGCTGGCTGGAGCCGTTGCCCACCGCGAACTCGACCACGAACCGCTGCCCGAGGTGACCCCGCCGCAGGTACGGCCGCAGGTCCGCCCGGGCCCCGCGCACGTACGGGCGCAGCAGCCACAGCCCCAGCCCCAGCGCGGGCACCGCGGACAGGCCCCACACCAGCACCAGCCGCCCGGCCGAAGCCCCTTCGGGCTGCACGGCCAGCGCCGCGACCACGCACACCAGCCGCAGCGCGTCCGCGGCCAGCGCCCGCTCGGGGGCGCGCAGCGCGGAGAAGCAGTAGCGCAGCCCGTCCTGGAGGAGCACCAACGGCAGGACCAGGCCCAGCGCGAGGAAGGCCCGCCCGGGCGTCGCGGGGAGCACGAGGCCCACCACCACGAGCAGCGCTCCGACCGCGGCCGACGCGGCCCCGGTGAAGCCGGCGGCGGACCGGCACGTCGCGCCGAGCCCTTCGCCCTTCTCCAGGACGAGGCTCTGGCCGACGTAGGCCATGTTCAGTCCGAGGAGCACGCTGAAGGTCACGTACACCATCGAGAAGTCGGCGAACCCGGCTGCCGAGGACAGCCGGGCGGCCAGCACCAGCACCAGGATGTTCGTGGCGCTGGAGGCGGCCTGGTCCAGGACCGACGCGACGGCGGCGAGGCCGCGTCGGGTCATCTGCGGCCCATGCGCACGGTGCGCAGCGCGACGGTGTCGGTGCCGTCACCGGGGATGTGCTGCTCGGGCTCGGCCACCTCGTACGGGATCGGCTGCGGCGGCTTCGGCCCGCCCGCCGGGGAGCCGGCGGCAGGGGCGGGAGCGGGGGTCTTGTCCTTGCCGCGGCCGCGCTTCTCGCCGGGCAGCGGGGCGTGCAGCACCGCGCCGAGCACCGTGCCGCCGGCGCCGCTGATCAGCTCGCGGATCCGGATCAGGTCGGTGCGGTGGACGCCGCGCGGGTTGCAGACGACCAGGACGCCGTCGACGCGGTCGACGAGGGCGAGGGCGTCGGCGTACGAGAGCACGGGCGGCGCGAGCACGACGACGGTCGCGTTGGGGGAGTCGGCCTCGGAGATCAGCTGGGTGGCGCGGGGCGAGGTCAGCGCGCGGGGCACGTTGCGCGCCCGCTCGCCGGGGATCAGGTCGAAGGAGCCGGACTCGCCGGCGTCCACGACGAGCTGGCGCCCGTCGGGCCACTCGGAGTCGGAGTGCCGTCCGCCGCCCTTCTGGCCGCCCGGGGTCTGGCTCCACCGGGGCCGGCCGCCGGCGTCCGTCGGCAACTGGCTGGCCAGTACGGGGGTGCGCAGGTCGGCCTCGATGAGCAGCACGTCCTTGCCGGTCTCCGCGAAGGAGGCGGCGAGGTTCACGGCCACCGCGGCGGCGGTCTCGCTGCTGCCGCGCGGGGCGACGACGAGCAGCCGGCGCCGGTCGGCGAAGCGGGAGTCGTAGGCGAGCCGGAAGGCCACCGAGCGGTACTCCTCGGCGAGGCGGGGATCGGCCTCGCCGGCGGCGAGCAGCGGTCCGCCGCCCGTCCGGTCCCGGGGCAGGTAGCCGAGCACGGGCGCGCGCAGGGCCCGTGCCACGTCGCCCTCGGAGCGCGGCGCCGGGTCGAAGACGAGCCGGACCCAGGCGGCGAGCAGGCCGAGGGCGAGGCCCACGGCGGCGCCGAGCGCGAGGGACATCAGGATGCCGGGACCGTCGGCTCCGGGGGGCGCGGTCGCGGCGCTGGTGACCCGGCCCGGGGTCATGTCGAGGGCTTCGAGCTTGGTGATCTTGGTGTTGTAGCCGCCGACCTCGCTCTGCAGGTCGGTCTTGGAGGAGCTGGCCGCGTCGCGCCCGGCGCCGGCGGGCATCCGGGCGATCTCCTTGGAGAGCTCGTCGAGCTGCTTGGCGATCGGGTCGCGCTGCTCCTTGTAGCCCTTGACCATCTTGTCGCGGGTGGCGTCGAGGGACTCCTGCCGCTTGAGCAGGTACGCCTCGGTCATCGCGTTGGCGCGCTTGGCGGCCTCCTTGGGGGAGGACGCCGTGTACGTGAAGCGCAGCACCATGGTCTGCGGCGGGTTGGTGACCTGCAGACCGCTGCGCAGGGCGGCGAAGCCGGACGCGGACACGCCGAGCTTCTTCGCCGCCTCGTTGGCTATGGAGGAGCTGAGCGCGACCTGGCGCTCGGAGCCGATGTTGATCGCCTTGTCGGGGGCGAGGCTCGGGTTGAACGGGTCGTCGGTGGGCGCGCGCAGCACGACGTCGGCGGTCGCGACGTAGGTGTCGGCGGTGGAGATGCCGAGGTAGACGCCGCCCAGCAGACCGATGCCGATGCCCGCGCCGATGAGCCTGCGGTAGCGCAGGAGCTGCCGGAACTGGTCTCTGAGGAGATCCGGTTCGTCGTCGGCCGGTGCCGCTGCAGGGCGGTTCGTCTCGATCACGGCCGGGGTCCCCCAAGTGCTTCGTCTATCAGTGCGTCGATGCGGGCCAGGCCCGCTTCACGGCTCAGATGGGCCGCCACGTGGCGGGGTCCGGCCGCTCCCAGTGCGTCCGCGCCTTCGGGGTCCTCGGCCAGGGCCCGTACGGCCTTCAGCAGGGCCTCGGGGTCCTCCGGCGGTACGAGCACCCCTGCGCCCGAGCGTTCCACCTCCTGGGCGGTGCCGCCCTCCGCCGCCACGGAGGCGACGACGGGGCGGCCGGTCTGGAAGTAGGAGGTGAGTTTCGACGGCACGCTCATGTCCAGCACGGCAGCGTGCTGCGTGACCGCGAGTACGTCCGCCGCGGCGAGGATATCCGGGAACTCGCCGTCCGCGGCAGGGGGGATGATGTCCAGATTCGGTACATCGGCCGACAGATCGGCGAGCGCGGACCGCTGACTCCCGTCGCCCATCAGGACGAAGCGGACATTCGGATCCAGCCGGGCGGCGCCCACGAGGACTTCCAGTCCTTGCTTGAGGCCCATGTTCCCGGAGTGCAGGACGACGGTCTCGCCGGGGCCCCAGCCGAGGTGGCGGCGGGTCTCGCCGCGCGGCTTGGTGGGCACCGCCACGTGCGACCAGTTGGGGACGAGGCGGATCCGGCCCGGGTCCACGCCCATGCCGACGACCCGGTCCACGAAGGTCTCGTGGATGACGCCGACGAGGGTGGCGCGCTTGAGGGCGTACGCCTCGGCGCGGCCGGCGATCGCGGCGGCCTTGTCCCCGCCGCTGATCCCGCTCTGCGCGGCGGCGGCGCCCATCAGGTCCTGGACGACGGGGATGTACGGGACCTTCCAGCGCGCCGCGAGCCGGGCGGCGAGCACTCCGCCGGCCAGGCTGGGCATCTGGGCGAGCACCGCGTCCGGCTTGGGCATCCGGGGCGGGGCCACGGCGCCGTGCAGCAGAATCGATCCTTCAAAAAGAGCCCGCTTCACGGCGGTCTGACGCGGCGGCACGGTGTGCGCACGCCGGTGCACGGTGACCCCCGCGCGCTGTTCCGTGCGCTGGAGCGCCCCCTTGTACTCCGGCTCGACGGACCACGCCGGGTAGTGCGGCATGCCCGCCAGCACGTGGGTCTCGTGGCCGAGATCCGCCCAGTGCTCCGCGATCTGGGTGGCATACGGGCCGATCCCCGCGTGCTCCGGAGCGTAATTGGTGGAAACCAGCAGCATGCGCCGCTGACCGGATCTGGACACCGAGCGTCCCCTCTTCCCCTGGATGATGCGCACGTCACCCTATTCGTTCACCCGCGTGCTGCGGAACGTGCACGCTATTGTCTGCTAATCAGCTGCACCGGGGGGTGCGGCCGCTGGGGATAACAGATGACGGAGCACGACATGTCCGACTTTGGCGCGCAAGAGCGTAGACCGTACCGAGTCGGCTACGCGCCGGGTGCCTACGATCTGTTCCACATCGGACATCTGAACATCCTTCGGCACGCCCGGAGCCAGTGCGACTACCTCGTCGCCGGAGTGGTCTCCGACGAGATGGCCGAACTCGCCAAGGGACGCCGCCCGATGATCCCGCTCGTCGAGCGGCTGGAGATCGTCCGCAGCGTGAAGTACGTGGACGCCGCCTTCGTGGAGACCGTCCCGGACAAGGTGGAGACCTGGAAGCAGGTCCGCTTCGACGTCATCTTCAAGGGCGACGACTGGCGCGGCACGCCCAAGGGCGACCGGTTGGAGAAGGACTTCGCCGCCCACGGCGTCGACGTCGTCTACTTCCCCTACACCGTGCACACCTCCAGCACCCAGCTGCGCCGGGCGCTGGACGCGCTCGCGGAACCCCTCACCCTCCCCGGTCAGGTCACCGGGGAACGGCGCTGAGCTCCCGGAACCACTTCGCGAGGAACGCCAGCAGGAACAGCCCTGCGACCACGCCCAGCCCGGCGTACGCCCAGGCGAACACCCTCCCGCCGCCGAGCAGCAGGAACACCACGCAGAACACCCCGTAGTCCACGGGCAGCAGGGCCACCGCGCGCAGGGTCGACGGGGTGGCGGCGGGGCTGCCCGGGGCCGGCTTCGGCTTGAGCTTCTCCGTCAGCAGCCCGCCGAAGAAGGTGACGACCGCGGCGAACTGGAAACCGAGCGGCACCAGCAGCCAGCCGTCGGCCGTCGTCCCGTACTCCTCGGGGAACCGGTAGAAGGCGATCAGCACGCACGAGTGCAGCGCCGTGAGCTTGGCCGCGTCCACGACGTGGTCCAGCCACTCGCCGGCCGCGCTGCCGCCGCCGCGCAGCCGGGCCAGCTGCCCGTCCGCGGAGTCGAAGGCGAAGCCGACGGCGAGCGCCGCCCACACCGCGATCCCCAGCCCCCACGAGGGCGCGCACAGGGCGACCGCGGCCACGGCGGCGAAGCTGAAGGCGGCGCTGACCAGCGTCACCTGGTTCGGGGTGAGCCCGAGCGCGTACGAACCGGCGGCCAGGTACCGCCCGGCGGGCCGGTTGACGAACCGCGAATACAGCGACACCCCCTTCGCCGACTTCTGCGCCCCGCGCAGTTCCTGCAGCGCGGTGTTGACTCTGCCCATGCAGGGACCCCCTCAGAACGATGTCGAACACATCATCGCAGGGCGAACAGGAGAGTCGTTCCGGATGTCCGCGTACGTCCGGAGGCGGCGGCGCGCGGGGCCGCGGGCCGCCGCTCCTCACATGGACGGCCCCCGCGCCGGGGACCCGCAGACCCGCAGCAGCAGGACCGAGCGGGCCGGGACCGTCAGGGTCTCCCCGCCGCGGTGCCGGGTGCGGGGCGCGTCGGACTGGTTCTCCAGGGAGGTGTCCAGGACCAGCTCGTACGCCTGCGCCCACGGCGCCCCCGGCAGGACCCAGGCCAGCGGCCGGTCCCCGGTGTGCAGCAGCGCGAGGAAGCTGTCGTCCGTCACCTGCCGGCCCCGCTCGTCACGGCCCGGGATGTCCCGCCCCGACAGGTACATCCCCAGCGCGGCGGCCGGCGCGTACCAGTCCCGCTCCGTCATCTCCGCGCCCGCCGGCGTGAACCAGGCCAGGTCCCGCAGCCCGTCCGCCCCCTGCGGCCGCCCCGAGAAGAACGCCCGCCGTCGCAGCACCGGATGGGCCTGCCGCAGCGAGATCAGCCGCTCCGTCAGCGCGAACAGCTCCCGCCACGCCGGGTCCTCCAGCAACGACCAGTCCACCCACCCCGTCTCGTTGTCCTGGCAGTAGGCGTTGTTGTTGCCGGCCTGCGTGCGCCCGAACTCGTCGCCCGCCACCAGCATCGGCACCCCCGTCGACAGCAGCAGGGTGGTCAGCAGGTTGCGCAGCTGGCGGCGGCGCAGCACGCCGACCCGGGCGTCGTCGCTCTCGCCCTCCGCCCCGCAGTTCCACGAGCGGTTGTCGTTGGTCCCGTCCCGGTTCGCCTCCCCGTTGCCCTCGTTGTGCTTGCGCTCGTAGGACACGAGGTCGCGCAGGGTGAAACCGTCGTGCGCGGTCACGAAGTTCACCGAGGCGTACGGGCGCCGCCCGCCCCAGGCGTAGAGGTCGCTCGACCCCGAGAGCCGGTACCCGAGGTCCCGTACGTCGGGCAGCGCGCCCCGCCAGAAGTCCCGTACGGCATCCCGGTAGCGGTCGTTCCACTCCGTCCACAGCGGGGGGAACGCGCCCACCTGGTAGCCGCCCGAACCCACGTCCCACGGCTCGGCGATGAGCTTCACCCGCCGCAGCACCGGATCCTGGGCGATCACCGCCAGGAACGGGGACAGCATGTCCACGTCGTGCATCGAACGGGCCAGCGCCGCCGCCAGGTCGAAGCGGAAGCCGTCCACCCCCATCTCCGTGACCCAGTAGCGCAGCGAGTCCGTGATGAGGCGCAGCACGTGCGGGCGCCCCGCGTGCAGGGTGTTCCCGCAGCCCGTGTAGTCGGCGTAGCGGCGCTGGTCGGACTGGAGCCGGTAGTAGCCGCGGTTGTCGATCCCGCGCAGTGACAGGGTCGGACCCAGCTCGCCCGCCTCCGCCGTGTGGTTGTAGACCACGTCGAGGATCACCTCGATCCCGGCCGCGTGCAGGGCCCGCACCATCCGCTTGAACTCGCCGACCTGCTGGCCCGTCGTCCCGCTCGACGAGTACCCCGCGTGCGGGGCGAAGTAGCCGATCGAGTTGTAGCCCCAGTAGTTGCGCAGCCCCCGGCGCAGCAGGTGGTCCTCGTGCGCGAACTGGTGCACCGGCAGCAGCTCGACCGCCGTGACGCCCAGCTTCGTCAGGTGCTCGACCGCCGCCGGATGGGCGAGCCCCGCGTACGTGCCGCGCAGCTCCTCGGGGACACCCGGATGGCGCATCGTGAAGCCGCGCACGTGCAGCTCGTAGATCACCGAGTCGGCCCACGGGGTCTTCGGCCGGACGTCGTCCGACCAGTCGTCGTCATCGTGGACGACCACGCCCTTCGGGACGAACGGCGCCGAGTCCCGGTCGTCGCGCACGGTGTCCGCGATGTACTGCTGCGGCCAGTCGCGGACGTGCCCGTACACCTCCGGCGGCAGGGTGAAGTCTCCGTCGACGGCCCGTGCGTACGGGTCCAGGAGCAGCTTCGCCGGATTGAACCGGGCGCCCGTCCAGGGGTCCCAGCGCCCGTGCACCCGGAACCCGTACCGCTGACCGGGGCGCACGCCCGGCACGAAACCGTGCCAGATCTCGTGCGTGAGCTCGGTGAGCGAGCAGCGGGTCTCGCCGCCCTCGGCGTCGAACAGGCACAGCTCCACCGCCTCCGCGCCCTGCGCCCACAGGGCGAAGTTGGTGCCCGCGGTCCCGTCCGGTCCGTGGTGGAACCGGGCCCCCAGGGGATGCGAGGACCCCGGCCACACCGGCGGTCCCGGGCGCGTGTTGACGCGTAACACCTGCCCCTTGACCTGGCCGTTCGGCTGTCCGGCCGGATGGCCGTTCGGCCGGCCGTTCGGATGGGCGCCCGGTTGGCCGCCCGGATGTCCGTCGACCCGCGGTGCGGGCGCGGTCTGGCCGCCCCGCACCGCTTCGACGGCGTTGCCGACGGCTTCCACCGCCTCTTGCTCGGCTGCGCTCGACACTGCCCGCCTCCACGGCTCCTGGGTACCTGCGGGGGTGGGGGAGTGCGGCCCCGGCGTCCCGGCCTGGGCCCGCCCCCGTCTGGTCCTTCACACTGTTCTGCCCGGACTGTTCCGCCCGGAACGTGGCGCGCGCTCACGTTTCCCCCGGAGGGGCCCGCTCGTTGGAGGGATCGTGACACTTCTGACGAGGCGGGCAGGGGCGGGCTTGGCCGCCGTGGCGGCATGGGCGGGCCTGTTGGGCGGGCTGGCCGGATGCACCAAGGACGGCAAATCGCCGGTCGAGATCCAGCTGCCCGGCAAACCCCGCTCGCCGGACGAGGCCATCCGCATCACCCCCGACGACAACGCCAAGGGGGTCCCGGCCGACGCGCGGCTGGTGGTCACCGTGCCCGAGGGCCGGCTTGAGCGGGTCGTCGTCACCAAGGTGGAGGACGCGCAGCAGGAGGAGGTCCCCGGCGCCATCGCCGACGACGGGCTCAGCTGGAGCCCCGACCTGGAATCCGGCCGGCTCGCACTCGCGGCCAAGTACACCGTGGACGCCGTCGCCCTCGACGGGCACAACCGCCGCCAGGCCCGGCACACCACCTTCACCACCTACGTTCCCGAGGAGCGGTTCATCGGCTACTTCAAGCCCGAGAACCGCTCCACCGTCGGCGTCGGCATGATCGTCTCCTTCAAGTTCAACCGCTCGATCGAACGTCGCGCGGAAGTGGAGCGGGCCATCACCGTCACCTCCGACCCGGCCGTGCAGGTCGTCGGCCACTGGTTCGGCAGGGACCGGCTCGACTTCCGGCCCAAGGAGTACTGGAAGGCCGGCACCAAGGTCACCGTGAAGATGGACCTGCGCGACGTCGAGGGCGCGGCCGGCTCGTACGGCATCCAGTCCAAGACCGTCACCTTCACCGTCGGGCGCTCGCAGATCTCCCGGGTGGACGCGGCCGCGCACACCATGGAGGTCCGCCGGGACGGGGAGCTGCTGTCGACCGTGCCGATCAGCGCCGGGGCGCCCAAGACCACCACGTACAACGGGAAGATGGTGGTGATGGAGCTCTTCGACGTCACCCGCATGAACGGCCAGACCGTCGGCTTCGGAGGCGAGTACGACATCCCCGACGTCCCGCACGCCATGCGGCTCACCGCCTCGGGGACCTTCCTGCACGGGAACTACTGGTCCAGCCCCGACACCTTCGGCACCACCAACGTGAGCCACGGCTGCGTGGGCCTGCGCGACGACAAGGGCGGCGGCTCCGACACCCCGGCCGGCTGGTTCTTCGACCGGACCCTGATCGGCGACGTGGTGGAGGTGGCCAACTCCCAGGACAAGACGGTCGCCGCCGACAACGGGCTGGGCGGCTGGAACATGTCCTGGGCGGACTGGGTCGCCGGCTCCGCCATCGTCTGAGCGGCGCACGACAGCGCCGTACGAGTGACTCGTGTGATCGGAATGACGTAGCGGAGAGTGTCCGCGCTCCGTCCGCCCGCGCCCGCCCCCCAGCCTGTCAGGGCAATCAGGGCCATCGGGCAGCCGGGAACGGACGGAGCGTCATGTCAGCAAGGAACTGGACCCTCGGGCTCGCGATCGGGGCCGTGCTGGCCGCCGCGGCCCCCACGGCCCTCGCCGCGGACCCGGGCGCGGGCCCCGGCACCCACCGGACGGCCGCGGCCGTCCGGGCCCCGCTGCCCGACGGGCTGGGGCCCTGCGTCCCGGGCCGCTGCCCGGACCCGTACCCGCCCATCCACAGCGACGGCGTGCTGCGCGGCCGGGACAACGGCATCAACATCTTCGTGGGCGGCGACTTCCGGGTCCGGGGCAGCGCCTCCGAGGCCGAGGGCCGCCTCGTCGTCCTCGGCGACTTCGACCAGGACAAGGCCGCGGGCGGCGACAGCCGCTACAACGTCGGGATCGTCGGCGCCGGATCGCTCGTGCCGCCGCCGGACGGAGCCGACTTCCTCACCACCGGCGGAGGGATCGCCGTCGCCCGGGACGAGCGCCTGCTCGCCGACGGCGGCGTGGTCCGGCACGCGGGCCCGGTCACCGGCAGGGTGTCCGGCCGCCTGGTCCCCGACGCCGCCGCGGTCACCCCGTACGCGGGACTGCGCGACCGGCTCAGCGCCGCCAGCCAGTGCTACGCCCGGGTCGACGGGCAGCAGCTGCGCCCGGCCACCGGAACCGCCGTCAACAACCGCTACGAGACCGTCTTCACCGGCGACGGAACCTCCCCGCTCCAGGTCTTCAACGTGAACGCCGACCTGGTGGGCAACGGGGGCGGCCAGCAGGGCATCCGGTTCGCCCGGATCCCGGAAACGGCCACCATCCTGGTGAACGTGCTGGGCGGCGACCGCACGATCAACACCTACAGCGGCGGCATCCAGGACACCGACCCCCTGAACGCCTACCGCGACCGCCTGCTGTGGAACTTCCCCGACGCCACCACCGTGCGGCTGACCGGCGGGGGCCAGTTCCAGGGCAGCTTCCTGATGGGGCAGCAGACCTCCGAGACCACGGTCACGCTCCCAGGCATCAACGGCCGCTTCTTCACCACCGGCTCCGTCACCCACGGCAGCGCCACGGGCGGGGGCGGCGGCCAGGAGTTCCACGCCTACCCCTTCAACGGCGACCTGCCCGACTGCGGCGGCCCGGCCCCGGTCACCGGCTCGCTCTCGGTCCTCAAGCGGGACGGGGCGACCGGCGCCGCGCTCGCCGGGGCGCACTTCGAGCTGTGGCGGGAGACCAACGGCACCACCGGCCTGCAGACCGCCGGCGGTGCGGGCGCCGACACCCTCGTCACCGGGTGCACCACGCCGCCGAGCGGGCTGTGCGACGAGACCACCACGCTCGGCACGTACTACTGGCGCGAGACGCAGGCGCCCCCCGGGTACGAGCTGCCGGCCGAAACGGTCCACGAAGTGACGCTGACCGCCGAGAACGCCTCGGCCGGCGTCCGGTACGAGGCGGACAACCGGCGGACCCCGCAACCGCCGGACGGCGCACGGGTGGTGCTGCGCAAGACCGACGCGGCCACCGGCCGGCCCCTGCCCGGCGCGCGGTTCGAGCTGTGGCGGGAGAGCAACGGCACGGCGGGGCTCCAGCCCGTCACACCCGGGGGCGACACCCGGCTGGACACGGCCTGCGAGAGCGACGACCAGGGCACCTGCACGGTCGAGCTGCCGGTCGGCGAGACGTACTACTGGCGGGAGACCGCCGTCCCGGCCGGCTACGAACTGCCCGCGAACCCGGTCACCCGCTTCGACCTGGACGAGGGCGACGTGGCGGACGGCATCGAGGTCGCCGTCCCGAACGCGCGGAGCGAGGAGTACGAGGGCTCCATCCGGATCGTGAAGCAGGACGCCAAGACCGGGCGGCCGCTGCGCGGCGCGGTGTTCGAGGTGTGGCAGGAGACCAACAACACCGCCGGTCTCCAGACGCGCGGCATCAACGCCGACCGCCGGGCCGCCGACGGCTGCGCCACGGACCGCGGCGGGGTCTGCGAGTTCGGCCCGCTCCCCGAAGGCTGGTACTACCTGGTCGAGACGGCGGTCCCCGAGGGCTACGCCCTTCCCGCGGACCGGGTGACCGGACCGCTCAGGCTGGACGGCACCACGCCGCAGGCGCGGCTCGTGGTCACGCTGCAGAACGAGCGCGACGGCCACGGCAAGGGGAAGGACAAGGGGAAGGGCAAGGGCAAGGGGGGCCACGGCAAGGACCACGGCCACGGCAAGGGCCGGCCCCCGAAGCACCCCGGGCACCCGAACGACGCCAAGGGGCCCCGGGCCTGACACCGGCCCCGTGAACGCGTGACCCGGTGCGCCGGTGGAGTGAGCTCCTCACCCCGCCGGCGCATCAGCGCGAGCCGTACCCCCCGCCCCACGGGTTGGCTGGGCTGCGACCGTCAAAGCCCGCAGGCCCGAGGAGGCCCGGATGGCCGCACGTCAGGGGACCGGCCCGGCAGCGCGGGCGGCGGCAGTCGGCGCCCTGCTCGTACTGGCGGTCCTGCACCCGTCCCCGGCGGCCGCCGTCCCGGCGGAACCGCGGAGCCCGTGCGCGGCGGGCACCGGCCCCTACCAGCGGGAGCTGGAGGGCCACCTGGGCCGGCCGGTCGACGGGGTGCAGTCCCCGGCGGACTGCTCCGCGGTCCGGGCCTTCCAGCAGGCCAACGGCGTCGACCCCGCGGACGGCTACGCGGGCCTGGCCACCTACCGCACGATGCTCGTCGTGACCGCCCGCCCGGACCCCAACGCCGCGGGCGACTGCCCCGTCCGCGAACACCGGGTGACCTGCGTGGACATGGACCGTCAGCTGCTGTGGGTGCAGCGGGGCAGCCGCGTCGTCTTCCCACCCGTGCCCATCCGCACCGGCCGCGACTACGAGGAGACCCGGCCGGGCTGGCACGAGGTGTACTGGCGCAGCAAGGACCACGTCTCCACGCTGTACGACGCACCCATGCCCTACGCGCAGTTCTTCGACGGGGGCCAGGCCCTGCACGGTACGCCCGACTCCCTTTACGGGAGCAGCGGTTCGGCCGGCTGCGTCAACCTCACCGAACCGGACGCGGAGCGCCTCTGGGACCTGCTCACCGAGGGCGACGCGGTGTACGTGTGGGGCACCAAGCCGGGTACCGAGGACTGACCCCGACGACCGTCCCGACCACCGTCCGTCCGCCCCTCCCGACGGCCGATTCGGCCGCTGATCAGCAGTTGGGACGGAACGGTGACAAGACCGTGGCTCATCGTGATCTGCCCATGTGATTTCCTGTCGACAAGCGCGCGACTGTCCGTGCGCGGGGGACATGGGGAGAACAAGAGTGAACCTGCAGCCGATACGCGGCCGCGCCCGCACCGGCCTGCCGGCCCTTCTGCTGGGGGCGGCCCTGCTGTTCACCACCGCGTGCAGCGGTGGTGGCGGGAGTAACAGCAGCGGCAGCGGCGGCGACAACGCCGGGGGCGGCGCCAAGAACGGGACCGAGGCCTCGAAGGCCGTCGTCAGCGTCAAGCCCGACGACGGGGCCAAGGAGGTCGCCACCAGCGGCGTCCTGAAGATCTCCAGCAGCGGCGGCAAGCTCACCACGGTGACCGTCGCCGACACCAAGGGCAACGCGGTCGAGGGCAAGCTCGCCGACGACGGTTCGAGCTGGGAGCCGGCCCGTCACCTGGCCTCCGCCACCGAGTACAAGGTGCACGCCGTCGCCAAGGACGAGGCCGGCCGGGAGTCCGCCAAGGACACCACCTTCACCACCCTGACGCCGACCAACACCTTCGTCGGCCACTACACGCCGGAGGACGGCGCGGAGGTCGGCGTGGGCATGCCGGTCTCGATCAACTTCACCCGTGGGATCACCAACCCCGAGGCCGTCGAGAAGGCCATCACCGTGACCGCCGAGCCGGCCGTGCCGGTCGAGGGCCACTGGTTCGGCAACGACCGCCTGGACTTCCGCCCCGAGAAGTACTGGGCCGCGGGCACCACGGTCACCGTGAAGCTCGCCCTCGACGGCGTCGAAGGCCGCCCGGGCGTCTACGGCAAGCAGACCCGTACGGTCACCTTCAAGATCGGCCGCTCCCAGATCTCCACGGTGGACGCGAGCGAGAAGCACATGGAGGTCGTCCGCGACGGCCAGGTCATCAAGAACCTCCCGATCACCGCGGGAGCCCCGTCGACCACCACGTACAACGGGCAGATGGTCATCAGCGAGAAGTACAAGGTCACGCGGATGAACGGCGCGACCGTGGGCTTCGGCGGCGAGTACGACATCTCCGACGTCCCGCACGCGATGCGCCTGTCGAACTCGGGCACCTTCGTGCACGGCAACTACTGGGCCTCCTCCGGCACGTTCGGCTCGGAGAACGTCAGCCACGGCTGCGTCGGCCTCAAGGACGTCCGCGGCGCCGGCGACGGCAACCAGCCCGCCGCCTGGTTCTTCAACGAGTCCCTGATCGGCGACGTGGTCATCGTGAAGAACTCCAAGGACAAGCAGATCGCCCCGGACAACGGCCTCAACGGCTGGAACATGGACTGGGCGGAGTGGATCAAGTAGGCGGGTCCCGTACCCCGTGAAGCCGGCCCGGTGCTGTGACACACAGCACCGGGCCGGCTCGCGTTAACCGCGGCTAACCTGGCCCGTATGACCATCTCTCTCGAAGTCTCCGAAGGCGTCGGCACCATCCGCCTGGACCGGCCGCCCATGAACGCCCTGGACATCGCCACCCAGGACCGGCTGCGCGAGCTCGCGGTGGAGGCGACCGACCGGGCCGACGTCCGCGCCGTCGTCATCTACGGCGGCGAGAAGGTGTTCGCGGCGGGCGCGGACATCAAGGAGATGCAGGCGATGGACCACGCGGCGATGGTCGCCCGGTCCCGTGCGCTCCAGGACGCCTTCACCGCCGTCGCCCGCATCCCCAAGCCGGTCGTCGCGGCCGTGACCGGCTATGCGCTGGGCGGCGGTTGCGAGCTCGCGCTGTGCGCCGACTACCGGATCGCCGCCGACAACGCGAAGCTCGGCCAGCCCGAGATCCTGCTCGGCCTGATCCCGGGCGCGGGCGGCACCCAGCGGCTGGCGCGGCTGGTCGGCCCGTCGAAGGCCAAGGACCTCATCTTCACCGGGCGCATGGTCAAGGCCGACGAGGCGCTCGCCCTGGGCCTGGTCGACCGGGTCGTGCCCGCCGCCGAGGTGTACGAGCAGGCGCACGCGTGGGCCGCCAAGCTGGCGCAGGGTCCGGCGATGGCGCTGCGCGCCGCGAAGGAGTGCGTGGACGCCGGCCTGGAGGCCGACATCGACACCGGTCTGACCATCGAACGCAACTGGTTCGCGGGCCTGTTCGCCACCGAGGACCGCGAGCGCGGCATGCGCAGCTTCGTCGAAGAGGGCCCGGGCAAGGCGAAGTTCGTCTGAGCGAGGCGCCGGTCCTCCCTGTGGGTGGATTAGCCAGGCCTTAAGGCAGCCTTAAGCGCAAACGGTGATCCACTGACCGTGATCGCGCCCCTGCGGTGTGTCACCGCAGGTCAATCCCCATATGGGGGCGCCTTCGTTGCCTCCCGCATATGACAGGACACCCCCTTGGATTCGTTGAATCCGGGGGGTGTTTTCCTCTGGAACGGCCCGGAGGGGCAGGTCGGCCGTCCATGATGGGTGCATGGCGGGCCTGGAGGGTGTGGAACAGCCGCGGCAGCGCGGCAGCGCTTCGGCGGTACGGCTCACGGCGGCCGTTGAGGACGAACAGGGCCTCAAGGCGCTGGAGTTGTACGGGAATCCGGCCGAGGCGGAAGTGACGCTGCCGTCCATGCCGGAGTCGGCGAGCACGGCGCGCCGGCTCACCCAGTGCGTGGTGATCCGCCTCTGGGGACTCTCGCCGCAGATCGCCGAGCACGCCGTCCTGCTGGTCTCGGAGCTCGTCGGCAACGCGGTCCGGCACACCGGGGCCCGTTCCTTCGGTTTACGCATGCTGCGGCGGCGCGGCTGGATCCGCGTGGAGGTGCGCGATCCCTCGCGCGGACTGCCCTGCCTGATGCCGGTCCACGAGCTCGACACCACGGGCCGGGGCCTCTTCCTCGTCGACAAGCTGTCCGACCGCTGGGGCGCCGACCTGCTGCCGCGCGGCAAGATCACCTGGTTCGAGATGCGGGTCGCCGACCGGCAGAACGCCTGAGCGCCTGAGCGTCCGAGGGCCTGAATGCCCGAAGAAACGCCCGAAGCCCCCGGCTCGCCGTGGTGGGGCGGTGTGGGGGCTTCATGGGTGCGCCGAGGATCGAAGGGGGTGTGATCCTCGGCGTGGCGACTTCGCTCGGGTCAATGGGGAAGCCGTGGTTCCGACTATGGCAGACGAGGGTCCAAACGCCAAAAGTCCCTACTTGGACATAAGTGTGCAAATCGTAAGACTTTCTAGCTAAATCCTAGGTGAGGTGGGCCACTCACCTCGCAATCTATGAATAACTATCGGAACCTCTGAGTAAATCGTTGATCACATAGAGGATCGGCCACCCGTTCGGCCCCTTCTGGAGGGCGTCCCGAATTGGGTCAATCATTACCTTCCGGGTCATCCACCCCTTAAATGGGCAGGTGCTCTCACAACCAGGCCGCCGCGCGGCCCTGCGCGGGGCCCTGCGTGCGGCCGGTCTCGGAGCGGCCGCGACCGCCGCGGCCGGACTCACCGCCGCCTGCGGACCGGGCCGCCCCGCCCCCGCGTCCTCCGCCCCGCCCCCCGGTCCGGCCAGACCCGACCGCCCCGCCAAGGCGGCCGCCGCCTCCCCCCGCCGGTTCGCCGGGCAGCCCGTGGAGATCGGCCACGGCCCGCGCGACCGCCCCGGGGTCGCCCTCACCTTCCACGGCAACGGGGACCCCGCCATCGCCCGCGCGGTCCTGACCGAGGCCGAACGCGGGGGCGCGCGGGTCACCGTACTGGCGATCGGCAGCTGGCTCGACGCCCACCCGGACATGGCCCGCCGCGTCCTCGACGGCGGCCACGAGCTCGGCAACCACACCCAGCGCCACCTCGCCGTCAACGACCTGCCCGAGGCGGAGGCCTACGCCGAGATCACCGGCTGCGCCCAGCGGCTCAAGCGGCTCACCGGTTCCATCGGCACCTGGTTCCGGCCCTCCCAGGCCCAGTACGCGACCCCGCTCGTCCGGACCCTGGCCCAGCGGGCCGGCTACCCGCACGTCCTCTCGTACGACGTGGACTCCCTCGACTTCACCTCGCCCGGCGCCGCGGCCGTCATCCGCACCGTCACCGGGACGATCCAAGGCGGATCGGTGGTGAGCCTGCACTTCGGCTACGCGGACACGGTCGACGCGATGCCTCCCCTCCTCGAAGAACTCGCGCGCCGCAAGCTGCGCGCGGTGACCACCACGGAGCTGCTGACCCAATGACCACCACCCGCCTTCCCCGGAAGGTCACCGTGCTGCTGGCCGGTCTGGTCCTCGCCGCCCTGGCCGGCTGCGGAGCAGCCGAAAAGGGGCCCGCCGAGGCGCTCGGCACCAAGGGCCCCGCCAAGCCCGTCAAGGCCGTGCCGGCCCTCCCGCCCGGCCTGCCCGGCATGCCGCCGCTCCTCGATCCGAACGACGTCTACGCGGCGGACCGGCCGAACAAGCTCTCCCCGGTGGTCAAGGACTTCCCGTCCCGCGTCTACGTGCCGAACACCAACTCCAACACGGTGTCCGTCATCGACCCGGTGACCTACCAGGTCATCGACACCATCCCGGTCGGCGTCCAGCCCCAGCACGTGGTGCCCTCCTGGGACATGAAGACCCTGTGGGTCAACAACAACCGCGGCCACACGCTCACCCCGATCAACCCGGCCACCGGCGAGGCCGGAAAGCCCGTCGAGGTGCACGACCCGTACAACCTGTACTTCACGCCGAACGGCAAGTACGCCATCGTCATGGCCTCGATGGACAAGGAGCTGGTCTTCCGGGACCCGCACACGATGGACCGCGTCAAGACGGTCCCGGTGACCTGCTACGGCGTCAACCACGCGGACTTCTCCGCCGACGGCCGCTACTTCATCGTGAGCTGCGAGTTCTCCGGCGAGCTGCTCAAGGTCGACACCGAGCGCATGGAGGTCATCGGCCAGCAGAAACTGCCGTTCGAGGGCGCGATGCCGCAGGACGTCAAGGTCTCCCCGGACGGGAAGACCTTCTACGTCGCGGACATGATGGCGCACGGCATGTGGGTGCTCGGCGGGGACAAGTTCGAGACCCCCAAGCTGCTGCCCACGGGCAAGGGCTGCCACGGCCTGTACGTGAGCCGCGACTCCAAGGAGATGTACGTCTCCAACCGCGGCGAGGGCACCATCTCGGTCTACAACTTCCCCGAGAACAAGCTCACCAAGAAGTGGACCCTGCCGGACGGCGGCAGCCCCGACATGGGCGGGGTCTCGGCCGACGGCAAGGTGCTGTGGCTGTCGGGCCGCTACAACTCCGAGGTGTACGCGATCGACACCGTGACCGGCAAGCAGCTCGCCCGTATCCCGGTCGGCGGCGGACCGCACGGGCTCGCGGTGTACCCGCAGCCCGGCCGCTACTCGCTCGGCCACACCGGGATCTTCCGGTAGCCGAGGACCCGGCCGCCGAGGACGCCTTCGGCCGAGGGAAGTGACGACGGTGCCCCGGGGGCTCGCACGACTCCCGGGACACCGTCGCCGGCCCGTCGGGCCACGGACTACCAGGCGACCGGAAGGCGCTCCGGAAGCCGCTTGATGAAGCCCGTGCGCCAGACGAGGTTCTCGGCGGGCACCGCGAGGCGCAGCCCGGGCAGCCGCTCGACCAGCACCTCCAGCGCGATCTCGGCGTGTGCCCGGCCCAGCGCGGAGGCCGGGCAGAAGTGCCGCCCGGCGCCGAAGGCGAGATGGGCGTTCGGGCTCTCGCGCTCCAGGTCCAGCTCCTCCGGGTGCTCGAAGGCCGCCGGGTCGAAGTTGGCCCCCTCCAGGAGGACGAGGACGAGCTCGCCCTCCTTCACCAGCACGTCGCCGACCCGGACGTCCGCGAGGGCGATGCGCGGCAGGCCGTCGCCGACGGACAGGTTCCAGCGCAGCAGCTCGTCGACCGCCCTGCCCATGCGCTCGGGGTGCTCGCGCAGGTAGCCGATCAGCTCGGGCCGCTGGAGCAGCGCGAGGACCGCGAGGGTCAGGAACGCCGACGTGGAGACCGCGCCCGCGCCGAAGAGCGAGACGGCGACCGTCGCGAACATGTCGTCGCTCAGGTGGGCCGACTCCGGGTCGGCCTCCTTCAGCCCGGCGAACCTGCCGAGGAGCCCCGTACGCTCCTCGGGGGGCAGCGCGAGCTGGACGCCCAGCCGCTCGGCGAAGTAGCCCACGTCCTTGTACCAGTTGAGGGCCGAGTCGGCGAACGGCTCGCGCGCGGTCATGAAGGCGACGTCCAGCCCCGACATCAGCCGGCGCCGGTCCTCGAAGGGCACCCCGAGCACCTGGCAGTGCAGGGCCGCCGAGAAGGGGTCGGCGAACCCCGCCCGCAGGTCGGCCGGGCCGCCCTCGGCGACGATCTGGTCGATGAGCTCGCCGGCCTTGGCGCGCAGCAGGTCCTGTGAGCCCCTTCTGGCGCGGGTTGAGCGCCTTCATCACGGCGTTGCGCAGGCCGGCGCTGTTGATGTTGCCCATGTTGTCGACGACCTCGGGCGGGATCGTCAGCGCGTACTGGCGCGGGACGCCGGCGTTCGCCGTGTCCTTGAGGCTGAAGCGCTCGTCCTCCAGCACCTGCCTGGCCAGCGCGTAGCTGCTCACCAGCCAGGCCGGGTCCCCGGTGAGGGTGCGGACCCGGGCGACCGGGGCCTTCTCGCGCAGCCAGGCGCACTCCTCCGGGAGCACGTCACCGCGCCGCGAGAGCGGGAAGTCGAGGAGCGGCCGCGGCTCCCGGCCCTCCCGGCCCTCAAGCTGCTCGACGCTCATCGGCGCTCCCTTCGGTCGGTGCGTGGTCCGTGGTGCTTTCGGGTGCGGTGGCCTGCGCCGTGGCCGTCGCCGCCGCCGTGGCCGTCGCCGCGGCGGGCTCGGGCCGTACGACGGCGTACGCCTGGTTGCGGGTCGCGCGCAGGCCCCCGCCGCGTGCGAAGAGGACATCGGTCAGCGGCATCCTGACGTGGTAGGCCGCCACCGAGGAGGGCACGTCGAGAATGCTCGGGGTGTCCACGAAGAACGGGAGCTCGGCCGCCATGTAATCGAAACAGACCTGCAACTGGCCGGCTGTGATCGATTCACCTTCCGGCAACTTGGATCCGACAAAATGCAGGGCCATCTCCTCGCAGCCCTTGCGGAATTCATCGTCGGTTTCCAGGAAATGAAGGATGCGGCGGTGGAGCAGTTGGTAAACGGGGTTCGTCTGAAACTCCGACAGGGCTCGCACGCGAATATCAGCCCGTCCGGATCCGGACTCCTCCACGCCCTTGAGGATCCGCCGCCGGACCGCCTTGATTTCCTTCGCGGCGCGCTTTTCCGCGTGCTCGCGGGTGTAGCCGAAGGCGGCGAACATCCGGTCCACGTGGAGGTCGGCGTAGACGAAGTCGACCTGCGCGAAGCGGGTCGTGGCCCACTGGGCGAGGCCGGCGATGCGCTCGGAACTGAAGTAGCTGTTTCCGGGACTCACTCCGATGAGCACATGGTCGCCGTCTTCCCAGATATGGCGGCAGGTGCGGGTGAAGGGCAGAACTTCGAATGATGCGTCAGCTGTGATCGTCACCTGTGTGATCGCCCTTGTTGCCGCTTGTCCCTGGGAGCCCTGCGCTCCTGGTGTGGCGGCAATGCCGTTACGTTATGCCGTGGCCCCGGAGCGTGACAAGGGCGGGGCGGATTTGTTGGCCGGAATTATCGCTTCCGTATTGCGGAAGGGTAATTGGATTTCTTTCTGCCGTCCGAACGGGACCCGCGGCGGGGGCCGGCCGGGGGGACCGCTACCCTGAGCCGGTCAACAGGCATCAAGAAGGAGTGGACCCAGTGGCGGACATCGAGAGCGCACGGACGACGTTCGGCAAGTTCGACGCGAACGGCGACGGCTTCGTCACGGCCGACGAGTTCAAGGCGGCCATGGCGGCCATGGGCGACCCGTTCGTCACCGGCCCGGTCGCGGACGCCGTGATCGCCGCCAAGGACGCGAACGGCGACGGCCTGCTGAGCTTCGACGAGTTCTGGGCCTCCCTGAACAAGTAGTCCCTCCGCGCCCGCTCCCGCCCCGCGCACCCCGGCCCGCTCACCGGCCGGCCGGGGCGGGAGCGCGCGCGTGTCAGGCCTCCGGCCCGGACGACATGTCCTCGACCTCGGCGAGGGCCTCCTCCAGCCAGTGCAGCCAGAACGTCTCCAGGGCGATCCCCCCGTGCAGGACGAGCCGGCGCAGCCGGTCCTCCACGGCGTCGCGCCCCGGCGGGAAGTCCTTCTCCTCGATGGCCTCGTACTGCGCCAGCTGGCGCCGGTGCAGGTCCAGATGGCGCCGCAGCTCAGGGCCGAGCCCCTGCGGCCCCACCACGCCCGCCGCACGGATCCGCAGCAGCAGCGGGTCGCGCATCGGCTTCGGGTCCTGGCTCTCGCCGACCCACCGCGCCAGCTCCGCGCTGCCGCCGGGCAGCACCTCGTACTCCTTCTTCTGCCCCCGCACGGGCACCTCGCCGGGCAGCGCCCGGATCAGTCCGGCCTCCTCCAGCCGCCCTAGCTCGCGGTAGATCTGCTGGTGCGTCGCCGACCAGAAGTACCCGATGGACCTGTCGAACCGCCGGGTCAGCTCCAGCCCGGACGAGGGCTTCTCGAGCAGGGCGGTGAGGATGGCATGCGGGAGGGACATGGCGCCATCCTAGGTTTGCGGCCCCCCCTGTCAGGCCGTCCCCGTTCGGCCGCCCCCGTTCGGCCGTCCCCGGCTGGTGGCCGGGCCCGGCGGTCCCCAGGCTGGGGCTCGTCCTCGTCGACAAGGCTGGAGGAAGCCGTGGAGCAACTGCTGAGAGTCCAGAACTTCAGCGTCTCGCGCGACGGATTCGGCGCCGGTGAGCACCAGAGCCTGGAGCGGCCCTTCGGCGACACCGATCCCGGGGAGATGTTCGCCTGGGCCGGAGCCACGGCGAGCTGGCCCAACCGCACCGACCCCGGAGGCAGCCGCGGCCTCGACGACTACTTCACCCGGGACTTCGCGCACAACATCGGCGCCGAGATCATGGGCCGCAACAAGTTCGGGCCCCAGCGCGGGCCCTGGGCCGACCACGAATGGCGCGGCTGGTGGGGCGAGGAGCCCCCGTTCCACACCCCCGTGTTCGTCATGACCCACCACGAGCGTCCGTCCTTCACGCTCTCCGACACCACCTTCCACTTCGTCACCGCCGACCCGGCCACCGTCCTCGGCATGGCGCGGGAAGCGGCGCAGGGCAGGGACGTCCGGCTCGGCGGCGGGGCCACCACCATCCGGGAGTTCCTCGACGCAGACCTCGTCGACACCCTGCACGTGGCGGTCTCACCGGTGGAGATCGGATCCGGGGCACGGCTCTGGGAGTCACCCGACGAGCTCCTCGACCGGTTCCACCTCGACGTCGTGCCCAGCCCGAGCGGCGTGACGCACCACCTCTTCTGGCGGCGCTGACCGCCCCGGGCCACCTACGCCGGCACCTCCGCCAGCGCCGACTCCAGGCGCGCCAGCAGCGGCCGGGCGTTCATCCGCCGGCAGCTGGCCAGGGCCTCCCGCAGCAGGGCCCGGGCCGCCGCGGCCTCCCCCGACGCCAGCAGGGCGCGGGCGAGGGGCTCCACCGCCAGGACCCGCACCAGGCTCTGGCCCGAACGGCGGCCCAGCTCGTCCGCCGCCCGCAACTGCCGCAGCGCCCCGGCCACGTCCCCGCCGTCCAGCGCGATCCGGCCCAGCCCGATGCGGGCCGCGCTCTGCCCGGCCAGGTCCCCGGAGCCGCGGGTGTGGGCCAGGATCTCCCGGAAGCCGGCCGCCGCCTCGGCCGGCCGGCCCAGCATCCGCTGCGCGTCGGCGACCCAGCGGAGCATGCACATCCGGGGCCAGGCCGCGCCGTTCGCCTCGGCCACCGCCAAGGCCCCGCGCAGCACCTCCAGGGCGTGCTCCGGCTCGCCGCGCGCGAGGAGCACCTGCCCGATGCCGCGCAGGGCGTGCGCGTGCCCGTACAGGTCACCGGCCGCCTCGAAGACCGGTGCGATGCGCCGGCACCGCGCCATCGCCTCGTCGAGCCGGCCCTGGATCCGGTCGAGGTACGAGAGCAGCCAGCCCGCGTACGCCGCTCCGTGCGCGTCCCCGAGCTCCTCGAACAGCGCCTCCCCGGCGGTGAGCATGGCCCGGGCCGGACCCCACTCCTCGCGGCAGGTCCGGTGCCGGCCGAGGCCCACCAGCATCACCGCCTCCCCGGTGCGGTCCCCGGCGGCCCGGGCGGCGGCCAGCCCCAGCTCCTGCACCGTCTGCCAGCCGGCCAGGTCGCTGCGCAGGTCGAAGAGGTACTCCCCGGCCGCCGCGAGCTCCCAGCAGGCGTACGGGTCCACCCGCGCGGCCTGCCGTACCGCGGCGACCAGGGCCTCGCGCTCGGCGCCCAGCCAGCGCACCGGCTCGGCCCGCGGCCCGGCGAGCACCGCCGGGTCCGGTACCCGGCCGGCCGTGCGCAGGGCCAGCCCCGGGTAGTCCGGGCCCTGATGGGCCCGCCGCCCCTCGCGCACCAGCGTCACCCAGCAGGACAGGACGCGGCGCGTCACCGAGGCGCCGGCCGCCGGACCGGCGAGCTCCCGGCCGAACGCCCGCACCAGATCGTGCATGCGGTACCGGAGCTGCCCCGCCTCGTCGTGGCCGGCGACCTCCAGCAGGTGCGCCGCCACCAGGGCGTCCAGTGCGTCCTCCGCGGGGTCCGGCGGACGGTCGAGCACGGCCGCCGCCGTCCAGGCGGCGAAGTCCGGGGCGTCGAGCGACGCCAGGCCCCGCAGCAGGGCCCGCGCGTCCCCCGGCAGCGCCCGGTAGCCGATCCGCAGGCCCGCCCGCACCCCGTCCAGCACGTCCAGCCGGGACCGTTCGTCGCCCAGCCGCGCGGCCAGCCGGGCGAGTCCCCGGTGGGGGAGCGCGGCCAGCTCGGCGCCGACGATCCGCAGGGCGAGCGGCAGCCCGCCGCACAGCCGCACGAGCTCCCGCGCCGCCTCCGGTTCGGCGGCCAGCCGTGCGGCCCCGGCGATCCGCCCGAGCACCCCGAGCGCGCTGTGTTCGTCCAGCAGCGGCAGCTCGACCCCGCCCCCCAGACCCGCAAGCCGGTGCCGGGCGGTGACCAGTACGGCGCAGCCGGCCGCGGCCCCGGGCAGCAGGGCCCGGACCTGGGCCTCGTCGGCCGCGTTGTCCAGCAGCACCAACACCCGCCGCCCGGCCAGCAGGGTCCGGTACAGGGCCGCCCGCTCGCCGGCGTCGGCGGGCACCGCCGGGCCGTCCACGCCGAGGCCGCGCAGGAACCCGGCGAGCACCTCGGCCGGATCCGCCGCCGCCGTCCGGTCGGCGCCGCGCAGGTCCACGTAGAGCTGCCCGTCGGGGAACTCCCCGCGCAGACCGTGCGCGACGCGCAGCGCGAGCGCGGTCTTGCCGATGCCGGCCGCCCCGGTGACCACGCGCAGCGCACCCTCACCCAACCCCTGCCGCAGCCGCCCCTCCTCCCCCTCCCGCCCCACGAACGCCTCCGGCGCCGCAGGCAGCTGCGCGGGAACACCCCCACCACCCGCGGCGTCCCGCGCCGCGTCGGCTCCGGTGTCGGGCGGATCGCTTCGTGTCGGGGCGGCCGTGGGGGCGGGGTGTGCTCCGCTGGTCGGCCAGGGGGCTCGGTCGTGGAGTGCGGCGGCGTCGGTCAGGACGGCCGCCTGCAGGGAGCGGAGTTCCGGGCCTGGGTCCAGGCCGGCTTCGCGGGCCAGGCGGCGGCGGGCCGCGTCGAAGGCGGCCAGCGCCTCCGCGCGCCGGCCCGAGCGGTACAGGGCCAGCACGTGCAGCTCCACCAGCCGCTCCCGCACGGGGTGCGCGGCGGTGAGCGCGGCCAGCTCCGCGCAGATCTCCGCATGCCGGCCGAGCGCGAGGTCCGCCGCCAGCGCCGCCTCGACGCAGTCGATCCGCTCCTGCCCGAGCCTGGCCGCCGCCGCCTCGAAGATCCGCCCGCGCAGCCCGCCCAGGGCCGCCGGAGCCCGCCACAACCCCAGCGCGCGGCCGAGCAGTTCGCGGGCCGCGCCGGGAACCGCCGCCGCCCGCGCGGCGCACCGCAGCCGCGCGAACTCCCGTACGTCCAGCACCGCCGGCCCCGGATCCAGTGAGAAGCCCGCATCCGTGCGGACCACCGAGGCCCCCGAGCCGGCGAGGCGCCTGCGCAGCAGACCGGCCGCGTTCTGCAGCTGCTCCCGCGCCGTGGCCGGCGGGTCGTCCCACACGGCCTGCGCCAGTCCGGCGGTCGGCACCACCCGCCCCGCCTCCAGTGCCAGCGCCGCCAGCACCCGCCGGCCGCGCGGCCCACCGAGCTCCAACTCGTTCCCGTCCAGGGTGAGTTGCACGGGACCCAGTAGGGAGAGGACCAAGGCCATGGCGGACTCCGCGAAGCTCCGTGGCGGACGGGTGGCCGGCGGATGGGCCGCCGGTGGGCGCCGATCGTAGCCTCTGCCCACCTCACCGGAGCAGGGGTGGATCACCCTCCGCTTCGGCCCCGTCCCTTCTGAGAGGACAGCCCCCCATGCCCAGGACAGGACCCAGCCGCACGCGCACCGCCTCCCGCGGTGCCGCGCTGCTGACCGTCGTACTGCTCTCCCTGGCCGGACTCACCGCCCCCGACGCCGCGGCGGCCCCGGCGGGGCCCACCGTCGCCGTGGCGATGGGCGACAGCTTCATATCCGGCGAGGGCGGCCGCTGGCTCGGCAACACCGATCGCCACGACGGCAGCCGCAACGGCACCGACCGGGCCTGGACCGGCGGCTCGAAGTACGACCCGGCCAAGGTCTACGGAGCGAGCGGCGCGGTCGGCGGCTGTCACCGCTCCGACGTCTCCGAGATCGCCACCGCCCCGCTCCCCGGCATCGAGCGGCGCGTCAACCTGGCCTGCTCCGGCGCCGAGACGGTCAACGTCCTCAGCGCGGCCGCCGGCGGGCAGCCCTACCAGGGGGAGGCCCCGCAGACCGATCAGCTGGCGGCGGTGGCGCGCACCGCCCGGGTCAGGCTGATCGCGCTGTCCATCGGCGGGAACGACCTCGGCTTCGGAACGATCATCGGCGACTGCGCGTACGACTGGTACTTCAGGCGGCTGTGCTGGAAGAAGCAGGCGCCGCTCGTCGAGCAGAAGCTGCCCGCGGTGAAGGCCAGGGTCACGGCGGTGGTGGACGACATCCGGGCCACCATGCGGGCCGCCGGGTACGCGGACGGCGACTACCGGCTGGTCCTGCAGTCCTACCCGTCACCCATTCCGGGCGGGGAGTCCTTCCGGCTGAACCAGAACGACTCGGACCGCATGTTCAAGGACGGCTGCCCATTCAACGATCGCGACGCGGACTGGGCGGCGTACACGCTCGTCCCGAGGATCGGCGACATGGTCAAGGCGGTGGCCGGTGCCCGCGGCACCGACTACCTGGACCTGAGGGACGCACTGGCCGGGCACGAGGTGTGCGCGCTGGGCACCGGTCAGGTGGGCCAGGCCGGGCCGGACCCGCGCGAGCACGAGTGGTTCCGCTTCCTGGACTACGCCAACACGCAGGGCACGCTGGAGGAGTCGATGCACCCCAACGCCCACGGGCAGCGGGCGATGGCGGCCTGCCTCGGGCTGGTGGGCGCGGCCGCGCCGGGCCGGTACGCCTGCACCCAGGACTGGTTCGGCGACGGCGACCCGAGCCGGATGAGGATCCGCCCGGCGGGGTGACGGGCGGGCCGGCGGCGGGCCCGGGGCACGTGCGACGCCCCGGACCCGTCGGCCTGCCGGCTCGTCCGCCCGTCACTGGGTGACGTGCGAGATGTCCAGGACGAACCGCTCCGGGGAGTGCAGGGTGTAGGCGCGGTAGTACGGCACGGTGTCGAAGGCGGCGCCGAGGGTCACGTACCCCTCGTAGTCGCCGGTCAGGGCGATGCCCTTGAGCTTGCTGAGGTAGATCTTCTGGAGCTTGGGTCCCTGGTAGACGTTCCGGCCCGCGTCGTCGTGCGCGGCGGCGGGGTGGAAGCGGATCTCCAGGAAGTGCTTCCCGGCCAGCGGCACGGGCTTGCCGGACCCGTCGTAGACCAGCTGCGGGACGGGAGTGACGGTCACCTCGGGGACGTACCCCTGCAGGTCGACGACGATCCGGTCGTACGTGGCGTGCCCGCCCCAGCGGGCATTGACGACGAGCGGGGTCTGGCTCTGGGTGGCGGTGGCGGCGGTAGGGGCGGCGGCGGTGGAAGTGGCGGCCGAGGCAGGTGCGGCGAAGGAGAGGCAGGCGGCGAGCAGAGCGCCGGAGGCCAGGGCCACGATCTGCCGGAGACGTGCGTGGATCATGACGTCCCCTCGATTCCTGAGAGACGGGGACTGGTGGCACGGCTTAGGACGCCACCGGGGGATCCCGCGGTTCCCGTTCTCCTTCGGTCAATCCGCCGCTGCGCAACTCCCTTTGATGGCAGGGTTGTTGACTGGAAGCTGGCCCGCTCGACAGGAGAGAACCGGATGCGTCTTCACCGCTTTTCCCGTCATGGAACGGTCGCCGTGGCCCTCGTCCTGGCGGCCACCGCCTGCGGCGGCGACGCGGACCGCGAGGTCTCGCAGGAGGGGAAGGGCGGCTACCGCTGGGTGGCCACGGACGAGATCTGCAACGCGCTCCCGTACGGCGAGCTCGCCGACCCGCTCGGGGCGCGCGAGGAGGCCGCGGACCGGGACAAGCGGTCCGGCACGGGCGCCCCGGGCGTCAAGTGCGTCCAGCCGCTCGTCGAGACCGGCCCGGCGAAGTACGGCAACGTCAAAGTGGAGCTGGACCTCGCGTACACGGAGAGCGTCGACTTCTCCGAGGACGTCTTCGCCCGGGGCCGCGAGAACACGGCCAAGGACATGCCGGACAGCGGCCTCACCGAGGTGAAGGGCGTCGGCAAGGAGGCCTACCGGTTCGCCTTCAACAAGCCGACCGAGCTGCGCCAGGTCCGTGCGCTGCGGCTGCGCGACAGCAACATGACGATCGACGTGACGGTCACGGCCGAGGCGCGCACACCGCCCACCGCCGAGAGCCTGAAGGCGTACGACGCGTCGGTGGACGACTTCGCCAAGGGCGTCCTCAAGGCGCTGCGCCGCGGATAGCGCACACGGCAGACGAAGAAAGGGGCCCGGCGCGCACGCGCACCGGACCCCTTCCGTCACCCGCCGTGGATCAGCACTCGATGACGTTGACCGCGAGACCGCCGCGGGCGGTCTCCTTGTACTTGACCTTCATGTCGGCGCCCGTCTCCTTCATGGTCTTGATGACCTTGTCGAGGGAGACCTTGTGGGTGCCGTCGCCGCGCATCGCCATCTTGGCGGCGGTGACGGCCTTGACCGCGGCCATGCCGTTGCGCTCGATGCAGGGGATCTGGACCAGGCCGCCGACCGGGTCGCAGGTCAGGCCCAGGTTGTGCTCCATGCCGATCTCGGCCGCGTTCTCGACCTGCTCCGGGGTGCCGCCGAGGACCTCGGCGAGGGCGCCGGCCGCCATCGAGCAGGCCGAGCCCACCTCGCCCTGGCAGCCGACCTCGGCGCCGGAGATCGAGGCGTTCTCCTTGAAGAGCAGGCCGATCGCACCCGCTGCCAGCAGGAAGCGGACCACGCCTTCCTCGTCGGCGCCGGGCACGAAGTTCACGTAGTAGTGCAGGACCGCCGGGATGATGCCCGCGGCGCCGTTCGTCGGAGCGGTGACCACCCGGCCGCCGGCCGCGTTCTCCTCGTTCACGGCCATCGCGTAGAGGGTGATCCACTCCATCGAGAGCGCCAGCGGGTCGCCCTCGGAGCGGAGCTTGCGGGCGGTGTTCGCGGCCCGGCGCCGGACCTTCAGGCCGCCCGGCAGGATGCCTTCGCGCGACATGCCGCGCGCGACGCACGCCTGCATGACCCGCCAGATCTCCAGCAGGCCCTCGCGGATCTCCTCCTCGGTGCGCCAGGCCTTCTCGTTCTCCAGCATCATCGCGGAGATCGACAGGCCGCTCTCCCGGGCCATGCGCAGCAGCTCGTCGCCGGAGCGGAAGGGGTACTTCAGCACCGTGTCGTCGAGCTTGATCCGGTCCTCGCCGACCGCGTCCTCGTCCACGACGAAGCCGCCGCCGACCGAGTAGTAGGTCTTCTCCAGCAGCGGGGCGCCGGCGGCGTCGTACGCGAAGAGGGTCATGCCGTTCGCGTGGTACGGCAGGGAGCGCCGGCGGTGGAGGATCAGCTGGTTCGGCTCGTCGAAGTCGATCTCGTGGACGTCGCCTATCTCCGCGCCCAGCAGCCGCAGCCGGCCGCTCTTGCGGATGCGCTCGACCTCGTCGTCCGCCGTCTCGACGTTCACCGAGCGGGGGGAGTGCCCCTCCAGGCCCAGGAGCACCGCCTTGGGGGTGCCGTGTCCGTGGCCGGTCGCGCCGAGGGAGCCGAAGAGCTCGGCCCGCACGGCGGCGGTCTGGGCGAGCACGCCGTCCTTCTTCAGCCGCGTCACGAACATGCGGGCGGCCCGCATCGGACCGACGGTGTGCGAGCTGGACGGACCGATGCCGATCGAGAAGAGATCGAAAACGGAAATGGCCACGTTGGCGGTCTCCCGGGTCATCCCCGCGGTGGCGGGGAACGGACCGTCCAGTCGCGCTCGCAGCGTAGCGAGGCGGCCGACGGAGGGGCGGACTTTGCAGGGATTGCGGGCAAAGATCACCTCGTGGGCGCCCTTGCCCGGTTCATCAGCGTACGTCAGTTCGTGCGGGGGCCGGTTACACCGACCTGTACGGCGGCTTTCGCGGCCCCGACGTCGAGGACCGCGCCCCGGACCACGGGAAAGGCCCGGCCCTGTGCGAGACGAGGCCGGGCCTTCCCAAGCCGTTGCCTAGAGCGACGGGTACAGCGGGAACTTCGCGGCGAGCGCGGAGACGCGCGCCTTGAGGGACTCGGCGTCGTAGGTCGGCTTCAGCGCCTGCGCGATGATCTCGGCGACCTCGGTGAAGGCCTCGGCGTCGAAACCGCGGGTGGCGAGGGCCGGCGTACCGATCCGCAGACCCGAGGTGACCATCGGCGGCCGCGGGTCGTTCGGGATGGCGTTGCGGTTGACCGTGATGCCGACCTCGTGGAGGCGGTCCTCGGCCTGCTGGCCGTCGAGCTCGGAGTTGCGCAGGTCGACCAGGACCAGGTGCACGTCGGTGCCGCCGGTGAGGACGTCCACGCCCACGGCCTTGACGTCGTCCTGGACCAGGCGGGCGGCGAGGATCTTCGCGCCCTCCAGGGTGCGCTCCTGGCGCTCCTTGAACTCGGGCGAGGCCGCGACCAGGAAGGAGACGGCCTTGGCCGCGATCACGTGCTCCAGCGGGCCACCCTGCTGACCGGGGAAGACCGCGGAGTTGATCTTCTTGGCCAGCTCCTGCGTCGACAGGATGACACCGCCGCGCGGACCGCCGAGGGTCTTGTGCGTGGTGGTGGTGACCACGTGGGCGTGCGGTACCGGGTTCGGGTGCAGGCCCGCGGCCACCAGGCCGGCGAAGTGCGCCATGTCGACCATCAGGTACGCGCCGACCTCGTCCGCGATGCGGCGGAAGGCGGCGAAGTCCAGCTGGCGCGGGTACGCGGACCAGCCGGCGACGATCAGCTGCGGCTTGGACTCCTTGGCGAGGCGCTCGACCTCGGCCATGTCCACCTCGCCGGTCTCGTCGACGTGGTACGGGACCACGTTGTAGAGCTTGCCGGAGAAGTTGATCTTCATGCCGTGGGTCAGGTGACCGCCGTGGGCCAGGTTCAGGCCCATGATCGTGTCGCCCGGCTTCAGCAGCGCGAACATCGCGGCGGCGTTCGCCTGCGCACCCGAGTGGGGCTGGACGTTCGCGGCCTCGGCGCCGAACAGCGCCTTGATGCGGTCGATCGCGATCTGCTCGACGACGTCGACGTGCTCGCAGCCGCCGTAGTAGCGGCGGCCCGGGTAGCCCTCGGCGTACTTGTTGGTCAGGACCGAACCCTGGGCCTCCATGACGGCGACCGGAGCGAAGTTCTCCGACGCGATCATTTCCAGGGTGGACTGCTGGCGCACGAGCTCGGCGTCGACGGCGGCGGCGACGTCCGGGTCGAGCTCGTGGAGAGGGGTGTTCAGTACAGACATCAGGGTCCCCTGGGGTCAGTTACCGGCGGTGAGCTGGGCGTACTCCTCGAAGGACAGGGTGTCCTTCGGCTCCTCCGAGAGGCGCACCTTGAAGAGCCAGCCACCCTCGAACGGGGCGGTGTTCACGAGCGCCGGGTCGTCCACGACGTCCTGGTTGGCCTCGACGATCTCGCCGGAGACGGGGGAGTACAGGTCGCTGACCGACTTGGTCGACTCCAGCTCACCGCAGGTCTCGCCCTCGGTGACGGTGTCGCCGACCGCGGGGAGCTGGGCGTAGACGACGTCACCGAGCGCGTTGGCCGCGAACTCCGTGATGCCGACCGTCGCGACGCCGTCCACGGCGTCCGACAGCCACTCGTGCTCCTTGGTGTAACGCAGCTTCTCGGGGTTGCTCATGACCTGATTCTCCTGGATGCGGGGGAGTGGATACGAACGGTGGTCTCGGGTACTGAGACGCTGCCGGACGGGGTTCCCGTACGGCTCGTGCACGGCTGGACCGTGTGCGGAACTACTTCTGCCGCTTGTAGAACGGCAGCGCCACGACCTCGTACGGCTCATGCGTACCGCGAATGTCGACGCCGACGCCGGAGGTGCCGGGCGCGGCGTGCGCCGCGTCCACGTACGCCATCGCGAGCGGCTTGCCCAGCGTCGGGGACGGGGCGCCCGAGGTGACCTCGCCGATGACCTGACCGTCGGCGACGACCGGGAAACCGGCGCGCGGGACGCGGCGGCCCTCGGCGATCAGGCCGACCAGCTTGCGCGGCGGGTTCGTGGCGGCGCGCTCGGCGGCGGCCTCCAGGGCGGCGCGGCCGACGAAGTCCCCCTCCTTCTCGAACTTCACGACCCGGCCCAGCCCCGCGTCGAAGGGGGTCAGCGAGGTGGTCAGCTCGTGCCCGTACAGCGGCATGCCCGCTTCCAGGCGCAGGGTGTCGCGGCAGGACAGACCGGCCGGCACCAGGCCCACGCCCTCGCCCGCCTTGGTCAGCGCCTGCCACAGCTCCACGGCGTGCTCGGGGGCGACGAACAGCTCGAAGCCGTCCTCGCCGGTGTAGCCCGTACGCGCGATCAGCGCGGGCACGCCGGCGACGGTGCCCGGCAGGCCGGCGTAGTACTTGAGGCCGTCCAGGTCGGCGTCCGTCAGGGACTTCAGGATGCCGGGGGACTCCGGGCCCTGCACCGCGAGCAGCGCGTACGCGTCGCGGTCGTCGCGGACCTCGGTGTCGAAGCCGGCGGCCCGCTCGGTCAGGGCGTCGAGGACGACCTGGGCGTTGGAGGCGTTGGCGACGACCATGAACTCGGTCTCGCCGAGACGGTAGACGATCAGGTCGTCGACGATCCCGCCGTCCTCCTGACAGATGTGCGTGTAGCGGGCGCGGCCGACGCCGACGGTGGAGATGTTGCCGACCAGCGCGTAGTCGAGGGCCTTGACGGCCTCCGGGCCGGTCAGCGTGATCTCGCCCATGTGGGAGAGGTCGAAGAGACCGGCCTTGGTGCGTACGGCGTTGTGCTCGTCGCGCTCGCTGGCGTACCGCAGCGGCATGTCCCAGCCCGCGAAATCGGTCATGGTCGCACCGAGCGAGCGGTGCAGCGCGTCGAGGGCGGTCAGACGGGGGGCAGTGCTCATGGGTGTGGCTCCCGAGTCCCAGGGCATGACATGACGAGGAGGGTCCTCCCCATCTGTCATCGGAACCTGAGAGGTTCGCCGAGAGTTCCTCGGCTTGCACCTTGGGTGGAGCTGTCGAACAGCTCGCTTTTCAGATCTGCCTCATCCACGCGGTACGGGGCCTGAGAGATTCAAGGGAGGATCTTGCTCCTTCGGCGCCCGCGCACGGCCTTGCGGCGTGCCGGGACTCTCCCGCGCGGATTCAAGCGGCCGGTATGCAGTTGGTCCAGATGGCGCACATCATTGCACGCCGTGCCCGTGATCGGGCGGAGGGGTCCGAAAGTTCGTACGGTACCCCGAGCGGGCGGACCGGAACCGGGGATGCCGGATTACCGTCTCTTTACACTCAGTGGGCAAGGGTCCTCGTGACCCGATTCGGGGGAGGCGAACACTGTGCGGAGATTCGGAGTGGTGACGACGACGGGAACCGTGGACGCGGTGCCGGCGCAGCGCGGGGCGCGCGGACGGGACCGCGAGCGTGCCTCGGACGCGGGCATCGGCTCCGTACGCGACCTGCGCGGCCCCGAGGTGCGCGGCCCGCAGCGGCTCGCCTTCGCGGACGGGGACATCGTCGTGGTGTCCGGCCTGCCCGGCGGCGGCAAGAGCACCCTGATCAAGCGGGCGGCGGCCGAGGGCGGCGCCGTCGACTCCCAGGACACCCGCGAGCGCTGGGAACGGCGGATGCCGCAGGCCCTTCCGTACGCGGTGTACCGGCCGCTGGTGCGCGCCGCGCACTACTGGGGGCTGTGGCGGCTCCTGCGCTCCGGAGCCTCCGTGGTCGTCCACGACTGCGGTACGCAGAGCTGGGTGCGGGGGCTGCTCGCGGCGGCCGCGCGGCGCCGGGGGCGGGCGCTGCACCTGCTCCTCCTCGACAGCAGCCCCGCCGAGGCGCTCTCCGGCCAGGCTGCGCGGGGGCGGCGGGTCTCGGCCTACGCCTTCGCCCGCCACCGGGGCGCGGTGGGCCGCCTCCTGCGCGAAGCCGAGGCGGGCCGCCCCCCGCACGGCTGCGCCTCGGTCACCCTGCTGGACCGTGCCTCCGCCGCGACGGTGACCCGCATCGCGTTCCACACCTGACCCGGCGGGTGCGGAGCCCCGGCAACGGCGCGGCACGCGGGGCCGGTACCCTGCGGGGCGACACGCGGCGGATCACGGAGGCACGGGACATGCAGGGCAGCGGCTGGCCGGGGAATGAGCTGGAGCAGGTGCTCGGGGCGGCGCTCGGGCAGCCGGACGCCGGCGGGCGGATCCTGGAGGTGCTCGGGCGCAGCCAGGTATGGGTGCCCCTGCCAGGCGGCGGCGGCCCCGACTCGGCCGACCTCACCCTGCCCACGATGGACATCGACGGCGCGGCCTACGTCCCCGTCTACAGCTCCGAGGCCCAGTTCCTCGCCTGCGTCGGCCCCGGCATGGACTTCGCCGTGGCCCCGGCCGTGGAATTCGCCCGCGGCCTGCCCCCGCAGCTCGGCATCGCGGTCAATCCCGAGGGTGCCGTCGGCGTCCCGCTCCCCCCGCCCGCCGTCGCGGAGCTCTGCCGTACCGGCCGGACCCCGCTCGACGGCCCGTCCACCGGCGGTCGCGTCCGGCTCTACGAGCCCGACTGGCAGGAGGACCCGGTGGACTTCCTGGCCGCCGCCGCCGAGGAGTTCCGGGCCACCGGCGTGGTCGCGGCCGCGCACCGCTGCCTGGCCAGCATCGAGGGCGGGGCGCCGGAGCTGTTCATCGGTGTCCGCCTGGTGGGATGGGAACCCGAGATGCGCGAGGCCCCGATGGAGGCCCTCGGACGGGCGCTGACGCGTGTCGCGCCGCCGTGGCCCGTGCAGTTGATCCTGCTGGACGCCGCCCAGGACCCGGTCACGGACTGGATTCGTGAGCGCGTACGCCCCTTCTACCTCCCGTAGGGCCGCTTAAGCTGAGGGGCACGCGTGGACGACGGGCGGACGAAGAGGGGTACCGGGTGAGTGCGTCAGGCACGGCCGCGGCCGGGCAGGTCGAGCACATGATGCGCCAGGTGACCCCCGGGCGCTATGAGAGTTACGAGTCGCTCCTGCATGCCCTGTCCGAGGGGCGGCTCTGGATGCTGCTCTGGCAGGGGCAGCCGGGTTCCCCGGACGCCCAGTACGGCGGCATGGAGGTCGACGGCCTCGGGTACGCGCCCTGCGTCACCTCCCCGCAGGAGCTGGCCGCCAGCGGCTGGAACCGGGGCTACGAGGTGGTCACCGGGCGGGACATCGCCCGCGCGCTCTACCCGGACCGCTGGGGCCTGTGGCTCAACCCGCACGCCCCGGGCGGCGGCCTCGGCGTGCCCTGGGCCGACCTGCGCCGGATCGCCACCGGCCTGGACCGCATGCCGGCCGGCCCGCTGCGGCTCTCCGAGCCCGCCATCGAGCTCCCGCAGTTCTACGGGCTGCTGACCCAGCACGCGCACCGCACGCCCGCCGTCCGGTCGCTGCGCCGCGCCTGGGTGCAGCCCGCGCTCGGGTCCCCGTACCTCGCGGTCGGGCTCGACCTGTACGACGCCTCCGCGCCCGCGCTGGAGTCCGTACGGGAGATGATGCGCCAGTCCGTCGGGGTGGTCCCCGAGGGCGTCCCGGTGTGCACGGTCGCGCTGGCGGACGAGCACGACCCGGTGGCGATGTGGCTGCGCGCGCAGACCCGCCCCTTCTACGACCGCGAGGGCCAGGCTCCGGCGTACTGATCCGTCTCCTCCACATATCGAGACATCCCCCGGCGAAGGCCGCACCGGACCCATCGGTGCGGCCTTCGGCATATCCGCTGAATAGACCCAAGATCCATGCACGAAAAGGCAGTTGGGACGGATGTCCGTTCCGCGCCGAACATGAGGTCTTGAACCGCTGAGACGGGTGCGCCGTTCGGATAACGGAAGTCGACTCGTCACATCACGGTTGCGCATCACATCCCCGTCGGGTCTGGCGGGTGATCGAGAGACCGTTGAAGACTCCCCCCACTGAGAGGGCCCAACCAGCGGGTGCCCACTCTTCATCCGCATTTCGCGAGCAGTTCCGCAGCGACCAACCGCCGGCGACCAGCGACAACCGCGACACGATGTGAACCAAGCCGTCACAGCGGCTGGCAGGGGCCGGCCACCAGCCGGCCGAGAGGGGTCCCCACCACGATGACGGCACCTACCGAGACCAGCGGGCCCGCGGGGCTCCAGCCCGGCGCCAGCCCGGACGGGGCGAAGCAAGGGGCGATTGAGGGTCGTTCGCTCGGCCGGATCGCATGGACCCGCCTCAAGCGGGACCGGGTCGCGATGGCCGGCGGGATCGTCGTCCTCTTCCTGGTCGTGCTGGCCGTTCTCTCCCAGCCGATCCAGGCGATCTTCGGCCTCGATCCCGACGCCCTCCACCAGGACCTGATCGACCCGTCGCTCGCGACGCCCATCGGCTCCTTCGGCGGCATCAGCTGGTCCCACCCGCTGGGCGTGGAGCCGAAGTTCGGCCGTGACATCGCCACCCGCATCCTGGAGGGCTCCTGGGTGTCGCTGCTCGTGGCCTTCGGTTCGACGCTGCTGTCCGTGGTCATCGGCTCGGTGCTGGGCGTCGTCGCCGGCTACTACGGCGGCTGGGCCGACACCGTCATCAGCCGGATGATGGACACCTTCCTCGCCTTCCCGCTGCTGCTGTTCGCGATCTCCATCTCGGCCGCGCTGCAGGGCGGCGCCTTCGGGCTGGAGGGGCTGCCGCTCCACATCAGCGTGCTGGTGTTCGTGATCGGCTTCTTCGGCTGGCCGTACATCGGACGCATCGTGCGCGGCCAGACCCTGTCCCTGCGCGAGCGGGAGTTCGTCGACGCGGCACGCTCCCTGGGAGCGCGGGGCCCGTTCATCGTCTTCCGGGAACTGCTCCCGAACCTGGTGGCGCCGATCCTCGTCTACGCGACCCTGCTGATCCCCACCAACATCCTTTTCGAGGCGTCCCTGAGCTTCCTGGGCGTCGGTATCCAGCCCCCGCAGGCTTCCTGGGGCGGAATGCTGAGCGAGGCCGTCAGGTACTACAAGGTCGACCCGATGTACATGGTCGTGCCGGGCCTGGCGATCTTCATCACCGTGCTCGCCTTCAACCTGCTCGGCGACGGTCTGCGGGACGCCCTGGACCCCAAGAGCCGCCGCTGAACCGTTTCCTCGGGCGCGGCCGGGCCACCGCCCACCCCATCACCACTCCACTCTGAATCAGGGGGCTTAACTCCACCATGAAAAGCAGGTCGAGATCAGCTGCGGTGCTCGTGGCCGCCATCAGCATCGCCCTGGGCGCCTCCGCGTGCAGCGGCGGGGACAAGACGGGCGAGGGCGACGGCAAGGGTTCCGCCGCTGCCAACGCAGCCGTCACGGGTGTCGTCAACGCCTCGGACAAGAAGGGCGGGACGCTCGTCTACGAGGCGTCCGACACGCCCGACTCGTTCGACCCGGGCAACACGTACTACGGCTTCGTCTTCAACTTCAGCCGCCTGTACGCGCGTCCGCTGACCACCTTCGCCCCCGCCCCGGGCGCCGAGGGCAACAAGGTCGTGCCGGACCTCGCCGAGTCCCTGGGCGTCCCGAGCGACGGCGGCGCCACCTGGACGTACAAGCTCCGCAAGGGCGTGAAGTACAGCGACGGCACCGAGGTCACCTCGAAGGACGTCAAGTACGGCGTCGAGCGGAGCAACTTCGCCCGTGACGTCCACTCCAACGGCCCGAGCTACCTGGCCCAGTACCTCAAGGACAACGAGCCGAAGTACGAAGGCCCGTACAAGGACAAGAGCGACGAGGGTCTGAAGTCCATCGAGACCCCGGACGACCACACCATCGTCTTCAAGCTCAAGCAGCCCTTCGCGGAGTTCGACTACCTCCTGGCCAACCCGCAGTCGGCCCCGGTGCCGAAGGCCAAGGACGACGGCGCCGACTACGTCAAGCACATCATCTCCTCCGGCTCCTACATGTTCGAGAGCTACGAGCAGGACAAGCAGGCCGTCCTGGTCCGCAACCCCAACTGGGACGCCGGCAACGACCCGCTCCGCAAGCAGCTGCCGGACAAGATCGTCGTCAAGCTGAAGGTCAACCAGGAGACGATCGACTCCAACCTGAAGGCCGGCAACTCCCACATCGACATCGTGGGCAACGGCGTCGCCCAGCAGACCCAGTCGGAGCTGCTGAGCTCGAAGGACCCGAACACCGACAACGCGCAGGGCGGTCGCCTGGTCTACATGGCGATCAACACCAAGGTGGCGCCCTTCGACAAGGTCGAGTGCCGCAAGGCCGTCCAGTACGCCGTGGACAAGGTCTCGGTGCAGACCGCGTTCGGCGGACCGGTCCGCGGCGCCGTCGCCAGCACCGTGCTGCCGACGGACATCCCGGGCCACGTGGACTTCGACACCTACAAGACCCCTGAGAACAAGGGTGACGAGGCCAAGTCCAAGGAACTGCTGACCGCCTGCGGCCAGCCGAACGGCTTCGAGACCACCATCACGGCCCGCAACGACCGTGCCGGTGAGGTCGACATGGCCACCGCGATCCAGGCCTCGCTGAAGAAGGTCGGGATCACCGTCAAGATCCAGCAGTACCCGGCCGGCAAGTACTTCAGTGACTACGCGGGTGTCCCGAAGTTCACCGAGGACAACAAGATCGGCCTCATGATGATGCAGTGGGGTGCCGACTGGCCGACCGGCTTCGGTTTCCTCCAGCAGGTGGTCCACGGTGACGCGATCGGCAAGACGGGCAACACCAACCTGTCGCAGCTGAACAACCCCGAGATCAACAAGATGCTCAACGACAACATCGCCAACACCGACCCCGCCGCGCGGGAGAAGGTCTACGGCGACATCGACAAGAAGGTCATGGACGAGGCGGTCATCGTGCCGCTGACCTACTTCAAGGTGCTGCACTACCGCTCGCCGAAGATCACCAACGCGGTGTCGAACCCGGCCTGGAGCGGCCAGTACGACTACCTCAACGTCGGCCTGAAGTAAGTCCGAACCCAGTAAGGCCCGACCTTTCAGCCCGATCTGCCAGAACCGTGGAAGGCAGGTGAAGGCAGCTGTGCACGCCGGCTCGTGCGGCTCCCCCGACCGGGGAGCCGTACGGGCCGGCGGACGCCGAAGCCGACCCTCGTGTTTGTGTACATCGTCCGGCGGATGATCGCCGCGGTGGCCCTGCTGCTCGTCGTCAGCGCGATCACCTTTGCGATTTTCTTCCTGCTGCCCAGGCTGGCCGGCGGCACCGTCGACTCGCTTGCCACTCAGTACATCGGCAAGAACCCGTCACCGGAGTCGATCGCCGCGGTCAAGCAGAACCTCGGCCTCGACCAGCCCCTGCACCACCAGTTCTGGGAGTTCCTGAAGGGGATATTCGTCGGCCGCGAGTTCAACTTCGGCCCGCAGCCCTCGCAGTGCCACGCGCCCTGCCTCGGCTACTCCTTCAAGGACCACGTCGAGGTCTGGCCCCAGATGCTGGAGCGCCTGCCGGTCACGGCCTCCCTCGCCTTCGGCGCGGCCGTCGTCTGGCTGGTCACCGGTGTGACCACCGGCGTCATCTCCGCCCTGCGCCCCGGCTCGCTCTTCGACCGCGTGGCCATGGGCGTGGCGCTCGCCGGCGTCTCGCTGCCCATGTTCTTCACCGGCGTCCTGTCGCTGGCGCTGTTCGTCTTCAACTGGCCGATCTTCACCAACGTGTACGTCGACTTCTCCGACGACCCGGCCGGCTGGTTCCAGGCGCTCGTCCTGCCGTGGTGCACCCTCGCCTTCCTCTACTCGGCGCTCTACGCCCGCCTCACCCGGGCCGGGATGCTGGAGACGATGAGCGAGGACTACATCCGCACGGCCCGCGCCAAGGGGCTGCGCGAGCGCGTGGTGGTGACCCGGCACGGACTGAGGTCCGCGCTGACGCCGATCATCACCATCTTCGGCATGGACTTCGGGCTCCTCCTCGGCGGCGCCATCGTCACCGAGACCGTCTTCTCGTACCACGGGGTCGGCGAGTACGCCTACCAGGCGATCGCGGTCAACGACCTCCCGAAGATCCTCGGCGTGACCCTGTTCGCCGCGTTCTTCATCGTGTTGTGCAACCTGGTGGTCGACCTCGTCTACGCCATCATCGACCCGAGGGTGAGGCTGTCGTGACCGACCCGACGAAGCCCGTCAGCGGTGCCGGCCAGGGCACCGGAACCAGCACCGAAGCCGGCACCGGCACGGGCACCGCGACGGCCCCCGGCGCGCCCGGGGCCTTCCTCGACGTCCGCGACCTGCGGGTCCACTTCCCCACGGACGACGGCCTGGTGAAATCGGTCGACGGACTCTCCTTCCAGCTGGAGAAGGGCAAGACCCTCGGCATCGTGGGCGAGTCGGGCTCCGGCAAGTCCGTCACCTCGCTGGCCCTCATGGGCCTGCACCGCGTCGGCAACGGCGGCCGGTCCAGCGCCTCCCTCTCGGGCGAGGTCTGGCTGGACGGCAAGGAACTGCTCTCCGCCCACCCGGAGGAGGTGCGCAAGCTGCGCGGCCGGGAGATGGCGATGATCTTCCAGGACCCGCTCAGCGCGATGCACCCCTACTACACGATCGGCTCCCAGATCGTGGAGGCCTACCGGGTCCACCACGACGTGAGCAAGAAGGTCGCGCGCGCCCGGGCCGTCGAGATGCTGGACCGCGTCGGCATCCCCGAGCCCGACAAGCGGGTGGACAACTACCCGCACGAGTTCTCGGGCGGCATGCGCCAGCGCGCCATGATCGCGATGGCGCTGGTGAACAACCCCGAGCTGCTCATCGCGGACGAGCCGACGACCGCCCTCGACGTCACCGTCCAGGCGCAGATCCTCGACCTCATCCGGGACCTGCAGAAGGAGTTCGGCTCCGCGGTCATCATGATCACCCACGACCTCGGCGTGGTCGCCGAGATGGCCGACGACATCCTCGTGATGTACGGAGGCCGGTGCGTGGAGCGCGGTTCCGCCGAGAAGGTCTTCTACGAACCCCGCCACCCGTACACCTGGGGCCTGCTCGGTTCGATGCCCCGCATCGACCGCGACCAGACCGAGCGGCTCATCCCGGTCAAGGGCTCGCCGCCCAGCCTGATCAACATCCCCAGCGGCTGTGCCTTCAATCCGCGCTGCCCGTACGCCGACGTGCCCAAGGACGGGATCACCCGCACCCAGCGGCCCGAACTGACCGAGGACGGGCACAAGCACTGGTCCGCCTGCCACATGCCGACGGAGCAGCGGACCCGGATCTGGACCGAAGAGATTGCGCCGAAGCTGTGACCGAGGACATGAAGAAGACGGACGCCCCCGGCGTCCCCGCGCAGCGGGCGGAGGAGCCCGGGCCGCTGCTCAAGGTGTCCGGGCTGACCAAGCACTTCCCGATCCACAAGGGGTTGCTGCGCCGGCAGTCCGGCGCGGTCCAGGCCGTCGACGGCCTCGATTTCGAGGTGCGGCGCGGTGAGACCCTCGGGGTCGTGGGCGAGTCCGGTTGCGGCAAGTCCACGATGGGCCGGCTGATCACCCGGCTGCTGGAGCCCACGGGCGGCACCATCGAGTTCGAGGGCAGGGACATCACCCACCTCGGGGCCTCGGCCATGCGGCCGCTGCGGCGCGACATCCAGATGATCTTCCAGGACCCGTACGGCTCGCTGAACCCGCGCCACACGGTCGGCACGATCGTCAGCGCCCCCTTCAAGCTGCAGGGCGTGCAGCCGGAGGGCGGGCTCAAGGCGGAGGTCCAGCGGCTGCTGTCGCTGGTGGGCCTCAACCCGGAGCACTACAACCGCTACCCGCACGAGTTCTCCGGCGGCCAGCGCCAGCGCATCGGCATCGCCCGCGCCCTGGCCCTGAACCCGAAGCTGGTCGTCGCGGACGAGCCGGTCTCGGCGCTGGACGTGTCGATCCAGGCCCAGGTGGTCAACCTGCTGGACGACCTCCAGGAGGAGCTCGGCCTCACCTACGTGATCATCGCGCACGACCTGTCGGTCATCCGGCACGTGTCCGACCGCATCGCGGTGATGTACCTCGGCAAGCTCGTGGAACTGGCCGACCGGACCGCGCTCTACGAGAACCCGATGCACCCGTACACCAAGGCGCTGCTGTCGGCCGTTCCCGTGCCCGACCCGCGCCGCCGGGGCGCGAAGAGCGGGCGCATCCTGCTCAAGGGCGACGTGCCCTCGCCGATCTCGCCGCCGAGCGGGTGCCGCTTCCACACGCGGTGCTGGAAGGCCACGCAGATCTGCACGACGCAGGAACCGCCGCTGCTCACGCTGAAGACGGGCCACCAGGTGGCCTGCCACCACCCGGAGAACGCCCCCGACCAGGCCCCGGGCGACAAGCCCCTGCCCGGCGCGGCGGACGCGGTGGCAAAGACGACGGAGTAGCCGGGCCGGCGGGGCTGGACAATCCAGCCCCGCCGGCGTTTGAGGCGCGGGTCTGGGGCGGAGCCCCAGGTCTTGTAGCGGCACCGCCCCCGCGGCCCCGCACCCGCCCCCACCCGTCACCCCGCCGGGAGGCGAGGGGCGACAATGGCCCGGTGCTCCACGATCTCTTCCCGCCCGGGGTCCAGCATGCGCTGGACCTCGCCGGCATCTTCGTCTTCGCCACCTCCGGCGCCCTGCTCGCCGTCCGCAAGAACTTCGACGTCTTCGGCATCGCCGTCCTCGCCCTGGTCACGGCCCTCGGCGGCGGCCTCTTCCGCGACCTCGTCATCGGTGCGGTCCCGCCGGCCGCGTTCGGCGAGCTCAGTTTCTTCGTCACGCCGCTGGTCGCCTCCGCGCTCGTCTTCTTCCTGCACCCCGAGGTCCAGCGGATCAACCGGGCCATCAACGTGTTCGACGCCGCGGGCCTCGCGCTGTTCTGCGTGACGGGCACGACCAAGGCCTACGAGTTCGGCCTCGGCCTCACCGCGTCCGCCGCGCTCGGCCTGGCCACCGCCGTCGGCGGCGGCGTACTGCGCGACGTACTCGTCAACGAGGTGCCCTCGCTGCTGCGCGACCGCGAGATGTACGCCGTGCCCGCCACCGTCGGCGCCGCCATGGTCGCGGTCTCCATCGCGCTGGACTCCCTCAACGCCGTCACCACCGGCCTGGCGATCGTCACCACGTTCGTTCTGAGGCTCCTCGCCATGCGCTACCACTGGCGGGCCCCGCTGGCCTGGAACCGGCGCTCTTCGGTGGCCGAAGAGCCGTAACAATAGAAAGCTACCGCTTAGTAGCATCCCGGTGTACCGTCGTTTTCATGTCACACGCAGCTGCCAAGGCCTCCATCGGCGACAGTGAGTTCGACCGCGACACCAGCATCACCGCACGCGCGGACGAGCCCGGGGTGTACGACGCGGAACTCTCCGCCGGGTGGACGATCATCGCCGCCGTCAACGGGGGCTACCTGCTGGCCCTGGTCGGCCGGGCCCTCTCCGCGGCCCTCCCGCACCCGGACCCCTTCACCGTCTCCGCGCACTACCTGACCTCCTCCGTGCCCGGCCCCGCCGTGATCCGCACGCAGGTGGTCCGGGTCGGCCGCACCCTCTCCACCGGACAGGCCTCGCTGTTCCAGTTCGACGAGAGCGGCGCCGAGGTCGAGCGCATCCGCGTCCTCGCCTCCTACGGCGACCTCGCGGCCCTGCCGGACGACGTCCGCACGGTCGCCGAGCCGCCCGTGATGCCCGCCTACGAGGACTGCATCGGCCCCGAGGCCGGCCCGGCCCCGATCCCCGGCAGCTCCGCCATCGTGGACCGGCTCCGGCTCCGGCTGGACCCGGCGACCGCGGGATGGGCCGTCGGCGCCCCCTCGGGCAAGGGCGAGATGCGGGCCTGGTTCGAGCTGGCCGACGGCCGCGACGCCGACCCGCTGTCCATGCTCCTCGCGGTGGACGCGCTGCCGCCGACCGCCTTCGACCTCGGTCTGGTGGCCTGGACCCCGACCGTGGAACTCACCACGCACGTCCGCCGCCGCCCGGCCCCCGGACCGCTCCGGGTCGCCATCACCACCCGCAACCTGGCCGGCGGCTTCCTGGAAGAGGACGCCGAGGTCTGGGACTCGACGGACCACCTGGTGGCCCAATCCCGCCAACTGGCCCGCGCGCTCCGCTCCTGAGGCGCCCCAATTCAGCCGCGCCGGCGTTTGAGGCGCGGGGTCCGGGGCGGAGCCCCAGGCGACGGCGAGGGTCCCGCCGGGCGGACCGGCACCGGCGGGCTCGTAGAATCGGGGGATCATGGCCTACCTCGACCACGCCGCCACCACCCCGATGCTGCCGGAGGCCGCCGCGGCGATGACCGCGCAGTTCGCCGCCACGGGGAACGCGTCCTCCCTGCACGCCGCCGGCCGCCGGGCCCGCCGTACCGTCGAGGAGGCCCGCGAGGCCTTCGCCGAGGCGGTCGGCGCCCGCCCCAGCGAGGTGGTGTTCACCGCCGGCGGCACGGAGGCCGACAACCTCGCCGTCAAGGGCCTCTACTGGGCCCGGCGCGACGCCGACCCGGCCCGGAACCGGGTCCTGGCCAGCCCCGTCGAGCACCACGCCGTGCTCGACGCCGTCCACTGGCTCGCCGAACACGAGGGCGCCCGCGTCGAGTACCTGCCCGTGGACCGCTACGGCCGCGTGCACCCCGACGCCTTCCGGGAAGCCGTCGAGCGCAACCCCGACGACGTGGCCCTGGCCACCGTCATGTGGGCCAACAACGAGATCGGCACCGTCATGCCGGTCCGCGAACTGGCCGCCGTCGCCCGCGAGCACGGGATCCCGCTGCACTCCGACGCCGTCCAGGCCTTCGGACAGCTCGACGTCCACTTCGCCGACAGCGCTCTCGCCGCCATGACCGTCAGCGGCCACAAGGTCGGCGGCCCCTACGGCATCGGCGCGCTGCTCCTCGGCCGCGACCAGAGCCCCGTACCCGTCCTGCACGGCGGCGGCCAGGAGCGGCACGTCCGCTCCGGCACCCTCGACGTGCCCGCCATCGCCGCCTTCGCGGTGGCCGCGGTCCTCGCAGCCGAGCGGCGGGAGCGGTTCGCCACCGAGATCGGCGCCCTGCGCGACGAGCTGGTCGCCGCCGTCCGCGCGGCCGTGCCCGACGCCGTCCTCGGGGGAGACCCCGACGGGCGCCTTCCGGCCAATGCCCACTTCAGCTTCCCCGGCTGCGAGGGCGACTCCCTGCTGCTCCTGCTCGACGCCCAGGGCATCGAGTGCTCCACCGGCTCCGCCTGCACCGCCGGCGTGGCCCAGCCGAGCCACGTCCTGCTGGCCACCGGCACCGACCCGCAGCTGGCCCGCGGCACCCTGCGCTTCTCCCTCGGCCACACCTCCACCAAGGAGGACGTCGCGGCCGTGGCCGCGGCCATCGGCCCGGCCGTGGAACGCGCCCGCACGGCGGGCCTCAGCTAGGGCCGGGCTTCGCCGCGAGGGCTTCCCGGACGAGGCGTACGTAGCGGTCCCAGTCCCAGTGGGGTCCCGGATCCGTGTGGTCGGCGCCCGGGACCTCGGAGTGCCCGACGAGGTGGGTGCGGTCCGCCGGTATCCCGTACCGGCGGCAGACGTCGGCCGCCAGCCGGGCCGAGGCCGCGTACATCGCGTCCGTGAAGTCCTCCGGGCGGTCCACGAAGCCGACGTGCTCGATGCCGATGCTGCGCTCGTTCATCGAGCGGTTCGCCGCGTGGAAGGCCACGTCCATCTCGCGCACCAGCTGTTCCACGTGGCCGTCGCCGCGCACGATGTAGTGCGCCGACGCCCGGTGGAACGGATTCTTGAAGGCCTGCACCGAGCCCTCGAAGCTGCCCTGTGTGACATGGACGACGATCCGGTCCACCCGGTAGTCGTCGGGCCGGTCCGCCATCCGCCAGTTCGCCGGCGAGGCCGAGGTCCAGCTCGCGCCCACGTGGTCGAGCTCGCCCTCCTTGCGGGGCTTGGCCACTCCCGGTATCAGCCACCAGGCCCGGCCGATCTCGTCGCGGCCGGCGACCGCGGCCGCCGCGAAGACCCCGAGCCCGCCGAACAGCACCGCCCTGCGGGTCCGGTTCCGCGGTTTCGATCTTTTGTTCCCGAGCTCGGTCATGTGATCCACCCCCCTGTACCCGATAACGCGCTGTGACCCCGCCCGGTTCCCCCGTACTCTGGACGGTGCTATGACTGAGAACCTGCCGCGCACCGCCCGCCCCCTTCGCGTCCTGGCCGCCATGTCCGGCGGAGTGGACTCCGCCGTCGCCGCCGCCCGCGCGGTCGAAGCCGGGCACGACGTGACCGGCGTCCACCTCGCCCTGTCCGCGAACCCGCAGTCCTTCCGGACCGGCGCCCGCGGCTGCTGCACCATCGAGGACTCCCGCGACGCCCGCCGCGCCGCCGACGTGATCGGCATCCCGTTCTACGTCTGGGACCTGGCCGAGCGCTTCCGCGAGGACGTCGTCGAGGACTTCATCTCCGAGTACGAGGCCGGGCGCACCCCGAACCCCTGCCTGCGCTGCAACGAGAAGATCAAGTTCGCGGCGCTGCTCGACAAGGCCCTCGCCCTCGGCTTCGACGCCGTCTGCACCGGCCACTACGCCACCGTCGTGCTGAACGAGGACGGCACCCGCGAGCTGCACCGCGCTTCCGACATGGCCAAGGACCAGTCGTACGTCCTCGGCGTCCTCGACGAGAAGCAGCTCGCCCACGCGCTGTTCCCGCTCGGCGACACCCTCACCACCAAGGACGAGATCCGCGCCGAGGCCGAGGAGCGGGGCCTGGCCGTCGCGAAGAAGCCCGACAGCCACGACATCTGCTTCATCGCCGACGGCGACACCCAGGGCTTCCTCGCCGGCCGCCTCGGCAAGGCCGAGGGCGACATCGTCGACGAGGCCACCGGCGAGAAGGTCGGCACCCACGAGGGCGCCTTCGGCTTCACCATCGGCCAGCGCAAGGGCCTGCGCATCGGCCACCCCGCCCCCGACGGCAAGCCGCGCTACGTCCTCGACATCTCCCCGGTGAACAACACCGTCACCGTCGGCCCGGTCGAGGCCCTCGACGTCACCGCCCTCACCGCGATCCGCCCCCGCTGGTGCGGATCCACGGCCGCCGCCCCGGGCACGTACACCGCCCAGCTGCGCGCCCACGGCGGCGAGACCGAGGTCTTCGCCGAGGTCGTGGACGGCGAGCTGCGCGTCTCCTTCACCGAGCCGGTCCGCGGCGTGGCCCCCGGCCAGGCGATCGTGCTCTACGACGGCACCCGCGTGGTCGGCTCCGCCACCATCGCGACGACCACCCGGGCCACCGCCGCCGTCTGACCGGAGCCCCGCACGGCACGACGCCGCGGCCCCCCCGTGCGGGCCGCGGCGTCGCGCTGTCAGGAATCAGGCAGCCGGGTACCAGACGGTGCCGCGGCCGCCGTGCTGGGTGAGGGTGGTGGCGATGATCTCGCCCTCCCGGAAGTAGCGCGGGTGCTGCTGCAGGAAGCCGGGGAAGGAGTCCAGGGACGTCGCGTCACAGACCCCGTCGGTCTGGATGCAGTGGCGCTGGACGGGGACGCCCGGGAAGTCCTCCGGCCCGGTGCCGGGGGAGTAGGCCACGAAGGGGATGAGGACCCCCTCCGGGACCAGGCGCCAGAAACCGGTTCCGGGCTGCATCGGGTCGGAGTAGAGCATGCCGTCGACCCGGTCGCGCGGCACCTCGGTGCCGTTGTCGGCGATCGTCTGGAGCAGCAGGTCGGCGACCCAGGCGCCCTGGGAGTAGCCGGCGATCGTGAAGGTCGCGGTCGGGTCGGTGCGGTAGGCGTCCTCCAGGGCGGCCTTGGCGTTCCAGTAGCCCTGGTTCACGCTGTCGCCGAAGCTCGGCGCGAAGGGGGCCGGCTGTTCGTTGTGGCTCCCGACGAAGGGGCCGCCGCTGGCCACGTAGCAGACCGGAATCGCGATGCCCCCGTTCAGATTCCGGTTCGCGGCGTCGAAGCTCGTGGTGCATCCGGGCGCTTCCGCGGCGGCGCCGGTGCCGCCGATCTCGATGTAGTAGTGGTTCGCCGGGGCGGCGTGCGCGCCGGTCGGCGCGACGACGGCGCCGGCGAGCAATAAGGCCGTCGACGCGATGACGGACTTGAGGCGGCGGGTGAGCCCGTTCGGCTTCGTGGTGGACATGAGGGTCAACTCCCCTGGGTCGAGGCGGCGCCGCGTCGGGTGCGGCGACAGGCACTCATCGTGGTGTTCGTGCTGGTCGGCGGACCATGCCCGCAACCGGCCATATGTGGCCGGTTGGTCGTGCCCCGTGGTTTGACCGGGTTTCCGCAGGACATCGGACACAGGTGGCAGGAGCGTCGTCAGGGGAAAGGGCGTACAAGTGAGCAGCCGGTTCGGTGCGTTGCTCCGCGGGTTGCGGCACGAGGCGGGGATGACGCAGGAACAGTTGGCCGAGCGGTCCCGGCTCGGGGTCCGCACCATCCACCGGCTGGAGACCGGCAAACCCACCGACGCCCGGATGGGAACGGTGAAGCAGGTCGCGCACGCACTGGCCGACGAGCTGCGGCGCGACCGGGACGAGCTCTGGACGGACCTGCTGGCCGCCCACCGGGGCACCGGGACCGCCGCCGCCGGGCAGGCCGGTCAGGCCGCGGAAGAGGGCGTGGGCGATCAGCCGTCCGCGCCCGTCGCGGCTCCGGCTCCCGGGCCCGCCTCCGCACCGGCTCCCGTACCGGCTCCCGCGCCCGCCCGGCCGGGGCGCCCCGGCACGCTGCCGACGTCCCGGGGCGCCCTGGCCGCGGTCGCCGAGGCGCTCGCCCACGACGTCTACGGCCGCTGCATCCGCGAGGAGGAGCAGCGCCGCGTCCACGACCCCTTCCCGCTGCCCGTGCGCTGGCGCTCCGCGCCCGCCGAACTGCTCGACCACCGGGCCAACATCAGCGGTACTCCCCCCGGGGCCCCCGAAGCGCCCGGAGCGCCCGGAGCCGCCGACGGGCAGCCGTCCCTGGACGGCGGCCTCACCGACATCGCCGACGTCTACCGGCGCGTCCGGTCCGGCCGGCTGGTGGTGCTCGGCCGGGCCGGCTCCGGCAAGACCGTCCTCGTGCTGCGGTTCGTCCTCGACCACCTGGGGGCCCGTACCCCCGGCGAACCCGTGCCCGTGGTCTTCAGCATGGGCTCGTGGGACCCGACCGGCACCACCCTGCGCGACTGGCTGATCGCCCGCCTGCTGCGCGACCACCCGCACCTCGACGCGAGCGCCCCCGGCGGCTCCACCCTCGCCGCCGCCCTGGTGGACGCCGGATGGATCCTGCCGGTGCTCGACGGGTTCGACGAGATGGCCACCGGGCTGCTCGGCGTCGCCCTGCGCGAACTCAACACCAGCGCGCTGCCGTTGCTCCTGACCAGCCGCACCGAGCAGTTCGCCGAGGCCGTCGGGGTCGAGGTGCTCCGCCGGACCGCGGGCATCGAGCTGCTGGACCTGGACGCCGACGACCTGGTCCGCTACCTGCCCCGCACCGCGCGCCCCACGGCACCGGCCGACCGCGACGGCCGGGCCTTCACCGGCTGGGACCCCGTGCTGGAGCGGCTGCGCACGGATCCGGACGGCGCTCCCGGCGCCCGCCTCGCGGCCGTGCTCCGCACTCCGCTGATGGTCCTGCTCGCCCGGACCGTCTACAGCGACACCCCGGCCCAGGACCCGGCCGTACTGCTGGACTCCGCCCGCTTCCCGACCCCGGGGGCCATCGAGGAGCACCTGCTGGCCGGGTTCGTGCCGAGCGTCTACGGGTCGCCCCCCACGGCCGTCCCGGGCGCACGCCGCGCGCGCGGGCCCCGTACGTGGGACCCGCAGCGCGCCCGGCACTACCTGGGCCACCTCGCCGGGCACCTGGACCGGCCCGGGCGGCGCGAGGGCCAGGACCTGGCCTGGTGGCAGCTGCGCGAGTCACTGCCGCTGGCCTCGCGGATCCTGGCCGTCGTCCTCGCCTGTTCCCTGGTCACCGCGGTCGCCGACTGGCTGGTCTTCCCCGCCAAGAACCTGGCGGCGGGCCACGGAGCCGCCTTCGCGCTCGGTACGGGCCTGCTGGACGCGCTGCTGTTCGGCCCGGCCGTCGGGCTCGCCTTCGGGCTGGTCCACGGACTCGTGGCCGTGCTCGGGATCCGGGCGTTCGAGCCGTCCCGGGTGCGGATACGGCTGCCGGGCCGCCGCCGGTCCGCCGGCCCCTCCGCCCGCCGGGTCGCCACTCTGGTACCGGCCGGACTGCTGGGCGGCTGCGTGATGGGCCTCGGGTGCGGGCTCGCCTACACCGTCGGTGCGCAGCTGACGTACGGCGGAGTGCTGGTCAACCCGGCCGTGATCGAGGCGACGGCCGTCAACTGCCTGATGTACGGGCTCACGTTCGCCCTCGCGGGAGGGCTCGTACTCGGGCTCGTGGCCACCCTGGAGACCCCCATCGACCTCGGCCGCGCCGCCACCCCGACGGACCTGCTGGCCATCAACCGCAGCATCGTGGTGCGCCAGGCCCTCTTCCTCGCGCCGATGCTCACCGTGGTGATCGCCTTCGGCGGCCGGCTCATGACCGAGCTGCTCCAGGGCGTCGTCGGCCCCCTGACCTGGCCGATGGCCGACGGTCTCGCGCTCGGCGCCGTGGGTGGGGTGGCCGGAGCGCTCTCCTACGCCCTGGCGTTCACCGCCTGGGGCCAGTGGGTGCTCCTGACCCGCATCTGGCTGCCGCTGACCGGGCGCCTCCCCTGGGCGACCGTCGCCTTCCTGGAGGACGCCTACCGGCGCGGCGTGCTGCGCCAGGTCGGCGCCGTCTACCAGTTCCGCCACGCCCGGCTCCAGCGCCACCTGCGCGGACGGCCCACGAGCTAGGTCCTGTCCCGGGCCCTGGGCCGTCCCGCGGCGGACCGCGCCGCTCAGGCGACCGTCAGGACGATCTTGCCGGTGGTGCGGCCCAGTTCGCCGATCTCGTGGGCCTTCGCGGCCTGCTCCAGCGGCAGCACCGTGTCGACCAGCGGCTTCAGCAGGCCCTGGTCCGCCAGGGCCGCGATCGCCTCCAGGCCCTTCAGGTCCGGTTCCACGAGGACCCAGGAGGCGTGCACGCCCTGTGCGTCGGCCGGGAGGCCGTCGGGGCCGGGCAGGGTCACCAGGTGCCCGCCGGGCTTCAGCACCTTCAGGGAACGCTCCGCGATCTCGCCGCCGACCGCGTCGAGGACGACGTCCACGTCCGAGACCGCCTCGGTGAAGTCCTGCTCCCGGTAGTCGATCACCTCGTCCGCGCCCAGCTCGCGCAGCAGACCGTGCTTGCCCGCGCTCGCCGTGCCGATCACGTACGCGCCGCGGGCCTTGGCGATCTGCACCGCCAGGTGCCCGACCCCGCCGGCCGCCGCGTGCACGAGCACCCGCTGCCCGGCCGCGACCGCGGCCGTGTCCACCAGCGCCTGCCAGGCGGTCAGCGCCGCCAGCGGCAGGGCGGCCGCCTGCACGTGGTCGAGGGAGGCCGGCTTGCGGGCGAAGTGCCGGGCGGGGGCGGCGACGTACTCGGCGTAGCCGCCGGCCTGCCGCGGGAAGCTCGGCATGCCGTAGACCTCGTCGCCCGGGCGGTACACGGTCACGCCGGGGCCGACCGCCTCGACGGTTCCGGAGACGTCCCAGCCGACGATCGGGACCTCGCCCCAGGTGATGAGGGCGCCGCTGGCCCGGGTCTTCCAGTCGACCGGGTTGACGCCGGCCGCGTGGACCCGGACGAGGATTTCGCCCAGGCCCGGCTCCGGCCGGTCCACCTCGCGCTCGACCAGGGTCTCGGGGCCGCCCCATCCGTTCACGATCATCGCGCGCATGCCTGTCCGCCTCATTTCGTTCGATCACATCCGATACCGGGTTCTCCCCGGCGACACGTCCCACATTCGGGCATCGCCGGCCCGCACGGTGTTGGCCGAATGGCCACTATCTGACAGAATCTGGCCATGAGCTGCGTACGGAAGACGACACCGGAGGCAGGGGACGTCCAGGGAGGCGGCAGGCTGCACCGGATCGCGGTGCTCGCCCTGCCCGGCGTGCCCCCCTTCGAGCTGGGGATCCCCTCGCGCGTCTTCGGCAGCGCCGTGGACGAGGCCGGCGAGGCCCTGTACGAGGTCGTCGTCTGCACGGCCGACGGCCGCCCCGTGCTGAGCGACGCCGGGTTCACCATCCAGCCCGCCGCCGGACCCGAAGCGCTCGCCGCCGCCGACACCGTGATCCTCCCGCCCACGCACGCCATGCCCGAGCTGGCCGACGGTGCCCCGCTGCCCCCAGAGGTCACCGCCGCCATCGCCGGCATCCGCCCCGGCACCCGCCTGGTCTCGATCTGCACCGGCTCGTACGTCCTCGCGGCCGCCGGACTGCTCGACGGCCGGCCCGCGACCACGCACTGGAACCTGGCTCCCGAGTTCCGCCGGGCCTACCCCCGGGTCCTCGTCGACGAGGACGTCCTGTTCGTCGACGACGGCGACGTCCTGACCTCCGCCGGGGTCGCCGCCGGGGTCGACCTGTGCCTGCACCTGATCCGGCGCGACCACGGCGCGGCCGTCACCAACCGGGCCGCGCGGATGTGCGTCGTACCGCCCTGGCGCGACGGCGGGCAGGCGCAGTACATCGACCGGCCCGTCCCCGAACCCACCGTGGCCACCACCACGGCCACCCGCGCCTGGGCCCTGGAACGCCTCGCCGAACCGGTCACCCTCGCCGAACTGGCCGCCCACGCCCGGATGAGCCTGCGCACCTTCACCCGGCGCTTCCGCGACGAGGTCGGCATGACCCCGGTGCAGTGGCTCACCGCGCAACGCCTCGAAGTGGCCCGCCAGTTGCTGGAGTCCAGCGACCTTCCGGTCGACCTGGTCGCCCACCGCGCCGGCTTCGGCTCCGGCAACTCCCTGCGCCAGCACATGCGTGCCGCCCTCGGCATCTCCCCGATCGCCTACCGGCGCACCTTCCAGCCCGCCTCGGCATGACCTGTGGGGTAATCGCCGCGGCCGGCGCGCGCTGACAGGATCGGACCAACGGGCCCGGACCGACGGGCCGGTCACACCGGGGAGCAGACCATGACCGCGTACGCCATCGCCCACATCCGCCCCGAGACGATGAACGAGGACGTCCTCGAGTACATCGAGCGGATCCAGTCGACCATGGACCCCTTCGAGGGCCGCTTCCTCGTGCACGGCAAGGAGGTCGAGGTGGTCGAGGGACCCTTCCCCGGCACCGTCGTCGTGATCGGCTTCCCGGACATCGAGCGGGCCCGCGCCTGGTACGCCTCCGACGCCTACCGGGCCATCCTCCCGCTGCGCACCCGCCACATGGCGGGCGAGGTCCTCCTGGTCGAAGGCGTCCCCGCCGACTACGACGCCTCCAAGACGGCCGCCCGTCTGCGCGAGGAAGCGGGGCTCTGACGATGGGCAACCGGGCCGTCTTCGTCCTCTCGGGGCCCCTGGGCCACACCCGCCACCGCTCCTCCCACGGCGCCGTGGACCTGGGCCTCGACCTGCTCGCCGGGCCCGAGGCAGTGCTCCCGTTCCTGCGCAGCCACGCGAGGGAGGACGGCTGGTACCCCGACGACATGGTCGAGGCCGGCGTCCTCGCCGACGAGACCCGCCGGCTCCTGCTGGTCTTCGCCCAGGAGGGGCCCGCCGCTTCCCTGCGCACCCGGGCGGCCACCCTGGAGCTGCTGCGGTGCGCCTGGCCGGGCTGGGAGGTGCGCTGGCTCTACGACGGCCAGAGCGGGCTGCGCGCCCACCTCGGGCTCGACCCGGGGGAGCCGGACACCGCCGTGTACCCCGGTCCCGCACTGGAGCCGGACGACGAGGAGCTGGACGACCCCGACCCGCTGGTCGCCGTGGTCACCATCGGCGCGGACCGCTGCCACGTGCTCGCCGACATCGACGACCACCCGGTCGAGGAGGGGCCCGCCCTGCTGGAGCGGCTCCGGGACGCTCCGGACCACGGGAGCCACCGGCTGCGGGCGGACGCCGGCATCCACGTGGATCCCGAGCGGCGCCGGGTCGGCTGGTGGCTGAACACGGCCCGCGCCCACGGCCGTACCCTCGCCGCCCGGTGGCCCGGCTGGACGGTGGAGTTCTGGGAGGACCGCTGGGCCGAGCACGAGCGGGCCTGCGGCGGCCGCTTCGCCCCGCCCGCGCCGGACCGCGCCGCCGCGCTGGCCGAGGTACGCGACCAGGCCCTGGAGCGGTGGGCCGGGCCGCGGGGCGACGTGCGGGCCCGGCTCGTCGCGACGCTCCCGCACGCCGTGATCGGCCAGGGCTTCGCCCCCGCCGTCCCGGCGGAGCGGGCGGCCGCCGCCCGCGCCGCCGTGGAGCGCGCGTACCGGACGGCCGTCGGCACCTGACCTCGACCTTCGGCTCCCGCGCCCGTCCGGGGGTGCGAGCATGGGCGGTATGGCTACTCACATGATCACCGGTGCCGGATCCGGCATCGGCGCGGCCGTCGCGGCCCGCCTGCACGCCCGTGGCGACGACCTCGTCCTCCTCGCCCGCGACGCCGCCCGCGGCAAGCAGCTCGTCGAGCGGTACCCCGGAGCGGGCGTCCTCGTCGGCGACCTCGCCGACCCCGAGCGGCTCTCGTGGGCCTTCTCCAAGCAGGCGATCCCCGAGCGGATCGACTCCCTGCTGCACGTCGCCGGGATCGTGGACCTCGGACCGGTCGGGGAGCTGCGGCCCAAGACCTGGCACCAGCAGCTCAACGTCAACCTGATCGCGCCCGCCGAGGTCACCCGGCTGCTCCTGCCCACCCTGCGCGCCTCCAAGGCCACCGTCGTCTTCGTGAACTCCGGCGCGGGCCTGACCGCCCACGCCGACTGGAGCGCGTACGCCGCCTCCAAGCACGGGCTGAAGGCCCTCGCCGACTCGCTGCGCGCCGAGGAGAAGGCCAACGGGATCCGCGTCACCTCCGTGTACCCGGGGCGGACCGCCAGCCCCATGCAGGCCAAGGTGCACTCCCAGGAGGGCAAGGAGTACGACCCGGCCGCCTGGATCGACCCCGAGTCGGTGGCGACCACCATCGTCATGGCCGTCGACCTGCCGCGCGACGCCGAGGTCAACGACCTGAGCGTCAGGCCGGGCCGGTGACCGCGAGCGCCACCGGCGTCGGTTCGCTGCCCGGCGGCGACGCCCGCGAGGCCGCCAAGACCGTCACCGGGTCCTTCGAGGAGTTCCCGTACCTCGCCGAGCTGCCCGCCCGGGGCCCCGGCGCCGACATGATCGGCCGTTCCCTCGGACTGCTCGTCGACATGTACGCGCACGTCGAGCCCAGCGGCTGGCGGATCAGCGACCGCCCCGGACGGGACTCGAAGCGGGCCCGGTCCTGGCTCGGCGAGGACCTCGACGCCCTGGAGGAGTTCACCCAGGGGTACACCGGGAAGCTCAAGGTCCAGGCGGTCGGCCCGTGGACGCTGGCCGCCGCCCTGGAGCTGCACGGCGGCGAGGCCATGCTCCAGGACGCGGGGGCCTGCCGGGACCTGGCCGGATCGCTGGCCGAGGGGCTGCGCGACCACCTGGCCGACGTGCGCAAGCGGATCCCCGGCGCCGACGTCGTGCTGCAGTTCGACGAGCCGTCCCTGACGGCCGTGCTGCTCGGCCGGGTCCGCTCCGCGAGCGGCTACCGCACCTACCGCGCCGTCGACCGGCAGGTCGTCGAGGGCACGCTGCGCGAACTCTTCGCCGTGCACGACGGGGACGTGATCGTGCACTCCTGCGCGCCCGAGGTCCCCTTCGGCCTGCTGCGCCGGGCCGGGGCCACGGGCGTGTCGTTCGATTTCTCGCTGCTCACCGAGCGCGAGGATGACGCCATCGGGGAGGCCGTCGAAGGCGGTGCGAAACTCTTCGCCGGAGTGGTGGCGGGCACGGACGGTCCGTTGTCGGACCCTGCCGGTAGCGTCATGGGTGTCAGGAAGCTTTGGCGCAGGCTGGGGCTGGCCCCGGGGACTCTGGCGGAGTCCGTCGTGGTCACTCCGTCGTGCGGTCTGGCGGGCGCCTCGCCCGCCTACGCCCGCGCGGTGCAGGCGCATTGCGTCAGGGCGGCGAGGTCGCTCGCCGACAACCCTGAGTGACGGTCGAGACGGGGCACGGGAGGACACGGCATGGCAGCCGAACAGCAGGACACGGCAGTACCGGCGGCGGTGCGCGAGCAGCACCAGCTGCTCGCCGAGCAGATCGAGGAGCACCGCTTCCGGTACTACGTGAACGACCAGCCGGTCGTCAGCGACGCCGAGTTCGACAAGCTGCTGCGCTCGCTGGAGGCGCTGGAGGAGCAGTACCCGGAGCTGCGCACGCCCGACTCGCCCACCCAGAAGGTGGCCGGGGCGTACGAGACGGACTTCGCCTCCGTCGAGCACCGGGAGCGCATGCTCTCCCTCGACAACGCCTTCGACGACGAGGAACTGGCCGCCTGGGCCGAGCGGGTGGCCCGGGACGTCAACACCTCGGACTACCACTACCTGTGCGAGCTGAAGGTGGACGGCCTCGCCGTCAACCTCACCTACGAGAACGGCCGGCTCACCCGTGCCGCCACCCGCGGCGACGGCCGCACCGGTGAGGACATCACGCCCAACGTCCGCACCATCGCCGAGATCCCGGACCGCCTCAAGGGCGACCGGACCCCGGCCCTCGTCGAGATCCGCGGCGAGGTCTACTTCCCGATGGAGAAGTTCGAGGAGCTCAACGCCCGGCTCGTGGAGGCGGAGGGCAAGCCCTTCGCCAACCCGCGCAACGCCGCGGCCGGTTCGCTGCGGCAGAAGGACCCCAAGGTCACCGCCAGCCGCCCGCTGCACATGGTCGTCCACGGCATCGGCGCCCGCGAGGGCCTCTCGATCGAGCGCCAGTCGCAGGCGTACGAGCTGCTGCGCGAATGGGGCCTGCCGACCGCCCGGCACAACAAGGTGGTCGCCTCCCTCGCCGAGGTCCGCGCGTTCATCGCGGAGTTCGGCGAGAACCGGCACTCGGTGGAGCACGAGATCGACGGCGTGGTCGTCAAGCTCGACGAGATCGCCCTCCAGGGGCGGCTCGGTTCCACCGCGCGCGCCCCGCGCTGGGCGATCGCCTGGAAGTACGCACCCGAAGAGGTCAACACCAAGCTGATCGACATCAAGGTCGGCGTCGGCCGCACCGGGCGCGTCACCCCGTACGCGCAGGTGGAGCCGGTGACGGTGGCGGGCTCGGAGGTGGAGTTCGCCACCCTGCACAACCAGGAGGTCGTCAAGGCCAAGGGCGTGCTCATCGGGGACACGGTCGTGCTGCGCAAGGCGGGCGACGTCATCCCCGAGATCCTCGGGCCGGTGGTGGACCTGCGGGACGGCAGCGAGCGGGAGTTCGTGATGCCCGCCGAGTGCCCCGCGTGCGGGACGGCGCTGCGGCCCATGAAGGAGGGGGACATCGACGTCCGGTGCCCCAACGCCCAGACCTGCCCCGCCCAGCTGCGCGAGCGGCTCTTCTACCTGGGCGGCCGGCAGTCCCTGGACATCGAGAACTTCGGCATGGTGGCCGCGGCAGCGCTGACCGCCCCGCTGGAGCCGGCGCAGCCGCCCCTGCTCGACGAGGGCGACCTCTTCGGCCTGACCATCGAGCAGCTGCTGCCCATCAAGGCGTACGTCCTGGACCCGGACAGCGGCCTGCCCAAGCGGGACCCGAAGACGGGCGAGGAGAAGATCGTCACGGTCTTCGCCAACCAGAAGGGCGAGCCGAAGAAGAACGCCCTGGCCATGCTGGAGCACATCGCCGCCGCCAAGGAGCGCCCGCTCGCCCGCATCATCAACGGCCTGTCGATCCGTCACGTCGGCCCGGTCGCGGCCGAGGCCCTCGCCCGCGAGTTCCGTTCGATCGAGCGCATCGAGCAGGCCACCGAGGAGGAGCTGACCGCCACCGACGGGGTCGGGGCGATCATCGCCGCCTCCCTCAAGGAGTGGTTCGCCGTCGACTGGCACCAGGAGATCCTGCGCAAGTGGCGGGAGGCCGGGGTACGGATGGAGGAGGAAGGTTCCGCCGAGGAACAGGGGCCCCGTCCGCTGGAGGGGCTGACCGTCGTCGTCACCGGCACTTTGCAGAGCCACACGCGGGACGGCGCGAAAGAGGCCCTGCAGAGCCGCGGGGCCAAGGTCACCGGCTCCGTGTCGAAGAAGACCTCGTTCGTCGTCGTCGGCGACAACCCGGGCTCCAAGTACGACAAGGCCGTGCAGTTGAAGCTGTCCATCCTCGACGACGCCGGTTTCGCCGTGCTGCTGGAGCAGGGCCCGGACGCGGCGCGGGCGGCCGCGCTCCCGGTGGACGGCGGAGGCGAAGGGGAGTAATACCGGGTAGTACCGGGGAAAGCCCGCGAGGGGAATCGCCGAGGGGGAGTAGCGAAGGCGAACGGATGCGTGGCGTGCGGCCGTACGGGCGGGCGCACGCCAGGCGCGGCGGCCGGTGGTAAACGGCTGGTACAAGGCTGGTCGCAGGGCGGTGACCTGTCGGATCATCGGATGGGTGACGTGGGGGTCCTGGTCCAAACTCACCCGTTCGGCGGATACCGTACTGATGAGGATGGCTGGGTCGCATTCGGGCAACCACTGCCGACCGCTGCCCCTGGGAGCCTCGCGCGTCCTACTGTTGAGGGGTGCGCCTGTCGTGCACGGCTGCAGGATGCGATCCGGCCGTGGTGGCATGACATCGGGGCCATCGCGTGACATCGGCATCGCCGGCTGTGAGAGGTACGGGCATGAAACCCACCGAAAGCGCCGACCCGTCACCTGAATTCGGCGGGGAACTCCCGTCCATGCGGGCGGGCAGGCTCGGTGTCCTGGGTGCCAGGACACCGGAGACCCGACCGATCGACACCGACGCGGGCGGACAGGAACGGCGCGGCGTGCTGCCCTTCCTGGTCGTGGGCCTCTCGGTCGTGGTCCTCGGCGCCGGCATCGTGTCCGCGCTGAGCGGCCGTCACGCACTGTTCCCCGGCGGCACGGTCGGCTGGGCGCTGGCCCTGCTCACCGGCATCATCGTCGGCCACCTGGTCGCCCTGGGCCGCGACCGCTGGTGGGGCGGCACCGGATCCGGCGCCGCGCTCACCCTCGGCGTGCTCCTCCTCTACGGGTGGGTGCCCGCCGGCCTGGTCTCGCTGGCCGTCGTCTCCCTGGTCGGAGCCGCCCGCCGGCACCGCTGGCGGCAGGGGCTGCTGCACGGCTCCGTGGACATCCTCGGCATCAGCGCCGGGGCCCTCGTCCTCGCCGCCTTCGGGGTGGAACCCTCCGTCGAGACCCCCTGGCTGCCCACCACCTGGGAGCTGGAGGCGGTCCCCGAGGTGGTCCTCGTCGCCGTCGCCTACCTGCTCGTCACCCGGGTCCTGCTCTGGATCGCGCTGGCCCCGCGCGGCGGCGGCCTGCCCACCGTCGCCCGCACCGCCCTGCTCCGGCAGGCCTTAGTCGCGGTCGCGCTGCTCGGCATCGCCCCGCTGATCTGCGTCGTCGCGGTCACCCAGCCGGTCCTGCTGCCGCTGTTCGCCGTACCGCTGATCGCGCTGGACTCCACCCTGTGGATCGCCCGGGCGCGCGCCGAGGAACAGCTGCGGGACCCGCTGACCGGGCTCCCGAACCGGCAGTGGCTGCTGGAGCGCGCCTGGTCCGCCCTGGACGAGGCTGAACGTTTGGGCACCCGGGCAGCTCTTGTGCTGATCGACCTGGACCGCTTCCGGGCGGTCAACGACACCCTCGGCCACCTGGCGGGCGACCGCCTGCTCCTCCAGATCGCCGACCGGCTGCGCCAGGCCCTGCCCGAGGAAGCCGAGGCGGCCCGGCTCGGCGGCGACGAGTTCGCCGTGCTGCTCCCCGTCACCGACTCCACCACCAGCGCCCAGCGCGTCGCCCGCCACCTGGTCGCGGAGCTCAGCTCCCCGCTCGACCTGGACGGGCTCACCCTCGTCCTGGAGGCCAGCGCCGGCCTCGCCGTCTTCCCCGACCACGCGCTGGACGCGGAGGGGCTGCTGCGGCGCGCGGACGTGGCGATGTACCAGGCGAAGCGCGACCGGACGGGCGTGGAGGTGTACGAGTCCAAGCGGGACAGCAACACCCCCGACCGCCTGGGCCTCCTCGGCGACCTGCGCAGGGCCCTGGACGCAGGCGAAGTGGAACTCCACTACCAGCCGAAGGTCCGCTTCGACGGCCAGGTGGCCGGGCTCGAAGCGCTGGTCCGCTGGGTCCACCCGGAACGCGGGCGGGTGTCCCCGGACGAGTTCATCGCGATCGCCGAGACCTCCGGGCTGATGCCGCACCTGACGGAGTACGTCCTGGAGACCGCCCTCGCCCAGGTGGCACGGTGGCGGGCCCAGGGACTGAAGGTCCCGGTGGCCGTCAACGTCTCGCCGCGCGACGTCCACACCCCGGGCTTCGCGGGTGCGGTGGCCGCGCGACTGGCTCGCCACGGGGTCCCGGCGAGCGGGCTGCAGCTGGAGATAACGGAACACGTCCTGCTGGAGGACCCCCAGCGGGCGGCCGACACCATGGCCGGGCTCACCGGCCACGGCGTGAAGATGTCCCTGGACGACTTCGGCACGGGCTACTCCTCGCTGGTCCACCTGAGGCGGCTGCCGGTCAGCGAGCTGAAGATCGACCGCTCCTTCGTGGGCCGGCTCGCGGTCGACGCGCAGGACGCGGAGATCGTCCGCTGCACCGTGGACCTCGCGCACTCGCTGGGCCTGCTGGTCGTCGCCGAGGGCGTGGAGGACGACGAGACGTGGGAGCGGCTGCGGGACCTGGGCTGCGACGCCGTCCAGGGGTGGCTGGTCGCCGCCGCGATGCCGCCGCAGGAGGCCACCGCCTGGCTGCTGGCCCGCGGCGAACGCGGCTGGCGCCGCCCGGCCGACATCTCGGCGGAACTGGCCGCGGCCGAGGCCGACGCGGTCTGACTCCCGTCGGGTTGCGGTCGGGCTTGCGAGTGCCGCGCCGCTGCCGGGGCTCCGCCCCAGACCCCGCGCCTCAAACGCCGGCGAGGCTGAAATTGCCCTGCGGGCATTCCAGCCTCGTCAGGCGCAGGGTTGCTCTGCGCGCACTTCTGGGCCGGCGCCAGCCAAATCCAGCCCCGCCGGCGATTGAGGCGCGGGTCCGGGCGGCTCCCGGGAGGCTCTGCGCAGCGGCCCGCGCGGCGAACCCGGGGCGGGCCGGGCCAAACCGTTTCGCAGGCCGGGCGCCGGGCCCCATAGGATTGGGTCCGAAACCAAACATCCACCCACCCCCAGAGGATCGCTGCATGCCTGGCATTACGCGCGAGGAGGTCGTCCACCTCGCTCGGCTGGCGCGCCTTGAGCTGTCCAGCAACGAGCTGGATCACTTCGCCGGACAGCTCGGCGACATCATCGGCGCGGTCGCCCGCGTTTCCGAGGTCGCCGACCAAGACGTCCCGCCGACCTCCCACCCGCTGCCGCTGACGAACGTCATGCGCGCGGACGAGGTCCGTCCGTCGCTCACCCCCGAGCAGGCGCTCTCCGGTGCTCCCGCCCAGGAGCAGCAGCGTTTCAAGGTGCCGCAGATCCTGGGGGAGGACTAACAGCCATGGTCGACATCATCAAGCTCACGGCCGCCGAGACCGCCGAGAAGATCGCCTCCGGCGAGCTCACGGCCGTCGAGGTGACCGAGGCCCACCTGGCCCGCATCGACGCCACCGACGAGAAGGTCAACGCCTTCCTGCACGTGGACCGCGAGGGCGCCCTCGCGCAGGCCCGCGCCGTCGACGCCAAGCGCGAGCGCGGCGAGAAGCTCGGCCCGCTGGCCGGCGTCCCGCTGGCCCTCAAGGACATCTTCACCACCGTCGGGGTCCCGACCACCGTCGGTTCGAAGATCCTCGAAGGCTGGATCCCGCCGTACGACGCCACCCTGACGCGCAAGCTGAAGGAAGCCGACGTCGTCATCCTCGGCAAGACCAACATGGACGAGTTCGCCATGGGGTCCTCCACCGAGAACAGCGCCTACGGCCCCACCGGCAACCCCTGGGACCTCACCCGGATCCCCGGCGGCTCCGGCGGTGGCTCCGCGGCAGCCCTCGCCGCCTTCCAGGCCCCGCTGGCCATCGGCACGGACACCGGCGGCTCCATCCGCCAGCCCGCCGCCGTCACCGGCACGGTCGGCGTGAAGCCCACGTACGGCGGCGTCTCCCGCTACGGCATGGTCGCCTTCTCCTCCTCCCTCGACCAGGGCGGGCCCTGCGCCCGTACGGTCCTGGACGCGGCGCTCCTGCACGAGGTCATCGCGGGCCACGACCCGATGGACTCCACCTCCATCGACGCCCCGGTCCCGCCGGTCGTCGAGGCCGCCCGCAACGGCTCGGTCGCCGGCATGCGCGTCGGTGTGGTCAAGCAGTTCGCCGGCGAGGGCTACCAGGCCGGCGTCGTCCAGCGCTTCAACGAGTCGGTGGAGCTCCTCAAGGAGCTCGGCGCCGAGATCGTCGAGCTGGACTGCCCCTCCTTCGACCTCGCGATGGCCGCGTACTACCTGATCGCGCCGTCCGAGTGCTCCTCGAACCTGGCCCGCTTCGACGCCATGCGCTACGGCCTGCGCGTCGGCGACGACGGCACCAAGTCCGCCGAGGACGTCACCGCCCTGACCCGCGAAGCCGGCTTCGGCGACGAGGTCAAGCGCCGCATCATCCTCGGCACGTACGCGCTCAGCTCCGGCTACTACGACGCGTACTACGGCTCCGCCCAGAAGGTCCGCACCCTCATCTCGCAGGACTTCGAGAAGTCCTTCGAGCAGGTCGACGTGATCGTCTCCCCGACGACCCCGACCACCGCCTTCCCGATCGGTGAGCGCACCGACGACCCGCTGGCGATGTACCTCGCGGACCTGTGCACCATCCCGACCAACCTGGCCGGCAACTCCGCCATGTCGCTCCCCTGCGGCCTGGCCCCGGAGGACGGTCTCCCGGTCGGGCTGCAGATCATCGCCCCGGCGATGAAGGACGACCGGCTCTACAAGGTCGGTGCCGCCGTCGAGGCCGCCTTCGTCGCGCGTTGGGGTCACCCGCTGCTTGAGGAGGCACCGTCGCTGTGAGCACCAGTGCACTGTCCAAGGCCAAGGGCTTCAAGAAGTCCAAGACCGGGACCTACCTGTCGATCGGCACCACCGCCTTCGGCGCCCTGAGCGTGATCAAGCAGGTCAAGAAGGCCCGCGTCGAGCACGACACGCTCAAGCTGATCGACGCCGCCGTGTCCGCCGCCGCCATCGTCACCGGCCTCGCGATCCTGTACCGCGAGCTGAAGCGCCTGGGCGACGACGACGTCCTGCTGGGCTGAGAGGGAAAGTTTCACCGTGACCTTCACCGAACTGCTGTCGTACGAGGACGCTCTCGCCTCGTTCGACCCCGTCATGGGCCTCGAGGTCCATGTCGAGCTCGGCACCAAGACGAAGATGTTCTGCGGCTGCTCCACGGAGCTGGGCGCCGAGCCCAACTCGCAGACGTGCCCCACCTGCCTCGGCCTGCCCGGCTCGCTCCCGGTCGTCAACGCGATCGGCATCGAGTCCGCCATCAAGATCGGCCTCGCGCTGAACTGCGAGATCGCCGAGTGGTGCCGCTTCGCCCGGAAGAACTACTTCTATCCGGACATGCCGAAGAACTTCCAGACCTCCCAGTACGACGAGCCCATCGCCTTCAACGGCTACCTGGACGTCCAGCTGGAGGACGGCGAGATCTTCCGCGTGGAGATCGAGCGCGCCCACATGGAGGAGGACACCGGCAAGTCGCTGCACGTCGGCGGCGCCACCGGCCGTATCCACGGCGCGTCCCACTCCCTGCTGGACTACAACCGCGCCGGCATCCCGCTCATCGAGATCGTCACCAAGCCGATCGAGGGCGCGGGCGTACGGGCCCCCGAGGTCGCCAAGGCGTACGTCGCCGAGCTGCGCGAGGTCATCAAGGCGCTCGGCGTCTCCGAGGCCCGCATGGACAAGGGCCAGATGCGCTGCGACGTGAACCTGTCGCTGCGCCCGACCCCCGAGTCCGAGTTCGGCACCCGCTCGGAGACCAAGAACGTCAACTCCCTGCGTTCCGTCGAGCGCGCGGCCCGCTTCGAGATCCAGCGCCACGCGGCGGTGCTCTCGTCGGGCGGCTCGATCGTGCAGGAGACCCGGCACTTCCACGAGGAGGACGGCTCCACCACGGCCGGCCGCATCAAGGACAACGCCGAGGACTACCGGTACTTCCCGGAGCCCGACCTGGTGCCCGTGGCCCCGGCCCGCGCCTGGGTCGAGGAGCTGCGCGGAGCGCTGCCCGAGATGCCGCGCGTGCGCCGCAACCGGCTCCGCGAGGAGTGGGGCGTCACCGAGCACGACATGCAGTCGATCCTCAACGCGGGCGCCGTGGACTCCATCGTCGCCACGATCGAGGCGGGTGCCGACTCGGCCGCCGCGCGCAAGTGGTGGATGGGCGAGCTGGCCCGCAACGCCAACGAGCAGGGCGTCGTGGTCGACGAGCTGCCGATCACCCCGGCCCAGGTGGCCCGGGTCGCGGCCCTGGTCGCGGACGGTTCGCTCAACGACAAGCTGGCCCGCAAGGTCCTCGAAGGCGTCCTCGCCGGCGAGGGCACCCCGGACGAGGTCGTCGAGAAGCGCGGCCTGAAGGTCGTCTCGGACGAGGGCGCGCTCGGCGCGGCCGTGGACGAGGCCATCGCGGGCAACGCGGCCATCGCGGACAAGATCCGCGGTGGCAAGATCGCCGCCGTCGGCGCCCTGGTCGGCGCGGTCATGAAGACCACCCGCGGCCAGGCCGACGCCGCGCGCGTCAAGGAGCTCATCCTGGAGCGCCTGGGCGTCTCCGAATAGGCCTCCGCACGCTGCACCAGACGACGGCCCCGTACCGGATTTCCGGTACGGGGCCGTCGCCGTTGCCGCAGCCGTCAGACTGTGCGCGGGGTGATCACCGTGCAACGGGCGCGGGACCGGAAGGAGTCGGGGGGTGCGCCGGTGGAGATCGGTGCGATCGTCATCGCGGTGGCGGGCGTCGCGGGCACACTGGGCGGCGCGCTGCTCACACAGCGGGGCGCGGAGCGCACGAAGCGCCGCGAGATTGAGCTCGTGCGCGCCCACGAGGAGAAACGCGAGAACCAGGCGTTGCGGCGCACCGGTTACGTGGACCTCAACCGCGACGCCCGGCAGTTCACCACCGCACTCAACCGGCATCTGCACACCCTGCGGGAACGCGGGATCGAGGACGCCGACCGAGCCGCGCTCGATGCCGCGAAGGACGCCTTCCGCGACAGGTACTCCGAGGCGCAGATGATCGCCCCGGACACTGTCCTCGCGCCCGCGGCGCGGGTCCACCACGCCCTGACCGCCGTCTACGGGCAGGTGAAGCGTCTGGAGCGGGGCACGCCGGAGCCGGGGGAGTCGATGGACTCGGCGGTGGAGGCGCAGCAGGCGATCTGGGACCCGCTCCGCGAGATGCGGGCGGCCATGCGCGCCGACCTCGGCGTGGACTGAGAACACGGAAGGCGCCCTCGCCGGCGAGGGCATCCCGGACGAGGTCGTCGAGGAGCGCGGCCTGAAGGTCGTCCCGGACGAGGGCTGAGCGTGAACGAAGGGCGCCCCGTGCCGGTTTCGTGCCGGTGCGGGGCGCCCTTGCGTGTATCCGGGCTCAGCGCTTCAGGGTGGGGCTGGCGAGGACGACGTACCCGTCCTTGAGACCGCAGGTGTCCTCCACCCGGATCCGCAGCCGCAGGGCGCCCTTGACCTCCACCGTCTTGGAGACCGGCTTGCCCAGGGCGACCTCCTCGTTGAAGAGGGCGGGCTGGTCGTCGATGGAGACGGAGATGCGGCCCCGCTCGACGGGCGAGTTGTCGGCGATCCCGGCCGTGAACTCCAGCGTGGACCAGGCCCGGTTGAGATTGAACTCGGCGGACGAAGTCTGCGAACAGTCCGCGACGAAGGAGCTGCCGTAGGACTTGGTGTTCAGCGTGGCGGCCTCCACCCGCAGGCCGTTCAGCCCGTCGATGGGCTGGAGGTTCGTCAGGTCCGCCATGCTGCTCGCCGGTGCGGTGCCGGGGTCGCTCGGCCCCGGACTGCCCGAGGGACCGGACCCGCTGCCCGGCGGGTTCGACGGGGTGGCGCGCGAGGCCGAGGGCGTCGGATCGGCGGGAGCGCTGGTGGCGCCCCCGGCGCTCGGGGTGGAGCCGCCCGCCCGGACACCCCCGTCCTTGTCCTTGTCCTTGTCGCCCAGCAGCTGTACGCCGACCACCGCGAGGGCGGCCAGCACCAGCACCGTGGCCGCCGAGCCCAGGACCAGGCCGGTCCGCCGCTTCTTCGGGCGCACGGGCTCCGGCGGGGTCGGGACCGGTGCCGGTGCCGCTGCCGGTGCCGGGTTCAGGTTGTACGTCGGCCCGTACCCGGCGGGCACGGCCGACGGGACCGGCTCCGGCCCCGCCGTCGGCGCCGGATCCGGCACCGTCTCCGGGGCGGTCGCCCGGTCCGGTACCGGGGCGGACTCCGGTGGCGCCGCAGCCGCGTGCGCGATCGGGGTGTACGCGGACGGCGCCGCCACCGGCGGCGGGCTCGCGGGCTGCGGCGGCACCGCGGGCTGCGGTGGGGCGGCCGGGCGCGGCGGGGTCTCCGGGACGGCCCGCTGCGAGGTGGAGGTCGTCGTGGACACCACCGCGTGCCGGACGTCCTTCATCCAGCCCGCCAGGTTCACCGGCCGCTTCCCCGGGTCGGCCGCGTAGATCGAGGCGATCCGCGCCCGCTGCTCGGCGTCCAGCACGGCGATCTGCGGCAGCGCCGTCAGCGCGTGCGCCAGCTGCTCCGGCGTGGCGGGCGGCGACTGCCCGCTCAGCAGGAAGTAGGCGATCGCCCCGAAGGCGTACCGGTCCGTGCCCGGCGTCCGCTTGCCGTCGAAGACCTCGGGTGCCGCGTAGCCCGGGGTGAACCAGACCTCCGCCGTCTGGTGGTCGGCGGTCAGCTTGCTGAGGCCGAAGTCCACGAGCGTGGCCTGCCCGTGGGCGTCGACCATCACGTTGCCGGGGGAGAGGTCGCCGTGGACGACCTGGCGCCCGGACGGGGTGGCCTTCCCCGAGTGCAGCCAGTCCAGTACGTCGGCCAGCTGCTCCAGGGTGCGCATCACCTCGCGCCGCTCGGCGGCGCTTGCGAGCGTCCGCTCGGCCCGCCAGTCCCGCAGGTCCAGGCCGTCGACGTGGTTCATCACGAGGACGAGCGCCCGCCCCGTCAGGGTCGAGGACTCCCCGGGCCGGTGGATCGGCGGACCCTCGAAGTGCTCGCGTACGCCCACGACGCCGGGCCGGTGGACGAAGCGCAGCAGTTCGGCCTGCTCGTTCCACTTCTGGCTGATGCGGTCGAAGATGTCGGGCGTGATGGTCGTCTTGGAGTCGAGCACCTTGACGACCACGGGCTCGGATCCGCCGGCGAGCTCGATCTCCGCAAGATAGAGCACGGCCTCCCCGCCACGCCCGATCGACCGGAGCAGGCGGTACCGGTCCGCCGCCGAGTCCGGTCCGATGTGCAGGTTCTGACTGGTCAATGTCCCCCACCTCAACACAGTTTGAGAGGGCATCAGCTTCCCGGGCGATACGTGTGGGGTCAATCGGAATCGGAAATCCCCGTGAGAAGCGCGGCCGGGCGCCCTGCGGGCGGAACCGCCCGCAGGGCAGGGTTCCGCTCGCCGGACGCCCGGCCGAGGGGGTGGATCCGTCAGCGGGCCGCCGGCGCGTCGAAGAACGCCAGCCGGGCCGGCTTCGCCGGGAGGTAGACCTCGGGCAGGTCGATCTCGGGGAGGACGACCTCCGGTCCGAGCACGAAGCCGGTGCGCTCCATGCGGGCGATGGCCTTGGTGTTGCGGGCGTCCGGTTCGACGACCAGGCGCCGCGCGGCGCCGTCGGAGAACACGAACCCGATGAAGACGTCCATCAGGGCCCCGGTGAAACCGCGTTCGGCCGTACCCTCGGTCGGGCCGATCAGCAGGTGCGCGCCGACGTCCCCGGGCCGGACCTCGTAGCACTCGCTGACCCGGTCCTCGGCGCAGTCGTACGTCTGGAACAGCGCGACCCGCACACCGTCGCGGCTGACCATGAAGGCGTGGTGGGTGGTGCGGCGGTCGACGTCCTCGTAGATCTCCTGGACCAGTTCGCGGCTGGCCTCGCCCATGCCCCAGAAGCGGGCGCGCTCCTGGGTGACCCAGCTGTGGATCAGGGCGGAGTCGGCGGCCGGGTCGACGGGGGTGATGGTGATGGTGCCGAAGCCCTCGACGACACAGGTGTGCACGGGCTGTCTGACGGAGGGGGCGGAGGTCATATCGATTCCTTGGTGAGACGGGTCCAGTCGGTGACGACGGGGACGAGTTCGCATGCGGCCCACAGGGGGAGCTGGTCGCGGTGGTGGGGTGAGCCGGTGACGCCGTCCGCGCCCAGGGGGACCGCCCAGAGGCTGTCCTCGCGGCGGGCGAGGTCCCAGACGTAACGGGCCGCCGACGCGCGGGCGGTGAGGTCGGTGAAGCCGGGGACGGTGGAGGTGGCGTTCACGCAGTCGTGGTCGCCGCCGAGCCCGGGCCACTGCGCGGCCTCCGGGTCGGGCACGGCCTGCCAGGGGGTCAGGCGGTGCACCTCGGACCAGGGGGTGTCGGGGGTGCCGGCCGCGGCCGTCTCCTCCAGGGCGGCCCGGACGTGCGCCGCACGGTCGAGGCCGGGGACGAGGGAGGTGGTGAGCAGGCCTTCGAGGGCGTAGCCGATCTTCGGGACCAGGTACAGCCACGGATGGAAGACGGCCGGGCCGGTGGGCGCGCCCCACAGCCCCTCGAAGACCGGGTCGGCGGCGAAGCGGCGTACGGTCGCGCTGCGGAAGGCCGAGAAGACGGTGGCGTCGGTGCTGTCGGCCGCCATGTGCCGGTCCCAGGCGAGCAGTCGGGTGCGCAGGGCCTGAGCCGCCGGGGTCAGGTCCTCGAAGGCGGGCAGCAGGGCGAGCAGGGGCGCGGCCGAGGCCAGGTGGGTGTCCCGGTGTACGTCGGCCATCGCCTTCGGGGTCCAGTCCGCGGAGCCGCTGAGCAGCTCGCGGATGCGGTTGGCGCGGTGCGGGGGCGCGAACTCGACGCCGAGCGGGGAGGCGATCCCGCGCGCGTTGGCCATCACGGCGAAGCCCTGCACGGGCTCGGCGGGGGTCGGGGCCCAGCCCTGCCAGGCGTGCTGCGGGTCCCAGGCGGGCACGGGGCGCAGCCGGTTGGCCCGGTGGCGCAGCGGCACTGCGCCGGCGACGCGGTGCAGCAGGCCGCCCTCGGTGTCGGCGGCGTGGACGACGTTGACCGGCTCGGCCCAGCCGTCGAAGGCGCGGTCGATGTCGGCGACCGTACGGGCGCGCAGGAGCGCGGGGAGGGCGGCGAAGCCCAGGTCCCGGCGGACCCGGGGCGGGTAGCGCAGGGAGAGCGTCTGCGCGCTGCCGTCGGCGTGGGCCTCGGCGTGCGCGTCGGCCCCGGTGTCCCCGTCCGCGTGGATGATCACGGGGCCGCGGGCGGTCTCCAGGACCTCCACCTCGACGTCCTCGCCACCGGCCACGGTGATGGTCTCGGTGTGGCGGGCGACGGGCTCCCAGGCGCCGTCCGCGCCGAGGGCCTCGACGACGCCGTCGGCACTGCGGCGCAACTGCTCGACGTACAGGTCCTGGTAGTCGGACATCGCATTGGTGATCGCCCAGGCGGCGGTGCCGGTGTGACCGAAGTGGCCGAGGCCGGGGACGCCGGGGACGGCCAGGCCGAGGACGTCGTAGTCCGGGCAGGAGAGACGTATCTGCTGGTAGACGCCCGGGTCCTCGATGAACCGGTGCGGGTCGCCCGCGATGATCGCCGAGCCGGAGGTGGTGCGGTCGCCCGGCACCAGCCAGCCGTTGCTGCCGGCGGTGCCGGGGCCGTCGGTGGCGAAGAGGGTGACCGCCTCGTCGCCGAGGGCGCGGGCCACGCGCTCGCGCCACAGCTTGGTGGCGAAGCCGGCGAACAGGATGTGGGTGGCGATCCAGATGGCGAGCGGGACCCACGGCTCCCAGGGGGTGGGGGTGAGGCCGGTGCGGGCGAAGCGCTCGTCGCGGGCGGCGCCGGCGGCGAGCCCGTCGTTGACGCCGTCCACGTACGCGCGGACCCAGGCGGCGGTGCCGGGATCGTCGGCTTCCATGGCCTCGTGGCAGAGGCGGGCGGTGTCGGCGAGGCGGCACTGGCGGACGAAGCGGTCCCAGCCGACGGAGTCCGCGCCGAGGAAGGAGGCGCTGGAGCCCTGGGCGCGTTGCCGTTCGACCTCCAGCTGCCAGGCGCGGTCGAAGGCGGTGACGCGGCCCTGCGCGTAGGCGAGTCGGAGCTCGTCGGATGCGCGGAGGTGGGGAATGCCCCAGGGGTCGCGGAAGACCTCATACGATTCGGAGGTCTCCGAGTCGTTCTCGCTGCTCACACTGCTCACGCTGCTCACACTCTTCCCCAGGGTGCATTAGGTTAGGCTGCCCTAACTATAGACGCGCACAGGGGAGGGGCTGGACATGGCTGTCGGCAAGGGCTGGGAGGGCGTGGTCCTGAAGCTCATGCGGGGCAAGGACTTCACGTTCACGGTCACGGGGGCGGAAGACGTCACGGAGCACTACCGCCGGGTGTACTTCACCGACGGCGGGCTGCTGGCGGCCGCAGGCGAGTCGCTGCACCCGACGATGTGGGTGCGGGTCTGGTTCGAGGGCGCGGGCCGTCCGCACCAGCGGGCCTACACCCTCGTCGACCCGGACCCCGAAGCGGGCACCTTCTGCTTCGAGTTCGCCCTGCACGACGGGGTCGCCAGCGCCTGGGCGCGCGGCGCCCGGCCGGGCGACACCATCGAGGCCACCGTCCAGGGCACCGGATTCACCGGCCCGGTCCCGGCCCCCGAGCGCCTGCTCGTCATCGGCGACCCGGCCTCCCTCCCGGCGGTCAACTCGCTGATGGACGCCTACCCGCAGACCCCGGCGACCCTCTGGTTCGAGACGCAGCACGCCTCGGACGCGGAACTGCCGGTCCGCGGGGACGCGGACCTGCGCGACGTCCGCCGCGTACCGCGGGGCGGCACGGCGCTGGCCGACCGGGTCCGGGCCGAACTCCCCGAGCTGCTCGGCGACCCGGAGTCGGCGTACGTCTGGCTCGCCTGCGACACGGTGACGACGCGCGCCCTGACGGCGTACCTGCGCAAGGACCTCGCGCTGCCGAAGCAGCGGGTGAACGGTCTCGGCTACTGGCGGCCGGGCACCGGCGGCTGAGCCGGAGCGCCGGTCGGCCGCGCCGCTCGGGGGTCGGTTGTGCCGGTTGGCTGCGCCGCTTGGGCGGGGTCGGTGTGGGGGTCGGTTGGGCCGGGGCCGGGCGCGCGCCGGGGCGTCTCCTCGGACGCCGAACGTGACGAGGGGTCGGAGAGCGGAGCCCCGAGGCGTTCGGCGCCCTGCGGGGATCACCTCGACACACACCCGACCCCGACACACACCCGACCCCGGCCCAACGGCCTAGGCGCCGGTGGCGCCGTCGAGCGCCTCGCGGAGGAAGTCGGCGTGGCCGTTGTGGCGGGCGTACTCGTGGATGAGGTGGAGCATGACCAGGCGCAGCGAGGCCTCCTCCTCCCAGCTCGGCACGTACGCCGTCACGTCCAGCGAGTCGGCGGCGGACTCGATCCGGCGGGCGTGCGCGACCTCGTCCCGCCAGGCGGTGAAGGCCTCGGTGCGGTTGGAGCCGGAGGCGTCGTAGGCGGCCTGGAAGTCGTGGGTGTCCGACCACAGGTGCGGGAGCTCCTCGCGGTTCAGGACGCGCCGGAACCAGTGCCGCTCGACCTCGGCCATGTGCCGGACCAGCCCCAGCAGGGACAGCGTGGACGGGGGCATCGCGCTCCGGCGCAACTGCTCGTCGGTGAGGCCCTCGCACTTCCAGGCGAGGGTGGCCCGGTGGTAGTCGAGAAACGCCCGGAGGGTCTCGCGCTCGTTGCCGGTCAGGGGCGGGCTGATGCGTTCCATGCGGGCGATCCTGCCCGTTGATCCCGGGCCGGGGAACCCCGTCGGGCAGGCGCCGTCCGTGAGCGGGCACACGAGCGGCGCCCTCGTACGGGGCCGGACCGCCCGGCGTCAGCTGCCCGGCGGTCCGGCCCCGTCGGCGGCGGACCGGACCTCCCCGCCGCAGCTCAGGCGGCGCCGGCGGCCGTCCACATGTACGGCACCGTCACGCCCAGGACCCCGAAGCCCAGCCGCTCCAGGATCGGGCGGCTGTCGTCCGAGGCGTCCACCTGGAGGTACGGGATGCCGCGCTCCGCCGCGACGCGGGCGCGGTGCGCCACCAGCAGGCGGTAGATGCCCCGGCCGCGCCACTGCGGGATCGTGCCGCCGCCCCAGAGGCCCGCGAAGGCCGTCCCCGGCCGCATCTCCATCCGGGCCGCGCTCACCGGGGTGTCGCCCGCCATCGCCAGCACCGCGGCGATGCACTCCGGCTCGTTGCGCAGCTGGTCGAGCAGATGCTCGCGGATCCGCGGCCGCTCGACTCCGAAGGCCCCCGCGTGGACCTCCATCATCAGGTCGACGCCGGCCTCGTCCGTCACCACCCGCAGCGTGATCCCCTCGGGCGGCTCCACCGGCAGCCGAGCGAGCTCGGCCGCCCGCCCCACCATCAGGGTCTCCGGCGGCTCCGGTACGAAACCGGCCGCCCGCAGCCGTGCCCCGAGATCAGCCGGCGCGTCGTAGTCGTACAGCTTCCACTCGAACTCGGGACATCCGCGTCCCGCGAAGAACTCCACCTGCGCGGCGATCTCCGCGTCCGCGCTCTCCTCGTCGAGGTCCGACCAGAGCACGCCGTTCCACCCGAGCCCGGGCATGCTGTGCCGTACGACCCGGCCCGCCCGCTCCACCCGGGCCTGGGCGCTGTCCGACTGCGCCCCCTCGCGCATCTCGGCGTCGTAGCGGGCGCGCACCTTCAGAAGTTCGTCAAGATCCATCGTCATCGTCCCAGCTCACCAGTGTCCGGCCGTCCGCCACAACTGCATTAGCCTCACCCCGTGAACGACGACTCCACCATCTACACCGGCAAGGCCACCCCCGACGCCGCCGCCGACCGCGGCTGGCTGCTGGGCCACTTCAAGGACCCGGGCGATCCCCGTCACAGCGAGGACGTGGAGATCAAATGGGGTGTCCACCCGAAGGGCGACGAACGGGAGCGGTGGGCGACCGCCGAGCGGCGCACCGCACTGCTGGTCCTGATCAGCGGGCGCTTCCGGCTGGAGTTCCCGGGGCGGACCGTCGTCCTCGCCGAGCAGGGGGACTACGTGCTCTGGGGCCGCGGCGTCGACCACTCCTGGTACGCCGAGGAGGACGCGGTGGTCCTCACCGTCCGCTGGCCCTCGATCCCCGGCTACCGGGTGGACGAGCCTTCCCGAACCTCCTGTGACGATGCACACGAAACGGGCCAACGATCACGAAACGCTGAGATCGTGTAGGTGTAGACCATCTGGGCCCAAACCCCCGGGGCGATCCCCCGGGCCGCCGGCCCGGTCCCGGTCTTCACGAGTTCATGCGTTCTTTGCGACGGGCCGCCTCCCGGTGAAGACCCGAACCATCAGGGAGCACGTCCGTTGGCAGGAATCGCACGCTGGTGCATGCGCCATCGTCTCCTCACCGTCCTGATCTGGCTGCTCGCACTCGGTGGGACAGCGGCGGCCGCAGGCACCGCCGGAACGGCGTTCTCCAACGACTACGGGGTCCCCGGCACCGAGTCCGGCAAGGCGAACGACCTCCTCCGCGAGGGCTTCCACGGCCAGGGCGGCGACACCGACACCATCGTGTGGCGGGCCCCGGACCATCAGAGCGCGCGCACCCCGGACATCGAGCAGCGCATGACCCGGGCACTCGACGCCGTCGCCGCGCTCCCGGGCGTCGGCTCCGTCGCCGGACCCTACGGGCCCGGCCCCGAGAGCGCCGCACGGATCAGCCCCGACGGGCGCACCGCCTATGCCGTGGTGACCTTCGACCAGCACGCGGACTCCGTACCCAAGGCCCAGGCCAGGGCCGTCGTCGACGCGGTGAAGAACCCCACCACCGAGGCCGACGGGCTCCAGGTCGAACTGGGCGGCCGCGCCATCCAGCTCACCGAGGCCCCCACCGCACACCTCGCCGAGGTCATCGGCGTGGCCGTCGCGGCACTGGTCCTCTTCCTCGCCTTCGGCTCGCTCGCCGCGAGCCTGCTGCCCATAGCGACCGCCCTGGTCAGCGTGGGCACCGCCTATTTCGGCATCACCCTCCTCGGGCACGCGATGCCCGTCGCCGACTTCGCACCGATGCTCGGCACCCTCATCGGCCTCGGCGTCGGCATCGACTACGCGCTCTTCATCGTCACCCGGCACCGCAAGGGCCTCGCGCGCCGCCTCCCCGTCGAGGAGGCGGCCGAGAACGCCGTCGCCACCACCGGCCGGGCCGTCGTCTTCGCCGGGGCCACCGTCTGCATCGCCCTGCTCGGCATGCTCGTGCTGCGGCTGAACTTCCTCAACGGCGTCGCGACAGCGGCCTGCGTGACGGTCGTGCTGACGGTCGCCGCCTCGGTCACCCTGCTGCCCGCCCTCTTCTCGTACATGGGAACGCGCGCCCTCTCTGGCCGCGAGCGCCGCAGGCTCGCCGCCGAAGGCCCGCGGCCCGCACAGCCCTCCGGCTTCGCCGCCCGCTGGTCCGTCTTCGTGGAACGCCACCCCAAACTGCTCGGCCTCGTCGCCACCGCGGTCATGCTGGTGCTGGCCCTGCCCACCCTCTCGCTCCACCTGGGCACCTCCGACCAGGGAAACAACCCGGCCACCTCCACCACCCGCAAGGCCTACGACCTGCTGGCGGACGGGTTCGGTCCCGGCACGAACGGCCCGCTCACCGTCGTCGCCCGGCTGGACGGCGCCGGCGACCGGCTCGCCGTCGACCACCTGGCGCAGGCGCTCCGTACGACCGAGGGCGTCGCCTCCACCGGCCCCGCCGTCCTCAACCGCAGCGGGGACACCGCCGTCCTGACCGTCGTACCGGACTCCGCCCCCCAGTCCCGGGCCACGAGCGACCTCGTCGACACCCTCCGCCAGGACGTCATCCCGCGCGCCGGGCACGGCAACTCCATGGAGGTCCACGTCGGCGGGGTGACCGCCGCCTACGACGACTTCGCCGAGGTCATCATCGGCAAGCTGCCGCTCTTCGTCGGCGTGGTCATCGCGCTCGGCTGCGTGCTCCTGCTGCTGGCCTTCCGGTCCATCGGCATCCCGGTGAAGGCGGCGGCCATGAACGTCGCCGCCGTCGCCTCCTCCTTCGGCGTCGTGGTCGCGATCTTCCAGTGGGGCTGGGGGAGCGAACTGCTGGGGCTCGGCAGCGCCGGACCCATCGAACCCTTCCTCCCCGTGATCATGGTGTCCGTCCTCTTCGGACTGTCCATGGACTACCAGGTCTTCCTCGTCAGCCGGATGTACGAGGAATGGCTGGAGACCGGCGACAACCGGCGGGCCGTGCGCGTGGGCCTCGCCGAGACCAGCCGGGTCATCAACTCGGCGGCCGTGATCATGATCTCCGTCTTCCTCGCCTTCGTCCTCAGCGGCGACCGGACCATCGCGATGTTCGGGATCGCACTCGCGGCGGCCGTGGCCCTCGACGCCTTCGTGCTGCGCACCCTCCTCGTCCCGGCCCTCATGCACATGCTCGGCGGCGCCAACTGGTGGCTGCCCGCCTGGCTCGACCGGCGGCTGCCCAGGATCAGCATCGAGCCCCCCGAATGCCGCCCGCATGCGAAACTTCCGGCACAGCGGTCCGCCGCGGTCCCCGCCACGAGCGAGGACGGCGCCGAGCCCGCCACCACCTCCCGGTGATCCGGCCACCCGCCGTCCGAGACCCAAGGAAGACCGCGCATGTTCTCGATAGACCTCGCCGACGACGCCCAGCTGTTCCCGCTTGAGGCCCGGCACGCCGAGGAGTTCTTCGCCCACATCGAACGCGGCCGGGAGTTCATCGGCCAGTACGTCGGCTTCCCGGACCGCTCGCCCGACCTCGACTCCGCCAGGGCCTTCCTGGCCAAGTACGCCGTGAAGGCGGGCGAGGACGGCGCCCGCTTCTTCGGCATCCGGCTCGACGGCACCCTCGTGGGCGGGGTCCTCTTCCCCGCCTTCGACGCGGACGGCGGCAACTGCGAGATCGGCTGCTGGCTGGAGCCCGCCGCGGCCGGCCGCGGCCTCGTGACCAAGGCCTGCCAGGTCCTGATCGACTACGCCTTCGGCGAGCGCGGCATGCACCGCGTCGAGTGGCACGCCGCCACCGGCAACAAGAAGAGCCTCGCCGTGGCCGAGCGCCTCGGCATGACCCGGGAAGGCGTCATGCGGGAGAACTACCTGCACCGCGGCGTCCGCCAGGACACCGAGGTCTGGTCGCTCCTCGCCCACGAGTGGTCCGCGGCCCGCTCCGCCTAGACCGCATCGACCGGCCGCCGGTCCGGGCCCCGCCGACCGCGGGGCCCTTTGTGGCCACAACCAGCGGATTCTCAGAAAACTCTCAGACAGGGCGCCTACGGTGCCCCGCATGGACACCACGAAGACCCCCGCCGCGAACGCCACCGAGGCGGACGCCACCCCGGTCGACCTCGACAAGACCGAGGCCGCCCAGCCCGCCGAGGCCGAAGCCGACTCCGTACGCACCGACGCGGACCCGGAGGACGAGACCTTCGCCGAGGACGCGGACGAGGACGAGGCGCAGACCGCGCAGCCGAGCCACGTCGGCTCCGCCGCCTCCGCGATCGTCGCCGCGGGGCTCGGCGTCGTCGCCCTCAGCGGCAGCTGGGTCGCCGGCATCGTGTCCGAGCGCGCGAGCGTCGCCGCCCGGCTGGAACTGAGCCAGGCCGCCGACGCCAACGCGCAGATCGCCGCCCAGTTCGTCGACCCGTGGCACACCACCGCGATGGTGAACGGCGTCTTCTCCGCCCTCGCCCTGATCATCGCCACCTTCGTGCTGGCCCTCCCCGCCTTCAGCACCCCCGAGCGCGTCCTCCCCACCTGGGTGCGGTCCGTCTCCTGGGCGGGCATCGGCCTGGGCGCCCTCGGCGTACTCCTCTTCGTCCTCATGTACTTCGACCTCCTCCTCGCCATCCCGAAGGCGGCGGGCGCGGGCGCCTAAGCAGTGCCTTAGGTCCTCACGGACCGGTCCGGGGCTCCACGGCCCCGGACTAAGGCCCCCCGCCCCCGGCAGATGCGGCATGCGACCGATGTGCCGGCACCCCCTGGGACGCGAATCTTGGATCACACCGAACGAGGTGCCCGAGAAACGCCACCAGGGAGTACGAGATGTTCGAGTACGAGATCGCCGCCACCACCCGCACCACCGACCTCCTCCGCGAGGCCGCCGCGTACCGCACCGTCCGGGACGCCGGAGCGCGCCGCGCCTCCTTGCGCGGCCTCGAACCGCGAGGGTCGGTGAGAGCACTCCGGAGCCGCTTCGCCCGCACCGCGGGCCACGCGCCCCGCACCGCCTGAACCGACACGTGATGAGAAGCGCACCGATATCGAGTGCCGCCGCACCGGACGGCTGTGCGATGCTCGGCGACGTGGAGACCAGATCTGTCAGCCCGGTGTTCGTCGGCCGAGCCGACGAACTGGCCGTACTCACCGACGCACTGACCCGCGCCGCCGGCCGGGAGCCGCAGGCGATGCTCATCGGCGGAGAGGCCGGGGTCGGAAAGACCCGCCTCACCGAGGAGTTCGTCTGCGAGGCCGAGCGCCGCGGCGCCGTCGTCGCCGTCGGAGGCTGTGTCGAGATCGGGGCGGAGGGACTTCCCTTCGCCCCCTTCTCGACGGCCCTGCGCACCCTGCACCGCCTGCTCCCCGAGGAACTGGCCGCCGCCACCGCGGGCCAGGAGGACGAACTCGCCCGGATCCTCCCCGAACTCGGCGACACCCCGCGCGGCCCGCACGACGAGGAGAGCACCGCCCGGCTCTTCGAACTGACGGCCCGGATGCTGGAGCGGCTCGCCGCCGACCGCACCGTCGTCCTCGTCCTGGAGGACCTGCACTGGGCGGACGCCTCCACCCGGCACCTGCTCTCCTACCTCTTCCGCACCCTCGGCAGCGGCCGGCTCGTCGTCGTCGCCACCTACCGCGCGGACGACGTCCACCGCCGCCACCCGCTGCGCCCGCTCCTCGCCGAACTCGACCGGCTCCGCACCGTCCACCGCATCGAACTGGCCCGCTTCAACCGGGCGGAGGTGCGCCGCCAGCTCGCCGGCATCCTCGCCACGCAGCCCGGCGAGGACTTCGTCGACTCCGTCTTCGACCGGTCCGACGGCAACGCCTTCTTCGTCGAGGAACTCGTCGCCTCCCAGGAGAGCGGCTGCCGTACCGGCCTCACCGAATCCCTGCGCGACCTGCTCCTCGTCCGCGTCGAGGTGCTGCCCGAGGAGACCCAGCGCCTGGTGCGGATCGTCGCCGAGGGCGGCTCCACCGTGGAGTACCCGCTGCTGCGCGCCGTCGCCGGACTCACCGAGGACGAGCTGATCGAAGCACTGAGGGCCGCGGTCGGGGCCAACATCCTGCTCGCCACCCCCGACGGCGACGGCTACCGCTTCCGGCACTCGCTGGTCCGCGAGGCCGTCAGCGACGACCTGCTGCCCGGTGAGCGGGCCCGCGTGAACCGCCGCTACGCCGAGGCCATGGAGGCCGACGAGTCGCTGATCCGCTCGGGGGAGCGGGTCATCCGGCTGGCCAGCTACTGGTACCAGGCGAACGACCCCGCCAAGGCGCTGCCCGCCGTACTGGCCGCCTCCGTGGCGGCCCGCCGCCGGCACGCCTACTCCGAACAACTGCGCCTGCTCGAGCGGGCCATGGACCTGTGGGACAGCGCTCCGGAGGAGGTCCGCGAGGCGCTGCGCCCGGCGGACTACACCGAGGTGTACCCGCCGTGCGGCTGCGACGACTCCGCCGCGACCCCGCTCCAGCGGATCGACCTCCTGGCCGAGGCGACCGTCGCGGCACGCTACGGCGGCGAGCGCGAACGCGCCCTGAAGATCACGAAGACGGCGCTGCGCCTGCTGGAGGAGGAGCGCGACTCGCTGCGGGCCGCCTGGTTCTGGACCGAGCGCTCCCGGCTGGTCGCCAGCCTCGGCCGCGGCGACGGCTGGGAGGAGATCGCCAAGGCGCAGGAACTCGTCCGGGGGCTGCCCCCGTCCCAGGTGCACGCCGAGGTCCTGGTCCGGGCCGCGAGCTGGGGCATGCTCCACAAGCCGGGTCCGGACAACCTCGCCGCAGCCGAACGCGCCGTCGAGTACGCGCGCATGCTGGGCGCCGAGGACATCGAGCTCAATGCCCGGATCACGGTGGGCTGCCTGCTCACCGACTCCGGTGACGGCTCCGGCGGCCTCGCCGAACTGCACGCGGTCAGGGAACGGGCCGCGAAGCTCGGACTCACCAAGCTGGCAGGGCGTACGCATGTCAATCTCACCTCTCAGTTGGAAAGCATGGGCCGGTCCCGCGAAGCCGTGGAACTGGCCGAACAAGGGGCCGAACTGGTCCGGAAATCCCGGCTGATGGACAGCGAGGCCTGGGTCTGCGGAAACATGGCCGAGAGCCTCTACAGCCTCGGCCGCTGGGACGAGGCCGCCGAGGCGGCCCGGCGCACCCTGCGCGTCGGCCAGAGCGCGGCCCCGCGCGGCTCCGCCTCCGCACGGCTGGCCTACCTGGCCCTGGGCCGTGGCGAGCTGACCGAGGCGGCCCACCAGCTCGCCGCCGCCCACGCGCACTTCGGCACCCACGACACCCAGCCCCAGCGCCAGATCCCGCTGTACCGACTCGCCATCGGGATCGCGGCGGGGGAGGGCCGGATCGCCGACGTGCGCGCCGAGACCGCCGCCGCCGTCGCCTACGGGTTCCCGCTCGGCCAGCACCGCTACGCCTGGCCGCTGCTGCTCGCCTCCGCCTCCGCCGAGGCGGACGCCCGCGGGCTCCCGGCCGCCGACGCCGGCCGGGACGCCGCCCTGGGCGTGCTGCGCGGCGCCGCGCGCACGCTCGCCACCCCGGTCCCGCTGTGGGCCGCCCACGCCGAGTACCTCCGGGTCGAGCTGCTCCGCGCCGAGGCCCGGGACACCCCCGCGGACTGGACCGCCGTCGAGGCGGCCGTCCGCCCGCTGGAGCGCCCGTACCTGCTGGCCCGGGCCCGCCACCGGCTCGCCGAGGCCCTGCTGGCCGCCGGCGGCGACCGGGAACCGGCGGCCGCCCTGCTCCGCGAGGCCTACGCCACCGCCGAGCAGATCGGTTCACGCCCGCTGCGCGAGGACCTGGCCCTGCTCGCCCAGCGCGCCCGGCTCCCACTGACCGACGCCGACACGTCCACGGCCCCGGCCGCCCCGCAGAGCGACCCCGTCGAGGCGCTCGGCCTGACCAGCCGCGAGCGGGACGTCCTGCGCCTGGTGGCGACGGGCAGCACCAACCGCAAGATCGCCGAGGAGCTCTTCATCTCCCCGAAGACGGCGAGCGTGCACGTCTCCAACATCCTGGCGAAGCTGGGCGTCGCAGGCCGCGGCGAGGCAGCCGCCCTCGCCCACCGGCTACGGCTCTTCGCCCCGCCCGTCCAGGGCGGCCCCGACGCGGTCAGTCCTCGTCCGGAGGCTGCTCGGCAAGGCGTATGAGCACTCTGCCGGACTCCAGGTCTATCGGCCCCCGTCCCGGATCGTTGTCATTGACATCGGTCCGGGACAGCTCCAGCCGCTTCTTCTCGTCGTTCGTGTGCTTGCGTCCCGGGCTGAACAGCTCCTCGATCATGTTGAACAACGCGCCCACCGTCCCTGTGGTCCCCGTGCGGGAACGTGCTGGTCACCGCACCGTCAGTGTCAAGATCCTGTCGTCGCCCGCCTCCGGCGAGCCCCGGCCGTCCGTCTCGCTCGTGACCAGCAGCAACCGGTCACCGCCGAGCGCCACCACGGACCGCAGCCGGCCGTACTGTCCCTCCAGGAAGGCCTCGGGCTCCGCCACCGGCTCCGTCCCGGCCAGCGGTATCCGCCACAGCCGGTTGCCCTTCAGTCCGGCCATCCACACGGAACCCTCCGCCCAGGCGATCCCGCTCGGCGAGGCCTCGTCGGTCTTCCACACGGCCACGGGATCCCGGAAGCCGGGTTTGCCCGCCTTCCCCTCGGCCTCGGGCCAGCCGTAATTCGCCCCGGGTTCGATCAGGTTCAGCTCGTCCCAGGTGTTCTGGCCGAACTCGGCCGCCCACAGCCTCTTGTCCTTGTCCCAGGCGAGGCCCTGCACATTGCGGTGCCCGTAGGAGTAGACGACCGAATCCGCCTCCGGGTTGCCGTGCACCGGATCCCCGTCCGGGGTCATCCGGAGGATCTTGCCGCCCAGCGACTTCTTGTCCTGCGCGAGCCCCTTGTCACCGGTCTCGCCCGTCCCCGCGTAGAGCATCTTGTCCGGGCCGAAGGCGATCCGGCCGCCGTTGTGCACCAGGCCCTTGGGGATGCCCCGGAACACGGTGTCCGGCGCGCCCAGTTGCTGGCCGGCGGATCTGTGCTCGTCGTACCGCAGCCGGGCGATGCGGTTGTCGGACTCGGTCGTGAAGTACACGTACACCAGCCGGTCCGAGGCGAAGGAGGGCGACAGCGCGAGGCCCAGCAGCCCGCCCTCACCGCCCGGGGCCACCCCCGGCACCTCGCCGATCCGCGTCACCGTGCCCGAGCCCACCGCGACCCTGCTGATCGTCCCCTTGTCCCGCGAGGCGACCAGCAGGTCCCCGCCCGGCAGCTCGGCCACGCCCCACGGCGACTCCAGGCCCTTGGCGACCTCGCCGGTCACCGTCACCGCGCCCTTGGCCGGCGGACCCGAGGGCTCCGGCGGGGCGGGCGCGCTCCCCGACGGACCCGCCGGCCCGGAGCCCGCCGCGGCCGTGCCCGGTGGAGAGCTCCCGCGCCCCGCTCCGGGGGTGCCGGCCGGCGAGCATCCCGCCGCCAGCAGTGCGCCGCACCCCGCCAGAGCCACCGCCGCCAGCACGCTCCGGTGCCGCGCGCCCGGCGGCCCGTACCCCACCTGCCCGGCAGAACTTCCGTATCGCATCGCCCTGCTCCCTTCCGGTCCTCCGATCGTGCCCTTCACCCGTCTCAACACCGGCGGCAGTTCCCGAAGTTCCACCACTCGTACACTCGATCGAGTGGTAGTCGCTCAGTCCCAGGCTCCCACCTCGACCGGCAGGGCCGCGATCTCGGCCAGGTCCCCGGCGGAGAGCCGCACCTCCGCCGCCCGCGCGTTCTCCGCCGCCCAGTGCGCCCGGTCGGCCCCCGGCACCGGCACCACCTGCGGTCCCTGCGCCAGCACCCACGCCAGGGCCACCTGCGCCGCCGTGACCTCGGCCCCGTGCCGCCGCGCCACCCGTCGCAGCCCCGACACCAGCACCTGGTTCGACGCCATCGCCTCCGCCGTGAACCGCGGATGCCGGGCCCGCACGTCCTGCGGCTCGAAGCCCTCACCCGGGGTGAGCGTCCCGGTGAGGAACCCGCTGCCCAGCGGCATCGCCGCCAGGAAGCCCACACCCCGCGCCGCACACCACGGCAGCAGCTGCCACGCCGCCTCCGGCGACCACACCGACAGCTCCGCCTGCACCGCGCTCACCGGGAACACCTGCTGCAGCCGCTCCAGGTGCCGCAGCGTCGTCCGGTACTTGCGGTCCCCACTGCGCCCCGCCCCCGGCCCGGCCCCGGCACCCAGCGCGCAGTAACCGAGGGCGCGCACCTTCCCCGCACCCACCAGCTCCGCCATGGCGCCCCAGGTCTCCTCCACGGGCACCTCCGGATCCACCCGGTGCAGCTGGTAGAGGTCTATGACATCGGTCCGCAGTCGCCGCAGCGAGGCGTCGCAGGCCCGCCGCATATAGCCGGGCCGCCCGTCGGCGACCACGTGCTGGTCACCCGCCCGCAGACCCACCTTGGCCGAGACGAACGCCTCGGAGCGCCGTTCCTGCAGCACCCGCCCCAGCAGCAGCTCGTTCGTGAACGGCCCGTACACATCGGCCGTGTCCAGCAGGTTCGACCCCAGGTCCAGCGCCGCGTGCACGGCCGCCAGCGACTCCGGCCCCCGCCGCCGCGAAGGCGCGTACGCCCAGCTCATCGGCATACAGCCGAGGCCGACGGCGCCCACGGTCAGCGCCCCCGCCCCGATCGACCTGCGCTCCACCCCTGGGTCCCCCTCACGCTCCGGCCACCAAAATAACGGCTTGATCAAGACGGCTTGGCATAGCCTCGTGATCATGACTGCTACGCCCCAGGACGTCTGGCTCCCCTTCCCCGCCGAGGAGGTCGCCGGCCTTCCCGACTCCTTCCGGTACCGCCTGTGGGACGGCGAGGACACCTACCCGGCCGATCCCGCCGACTGCGTGTTCTACGTGGCCCCCTACATGAAGCCCGCCGAGGTCACCGTGCGGCCGCTCGCCGCGATGACCGCGGTCCGCGTCGTCCAGACCCTGACCGCCGGCATCGACGACGTGCTGGGCCGCCTCGGCGACCTGCGCCCCGGCGTCCGGCTGTGCAACGCCGCAGGGGTCCACACGGCCAGCACCGCCGAGCTCGCCCTCGCGCTGACCCTCGCCTCCCTGCGCGGCATCCCCGGCATGGTCCGCGGACAGGACCGTGAGGAGTGGCACTCCGGCTTCTACGACGCACTCGCGGACAAGTCCGTTCTGATCATCGGCTACGGATCGATCGGCTCGGCCATCGAGGACCGGCTCGTACCGTTCGAATGCGGCCCGGTCGCGCGCGTGGCCCGGACGGCGCGGACCACCGGGCGCGGGCCCGTGCACGCCCTCGCCGACCTGCCCGGCCTCCTGCCGCAGGCCGACGTGGTGATCCTCGTGACGCCGCTGACGGACGCCACCCGGGGCCTGGCGGGCGCCGAATTCCTGAGCCGCATGAAGGACGGCGCCCTGCTGGTGAACGTGTCCCGCGGCCCCGTCGTCGACACCAAGTCCCTGCTCGCGGAGGTCGAATCGGGCCGGCTGCGCGCGGCGCTCGACGTCACCGACCCGGAACCGCTGCCCGCCGGCCACCCGCTCTGGCATGCTCCGAATGTCCTGATCACGCCTCATGTCGGCGGCAGCAGCACGGCGTTCGAGCCACGGGCCAAGCGCCTGCTGGCCCGCCAGCTCGGCCGGTTCGCCGCCGGAGACCCCTTGGAGCACACGGTACTGATCACCGAATGACCCACGTCGTCGCACACGCTCCGCATTCACCCGGACGCGCACCGTGGGCACGACTCCCCGATCGGTAACTGAGAGTAGAGGGACTATGTCCCTGAGTGACGAAAGTGGTGTATCGTCCGGAACAAGGGGCTGCGCCACGAACGTCTGGCGCTGGGGAGTGATCGGACACTTTGGGGGGCGACGGGCGATGCACGGCCAATGGACGAAGGATCCGACGCGGCACAGCCGCCGGAGGCGGCGCTGCCGAGACTGGGCTGCACCGGAACCAGCCAGCGAGGGGGACCGGTGAGTGCCCCGGGGGCGGCGCTCCTGAACCGGCCAGCCGCCCCGGGCGGAGGCAGGGGTCTGGCGATGCAGCTGCTCCTCGCGGTGGTCAGCGGCGGGTACGCCGTCGGCGCCGCCCTCAACTGGGGCTCGGAGGAAGTCGCCGAGATCATGGGCGACTTCGGACTGAGCGCGGCCGGCTTACTCGCCGCCGTCTCCTGCTACACCTACGCGCGCGCCATCGACAGCCGTGAACGCCCCGCCTGGCTGCTCTTCGCCTTCTCCTCCCTCATGGGCGCCGGTGGCAACGCGGTCTGGGGCTGGTACGAGGTGGTCCTCGGCCAGGAGGTGCCCAAGCCCTCGCTCGCCGACTTCGCCTTCCTCTGCTTCGCCCCGCCCGCCATCGTGGGCCTGCTCGTCCTCGCCAAACGCCCGGTCACCCGCGCCGGCTGGGTCTGCCTCGGGCTCGACTCCTGGCTCATCGGCGGCTCCCTGCTCACCCTGTCCTGGAGCCTGGCCCTGGCCCATGCGGCGCGGACCGCCCAGTCCGGCGCCCCCGGCAGCGTCCCGCGCGCCGCGCTCTCCCTCGCCTATCCGCTCCTGGACATCGCGCTCGTCTCGATGGTCCTGGTCCTGCACTTCCGGCGGAGCGAGAGCAACCGCTCCGCCGTCAACACCGCCATCGCGGCGCTGGCCCTGACCGTGCTCAGCGACGCACTGTTCACCTCGCCCCTGCTGAGCGCCGAGTACCAGTCCGGACAGCTGCTCGACGCCGGCTGGTTCGCCGGCTCGCTCCTGCTCGCGTACGCCCCCTGGGGCGCCCGGCGCATCCACCCGGGCCCGGAGCCGGCCGGGCACCCGCGCGGGGAGCGGCCGCACAGCCGTCCGATCACCGGCTCGCTGCCCGCCCTCACCCCGTACCTCGCGGCCGCCGTGTGCACCCTCGGCATCCTCTACAACGTCGTGGACGGCCGGAAGGTCGACAGGATGGTCGTCTTCACCGGCTGCACGGTCGTGCTCGCCCTCGTCATCCGGCAGGGCATCATGCTCCTCGACAACATCGCGCTCACCCAGGAACTGGCCCAGAAGGAGAACCACTTCCGCTCCCTGGTCCAGGGCTCCAGCGACGTCATCATGATCGCCGCGCCCACCGGGACCCTGCGCTACGTCAGCCCCGCCGCCGCCGGGGTCTACGGCCGCGAGGCCGAGGAGCTGGTCGGCACCGAGCTCGCCACGCTCATCCACCCGGACGACCTCGGCCGGGTGGTCCACGAGGTACGCCGCTTCCTCGCCGCACCACCGACCGAGGAGCCCACCACCCGCATCGAGTGCCGCTTCAAGTCGGGCGGCGGCGAATGGCTCAACGTGGAGTCCACCGTCAACCGCCACCAGGGCGGGCTCATCCTCAACAGCCGGGACGTCACCGAGCGGGTCCGCCTCCAGGCCCAGCTCCAGCACAGCGCCGAGCACGATCCGCTGACCGACCTGCCCAACCGCGCCCTCTTCACCCGGCGGGTGCGCCAGGCCCTGACCGGCCGGCGCGCGGGCGACCACAGCACCGCCGTGCTCTTCATCGACCTCGACGGCTTCAAAGCGGTCAACGACACCATCGGCCACCAGGCCGGCGACGAGCTGCTCATCGAGGCCGCGCGCAGGCTCCAGGACTCCGTCCGCGCCGGGGACACCGCGGCCCGGCTCGGCGGCGACGAGTTCGCCGCGCTGATCCTGGGCGACGGCAACCGCGACCGCAGCGCACGCGAGTACCAGGTGCGCGAGATCGCCGACCGGCTGCGCACCACCCTCTCCCAGTCGTACCGGATCGGCGGCAGCGAGGTACGGGTGGCCGCCAGCATCGGCGTGGCCTTCGCCGACCCCGGCATCACCCCTTCGGACCTGATGCGCAACGCGGATCTCGCGATGTACCGGGCCAAGGCGGGCGGCAAGGACCGCGTCGAGATGTACGCCCCCCAGATGCAGGCCGAGGTCGTGCGGAAGGCCGAGCTCGCCGGCCGGCTGCGGACCGCGCTGCACGAGGGGGAGTTCGCGCTGCTGCACCAGCCCGTGGTCTCGCTGGCCACCGGCGAGGTCGCGGCCGTCGCCGCGCAGGCCCGCTGGCGCTCCGCCCAGGGGATCCTCTTCACCCCGGCCGAGTTCCTCCGCGTCGCCGAGTACAGCGAGGGCGGTGCGGGCGGATCCGGCGGCTCCGGCACGGCGGGCCCCGACGCCTCGCGCACCGCCGAGCTGGGCCGCTGGCTGCTGGAGGAGGCCGTCGAGCAGGCCGCGGACCGGCACCGGGCCGGGCACGACGTGCCGGTGGCCGTGCGGATGACCGCCCAGCGGCTCCTGGACCGCGCCATGCCGCTCGGCTCCGTGGAGGCCCTCCTGACCCGGCACGGCCTGCCCTCCGGAGCCCTGGTGCTGGAGCTCGCCGTATCCGACCCCAGAGTGCCCTTCGACGACCTCGAGCGCCGCCTGACGGCTCTGCACCGCCTCGGGGTGGGTATCTCCCTGGACGGCTTCGGCAGCGGCTACGCGGCCATCAGCGCCCTGCGCCGGCTCCCCGTGGACATGCTCAAGCTGGACCGGGGCCTGGTGGAGGGGGTGGTCGAGTCGGCCCGCCTGCACAAGATCACCGCCGGTCTCTTGCGGATCGCAAACGACCTGGGCATGCGCTCGGTGGCCGACGGGGTCGACCTCCCCGAGCAGGTGATGGCCCTGCGCGCGATGGGGTGCACGCACGGTCAGGGAATGGCCTTTTCCGGCCCCCTCGACGAGTACAGGCTGCGGCGTGCGCTGGTGCGCGGTACGTTCCCAGTACCGGGCGGAGCGGCCCAGCCGGCTCTGGCCGGCGGCTCCCCCGGCGGCTCGATGGCCATCCGCAGAGGCTCACATAATGAGACGCCCGTCCCACCTACTTGACATCACCCTCCCGCCAGAGGGAGGGTCAGTGCCATGCGCACCCGAATTCTCGTACTTGGAAAGCGCGTCGGCTGAAGCTGGGACCTGCATGTCCCCGCTCAACACCCCCGACGCGCTCCCCTCGCTTGCCTCCTGGCACGAGGGGTTTTTTGTTGCACTGGCACAGAGTCGAATCCGCGTAAAACCCTCAGCTTCGAGAAGAGAATGCCGATGACCGAGCAGGCCACCGGGGCCCACCATCCGCAGCCGCGGCCCCGTTCCGGCGGACAGCAGTCCGCCGCAGTTGAGCACGTCACGGGTGCGCAGTCCCTCATCCGCTCTCTCGAAGAGGTGGGGTGCGACACCGTCTTCGGGATTCCGGGCGGCGCCATCCTCCCCGCGTACGACCCGATGATGGACTCCAAGAAGGTCCGTCACATCCTGGTCCGCCACGAGCAGGGGGCGGGTCACGCCGCCACCGGCTACGCGCAGGCCACCGGCAAGGTCGGCGTCTGCATGGCCACCTCCGGCCCCGGCGCCACCAACCTGGTCACCCCGATCGCCGACGCGCACATGGACTCGGTCCCGCTGGTCGCCATCACCGGCCAGGTCTCGTCCAAGGCGATCGGCACCGACGCCTTCCAGGAAGCGGACATCGTCGGCATCACGATGCCGATCACCAAGCACAACTTCCTGGTCACCAAGGCCGAGGACATCCCGCGGACGATCGCCGAGGCCTTCCACATCGCCTCCACCGGCCGCCCCGGCCCGGTCCTGGTCGACATCGCCAAGGACGCCCTGCAGGCGAAGACCACCTTCTCGTGGCCGCCCGCCCAGGACCTCCCCGGCTACCGGCCGGTCACCAAGCCGCACGCCAAGCAGATCCGCGAGGCCGCCAAGCTCATCTGCCAGGCCAAGCGCCCGGTGCTGTACGTCGGCGGCGGCGTCATGAAGTCCGGCGCGACCGCCGAGCTGAAGGTCCTCGCCGAGCTGACCGGGGTCCCGGTCTGTACCACCCTGATGGCGCTGGGCTCCTTCCCCGACAGCCACCCGCTGCACGTCGGCATGCCGGGCATGCACGGCAGCGTCACCGGCGTCACCGCGCTGCAGAAGTCGGACCTGCTGATCGCCCTCGGCACCCGCTTCGACGACCGCGTCACCGGCAAGCTGGACAGCTTCGCCCCCTTCGCCAAGATCATCCACGCGGACATCGACCCGGCCGAGATCGGCAAGAACCGCGCGGTCGACGTCCCGATCGTCGGTGACGCCCGCGAGGTCATCGCCGACCTGATCCAGGCCGTCCAGGCCGAGCACACCGAGGGCAACGCCGGGGACTACACCGCCTGGTGGAACGACCTCAGCCGCTGGCGCGAGACGTACCCGCTCGGCTACGACCTGCCCACCGACGGCAGCCTCTCGCCCCAGCAGGTCATCGAGCGGATCGGCGCGCTCGCGCCGAAGAGCACGATCTTCGCGGCCGGCGTCGGCCAGCACCAGATGTGGGCCTCGCACTTCGTCAAGTACGAGGAGCCCCGCACCTGGCTGAACTCCGGCGGCGCCGGAACGATGGGCTACGCGGTCCCGGCCGCGATGGGCGCCAAGGTCGGCATGCCCGAGCGCACGGTCTGGGCGATCGACGGCGACGGCTGCTTCCAGATGACCAATCAGGAGCTGGTCACCTGCGCCCTGAACAACATCCCGATCAAGGTCGCGATCATCAACAACGGTGCGCTGGGCATGGTCCGCCAGTGGCAGACCCTGTTCTACAACCAGCGGTACTCCAACACCGTCCTGCACGCCGACGAGACCGGCCACGACACCGTCGGCTCCCAGCTCGGCGAGTCCATCGCGCCCCGCAAGGGCACGCGCGTCCCGGACTTCGTCAAGCTCTCGGAGGCCATGGGCTGCGTGGCGCTGCGCTGCGAGGACCCGGCCGACCTGGACAAGGTCATCGCCGAGGCCAACGCGATCAACGACCGTACCGTCGTGATCGACTTCATCGTCCACGAGGACGCCATGGTGTGGCCGATGGTCGCCGCCGGCACCTCCAACGACGAGGTCATGGCAGCCCGGGGCGTCCGTCCCGACTTCGGCGACAACGAAGACGACTGAGCCGAGAGAGCCGAGAGAGAGAACGCCCCACATGTCCAAGCACACGCTCTCCGTCCTGGTCGAGAACACGCCCGGCATCCTCGCCCGGATCGCCGCCCTGTTCTCCCGCCGCGGGTTCAACATCGACTCCCTCGCGGTGGGCGTCACCGAGCACCCCGACATCTCCCGCATCACCATCGTCGTGAACGTCGAGGACCTCCCGCTGGAGCAGGTGACCAAGCAGCTGAACAAGCTGGTCAACGTGCTCAAGATCGTCGAGCTGGAGTCCCACAACGCGATCGAGCGTGAACTCGTCCTGGTGAAGGTCCGCGCCGACAACGAGACCCGTTCGCAGATCGTCGAGATCGTCCAGCTGTTCCGCGCCAAGACGGTCGACGTCTCCCCGGAGGCCGTCACCATCGAGGCCACCGGCGGTTCCGACAAGCTCGGCGCGATGCTCAAGATGCTGGAACCCTTCGGCATCAAGGAACTCGTGCAGTCCGGCACGATCGCCATAGGGCGTGGCGGACGGTCCATCACGGACCGCAGTCTGCGCGCGCTCGACCGCAGCGCCTGACCCGCCCGGCGCAGCGGCCACCCAAGCCGCTCCAGACACGCTCAGCTCGCATAGCGAGACCGAGAAACTCAGATTCCGTTCCCCGCCGTACGGTGGGAGCAACACCAGCGCACCAAGGAGATATCCCAGTGGCCGAGCTGTTCTACGAGAACGACGCCGACCTGTCCATCATCCAGGGCCGCAAGGTCGCGGTCATCGGTTACGGCAGCCAGGGCCACGCCCACGCGCTGTCGCTCCGTGACTCCGGCGTCGACGTCGTCGTCGGCCTGAAGGAGGGCTCGAAGTCCAAGGCCAAGGCCGAGGAGCAGGGCCTGAAGGTCGTCCCCGTGGCCGAGGCCGCCGAGTGGGCGAACGTCATCATGATCCTGACCCCGGACCCGCTGCAGGCCGAGATCTACGAGGAGTCCATCAAGGACCACCTCAAGGAGGGCGACGCGCTCTTCTTCGGCCACGGCTTCAACGTCCGGTACGGCTTCATCAAGCCCCCCACCAACGTCGACGTCGCCCTGGTCGCCCCGAAGGGCCCCGGCCACCTGGTCCGCCGTCAGTACGAGGAGGGTCGCGGCGTTCCCTGCATCGCCGCCGTCGAGCAGGACGCCACCGGCAAGGCCTTCGACCTGGCGCTCTCGTACGCGGCCGGCATCGGCGGCACCCGCGCCGGCGTCATCAAGACCACCTTCACCGAGGAGACCGAGACCGACCTGTTCGGTGAGCAGGCCGTCCTCTGCGGTGGCGCCTCCGCCCTGGTCAAGGCCGGTTTCGAGACCCTGACCGAGGCCGGCTACCAGCCGGAGATCGCGTACTTCGAGTGCCTGCACGAGCTGAAGCTCATCGTCGACCTCATGTACGAGGGCGGCCTGGAGAAGATGCGCTGGTCGGTCTCCGAGACCGCCGAGTGGGGCGACTACATCACGGGCCCGCGCATCATCACGGACGCCACCAAGGCCGAGATGAAGCAGGTCCTCGCGGAGATCCAGAGCGGCGAGTTCGCCAACACCTGGATGGCCGAGTACAAGGCCGGTCTGCCGAAGTACAACGAGTACAAGAAGGCCGACGAGGCGCACCTGCTGGAGACCACCGGCAAGAAGCTGCGCAAGCTGATGAGCTGGGTCGACAGCGACGAGAGCTGATCGTGGACGGCGGGGCCGGGACGGTGTGTCCCGGCCCCGCCGCGCGTCGCTTGTCCAACACGGCCAACCCCGGAAGGGTGATCCTTCCGTACAGGCGGAAATCCGGTCCGTCAGCGCCACTACACTGCTCAACACATACGCGTCAGGCCCACAGTGTCGTGCGTCTTCCACGCGGCTACCCCCTCCACCGCCTGCGGCCGTCGGGACGGCCGTCCGCACTGGACTTGTGAGGATGACCCACGTGAGCTCGAAACCTGTCGTACTCATCGCCGAAGAGCTGTCGCCCGCCACGGTGGACGCGCTCGGTCCGGACTTCGAGATCCGGCACGTCAACGGTGCCGACCGCGCGGAGCTGCTGCCCGCGATCGTCGACGTCGACGCGATCCTCGTCCGCTCGGCCACCAAGGTCGACGCCGAGGCCATCTCCGTCGCCAAGAAGCTGAAGGTCGTCGCGCGCGCCGGCGTCGGTCTGGACAACGTCGACGTCGCCGCCGCCACCAAGGCCGGCGTGATGGTCGTCAACGCCCCGACCTCGAACATCGTGACGGCCGCCGAGCTGGCCTGTGGTCTGCTCGTCGCCACCGCGCGCAACATCCCGCAGGCCAACACCGCCCTGAAGAACGGCGAGTGGAAGCGGAACAAGTACACGGGTGTCGAGCTCAGCGAGAAGACGCTCGGCGTCGTCGGCCTCGGCCGCATCGGCGTCCTGGTCGCGCAGCGCATGTCGGCCTTCGGCATGAAGATCGTCGCGTACGACCCCTACGTGCAGCCCGCGCGCGCCGCCCAGATGGGCGTCAAGATGCTGACGCTGGACGAGCTCCTCGAGGTCGCCGACTTCATCACCGTGCACCTGCCCAAGACCCCCGAGACCCTCGGTCTCATCGGGGACGAGGCCCTGCACAAGGTGAAGCCCTCCGTCCGCATCGTCAACGCCGCCCGCGGCGGGATCGTGGACGAGGCCGCGCTGTACTCGGCCATCAAGGAGGGCCGCGTCGCCGGCGCCGGCCTCGACGTGTACGCGAAGGAGCCCTGCACGGACTCCCCGCTCTTCGAGCTCGACCAGGTCGTCTGCACCCCGCACCTCGGCGCGTCCACGGACGAGGCCCAGGAGAAGGCCGGTGTCTCGGTCGCCAAGTCGGTGCGCCTGGCCCTCGCCGGTGAGCTCGTGCCGGACGCGGTCAACGTCCAGGGCGGCGTCATCGCCGAGGACGTCCGTCCCGGCCTGCCGCTCGCCGAGAAGCTCGGCCGCATCTTCACCGCCCTCGCGGGCGAGGTCGCGGTCCGCCTCGACGTCGAGGTCTGCGGCGAGATCACCCAGCACGACGTCAAGGTGCTCGAACTCTCCGCGCTCAAGGGTGTCTTCGAGGACGTCGTCGACGAGACGGTCTCCTACGTCAACGCCCCCCTGTTCGCACAGGAGCGCGGGGTCGAGGTGCGCCTGACCACCAGCTCGGAGTCCCCGGACCACCGCAACGTGGTGACCGTCCGCGGCACCCTGTCGGACGGTCAGGAGGTCTCGGTCTCCGGCACGCTCGCGGGTCCGAAGCACCTGCAGAAGATCGTCGGCATCGGCGAGTACGACGTGGACCTGGCGCTCGCCGACTACATGGTCGTGCTGCGCTACACCGACCGCCCCGGCGTGGTCGGCACCGTCGGCCGCGTCCTCGGCGAGGCCGGTCTGAACATCGCGGGCATGCAGGTCGCCCGTGCGGAGGCGCACGGCGAGGCGCTCGCCGTCCTCACCGTCGACGCCGAGGTGCCGGCGAACGTCCTCACGGACATCTCCGCCGAGATCGGCGCCGTCTCGGCGCGTACGGTCAGCCTCGGCTGACCCGTGTGACACGACGAAGGGCCCGGGGGATTCCCCCGGGCCCTTTCGCGTTCCGCGCCGTCCCGATCAGTTGTACGTCGGCACCGGCGCGTCGTCCTGCTCCGCCTCGGCCTGCTGCGCCTCGGCCGGGGCCGGGGTCTCCATGCCCCGCATCAGAGCCGCGGCGAGCACGGCCGCCCCGAGCAGCAGGGCCGCGCCGCCCCAGGCCGCGTACTGCATCCCGTGGACGAAGGCCTCCCGGGCCAGGGCCAGGACCTGCTCGCCCGCCTCCCCGCCGATCCGGTGGGCGGTGGCCACGGCCCCGCCGAGGGTCTCCCGCACGGCGGGCTCGGAGCCCGCCAGGTCGCTGCGGTAGACCGCGGTGCCCAGGCTGCCGAGGACCGCCATGCCCAGGGCGCCGCCGAACTCCGTTCCGGTCTCCAGCAGGGAGGCGGCGGATCCGGCCTTCTCGGCGGGGGCCGCGGCGAGCGCCATGTCGGAGACCAGCGACATCACGGCGACGACGCCCGAGGAGAGCACCCCGGCGCCGGTCAGGACCAGCCACAGGGAGTCGGTGCCCACGAGGCTGAACAGGATGAACCCGGCGGCGGCGAGGACGAACCCGCCGGCGATGACGTAACCCCGGTCCACCTTCTGGGCGAGGGCGGCGGAGACGGGGGCCGCGGCGCCGATGACGACCGAGGGGGCGAGGCTCCACAGGGCCGCTTCCAGGGTGCCCATGCCGAGCACCGACTGGAGGTACTGGGTGGTGAAGTAGGCCGAGCCCATCACGGCGAAGGCGGAGAGGGTGTTCAGCGCGATGCCCGCCCCGAAGCCGCGGCCCTGGAAGAGGGCCCGGGGGATCATGGCGTCGTCGCGGGTGCGCTGGCGGCGGACGAAGACGTGGGCGAAGGCCAGGCCGACGGCGAGGCAGCCCAGGTAGAGCGGCTCGAAGCCCTCGGCGGCGATCTCCTTGAGCCCGTAGACGACGGGCAGCACCGCGGCCATGGACAGCGGGACGCTCAGCAGGTCGAAGCGGCCGGGGGCCGGGTCCTTGAACTCCGGGACCAGGACCGGGACGAGGAGCAGCAGGAGCAGCATCGCCGGCACGTTGATGAGGAAGACCGAGCCCCACCAGAAGTGGTTCAGCATCACACCGCTGAGCACCGAGCCGAGGGCGATGCCGCCGGTCATGGCCCCGGACCAGATGGCGATTGCCTTGCCGCGCTGCTTGTCGTCCTGGAAGAGGTTCCGTACGAGGGCCAGGGTGGACGGCATCAGGGTCGCGCCGCCGATGCCGAGCAGGACGCGGCAGGCGATGAGCATCTCGGCGCTGGTGGCGTAGCCGGCGCCGACCGAGGCGAGGCCGAAGGCGGTCGCGCCGATCAGCAGCAGTTTGCGGCGGCCGATCCGGTCCCCGAGCGAGCCCATCGTGATCAGCAGCCCGGAGAGGGCGAAGGCGTAGCTGTCGAAGATCCAGAGCTGCTGGGTGGCGCTCGGGGCGAGCTGGTCGGTGATGGCCGGGATGGCGAAGTAGAGGACGGAGACGTCCATCGACACCAGGAGGAGGGGCAGCAGGAGGACGGTGAAGGCGGTCCATTCGCGGCGGCCGGCAAGTCGCGCTGTGGCGGCGGGAGTTGTCATGAGCAGGAATGTACAGACGTCTTAAACGTTTGTCTATGACGAGTGTCTAGAACTGTTGTCCCAGACGGTTGTCTTGCTACGGTGTGGCCATGGGACATCGCGAAGATCTGCTCGAAGGCGCCAAGAAGTGCCTGGTCGAGAAGGGGTTCGTGCGCACGACCGCGCGCGACGTCGTCAGCGCCTCGGGGACCAACCTGGCGTCCATCGGCTACCACTACGGCTCGAAGGACGCCCTGCTCGCCCAGGCCTTCATCGGTCTGATGGAGGACTGGGGCGCCGTCTTCCAGGCCGGCCTGGACGGTGAGGGCGGCTCGCTGGAGCGGTTCCGCGCGCTCTGGGAGGGCGTCCTGGCCCAGCACGACACGTCGGGTCCGGTCTGGGCGGCCAGCCTGGAGGTGGCGCTCGGCGGGGACCAGCGGCCGGAGTTGCGCGCCATGCTCGCGGCCTCGCAGGCCGAGGGGCGCCGCGGCCTCATCTCCATGCTGACCGGGACCCCCGAGGACCAGCTCGACGACCGGGACGTGCGCACGCTGGGCACCTTCTACCAGGCGCTGCTGAACGGCCTGATGATCCAGTGGCTGTTCGACCCGGAGTCGGCGGCCACGGCGGAGGAGTTCACCGAGGGCATGCGCCGGGCCGCCGAGGCGATGATCCGCCCACGGGACCCCGAGGCCGGGGAGTAGGCGGAGCGACGGCCACCCCGGCCGCCCGCGTCAACGGCGCGTCAGGCGGGGTGGGAACGTTCGCCGTTCGGATCGCCGAGGCGTTCGGCGCGGAGGTGACCGGCGCGTGCGGAACGCGGACCTGGTCCGCTCGCTCGGCGAAGGCGCCTTCGGCCTCGCCGAACACCTCGTCGCCGGGACGCAGTCGGGTCACGTCCTTGCCCACGGCCTCCACCACGCCCGCGAAGCCCGTGCCCCGGACCCTCACCTTCGGCCCGCCGAACCCGAGCACGAGGCGTGCCAGGTACGGGTCGCCCCGCATGAGGTGCCCGTCGCGGGCGTTGACCGCGGCCGCGCGGACGACCCGTACGAGCACCTCGTGGTCCCCGCCGCCGGCCTGCCGATCTCCCGCAACTCCAGTACGCCGGGGGAGCCGTACCGGTCCTGGACAATCGCCTTCACCGGGCTCCTCGGACGTCCCCTACGTCAGGCGGGCGGCCTTCAGGGCCATGTGGAGCAGCAGGCGGTCCTCGCCCTCGTCCAGGTCGAGGCCGGTCAGCTGTTCCACCCGGGCGAGGCGGTAGTAGAGGGTCTGGCGGTGGATGCCGAGGGCCGCCGCCGCGCGGCCCGCCTGGCCGGCGCAGTCGAGGAACACCTCGGCGGTGCGGGCGAGTTCGCGGTGGGCCGGGGTCAGCAGGGCGCGCGCCGCCGGATCGTCCACCGGGTCGGCGGAGAGGGTCGCGAGCAGCCGGTACGGGCCGATCGCCGACCACTGGGCCACCGGTCCGAGCCGGGGCTGCGCGACGGCCGCCCGGGCCGCCGCCACGGCCTGCTCCCAGGCGGCGGGCAGCTCCGCGAGGCCCCGCACGGGGTCGGCGACGCCCGCGGTGATCCGGCGGGCGGGGGCGGCCGTGGGCGTGGGCGCGGCCTTGGCCTTGGCCGCCGCGGTCGACCCGGCCGCCTTGGCCGTTCCGCCCGCGCCGCCGCCCGTTGCACCCGCCGCGGCCGCTGTGGCAGAGCCGCCCGCTCCGGCCGTCCGCGCCGGTTCCGCCGTGCGCGGCAGCAGCCGGGCCACCGCGGTCAGGGCCGGGGTCAGCGCGTCCGTCGAGCGCAGCCGGAGCAGGACCGCCAGGGCCAGGTCGCCCGCCGCCCCCGCTTCGTCCCCGCCCCCGCCCCGCCGCGGTACGAGGCACACGGCCGCCGCGCCCGGTACCGACGCCGGAGCCTCCCCGGACCACGGCGCCACGCAGACCGCCGCGTGCAGCCCGTCCCCGCCCGGGCCGAGGGCGGCCCGCAGCGCGGCCACCGCCATGTCCTGCTGCCAGCCGCGCCCCGCGGTGAGCACCGCCTGGAACTCCCTCGACAGGTCCGCCCCCGCCTTCGCCTCCTCGGCGAGCAGCACCCCGATCCGCTGGGCCACCTCCATGGCCGCGGCCAGGGCCGCCGGATCGGGGCCGGGCGTGCCGGGCTCCTGGTCGAGGAGCCATACGTAGCCCTGGACGATGCCCCGGAACCGGACCGGAAGGCAGATCCGCCCCCGGTACACCCCGGCGTCCGGCGCCGCCGGGATCCGGACGGGTCCGGTGGCGCGGGCGATGCCGAAGCCCTCGAACCAGGACCGGACGGCCGCCGTCGACTGCCGCGTCAGGATCGAGCGGGTCCGTACCGGGTCCATGGCCAGATCGTCATCGCTGTCGTGCGCGCCGAAGGCGATGAGGCGGAAGTCCCGGTTCTCCAGGGTCGCCGGGGCGCCGAGCAGCGCCGAGATCTCGTCCACCAGGTCCTGGTAATCGCCCTTCACCCGGACATTCTCCCACCCCGGGACCGGCTCTTCAGACAGATGTATGAGATCCGGGACACGGATGCGTGACAGCTGTCGATGGCAGAGGATCAAAGCGATCCTTAGGTTTCACGGTGGTTTTACTTGCGCTTTTCTTCTGCCACCCGCTGGAGGTGCCCCCGTGCTGGGTCCCGTGATCCTCGCCGCTTCGCGCAGCGACAAGATGCGTCGTATCGTCTCTGCCGCCCCGGTGACCAAGCCCGTGGTGAATCGGTTCATCCCCGGCGAGACGGTCGACCAGGTCATCCCGATCGTCGAGGAGCTCACTCAGGCCGGGCTTGAGGTGACCCTCGACGTCGTGGGCGAGGACATCACCGAGGTGGAGCAGTCCTACGCCGCCCGGGACGCCTACCTCCAGCTCATCGAGCGCCTCGCGGAGCTCGGCCTCGGCGAGAAGGCCGAGATGTCCGTGAAGCTGTCGATGTTCGGCCAGGCGCTGGAGGGCGGCCACGAGCTCGCGCTGGCCAACGTCCGCCCGGTCGTCGAGGCCGCGGCCGCCATCGGCACCACCGTGACGCTCGACGCCGAGGACCACACCACCCTCGACTCGATGTTCGCCATCCACGAGGAGCTGCGCCGGGACTTCCCGCAGACCGGCTGCGTGATCCAGGCGTACCTCTTCCGCACCGAGGCCGACGCCCGGCGCCTGGCCGCCGCCGGCAGCCGCGTCCGGATCGTCAAGGGCGCCTACAAGGAGCCCGCCGAGGTCGCGTACCAGGACAAGGCGGAGATCGACAAGGCGTACGTCCGGATCATGAAGATCCTGATGGACGGCGAGGGCTACCCGATGATCGGGTCCCACGACCCGCGGCTGATTGCCATCGGCCAGGAACTGGCCCGGCAGGCCGGGCGCAAGCTGGACGAGTACGAGTTCCAGATGCTGTACGGCATCCGCAGCGAAGAGCACCTGCGGCTCGCCGCCGAGGGCCACCGGATGCGGGTCTACACCGCGTACGGGACGGACTGGTACGGCTACTTCATGCGCCGCCTCGCGGAGAAGCCGGCCAACCTGCTGTTCTTCCTCCGCTCGATGATCACCAAGAACTAGCCAAGAACTAGGTCAAGGAGTTACCAGCCCCATGGATGCTGTGACCCAGGTCCCCGCGCCGGTCAACGAGCCGGTCCACTCGTACGCCCCCGGTACCCCGGAGCGCGCGCGGCTCGAAGCACAGCTCAAGCAGCTGTCCGAGAACCCGATCGACCTCCCGATGACGATCAACGGCGTCAAGCGGATGGGCGGCGGCGAGCGTTTCGACGTGGTCCAGCCGCACGACCACAAGTCGGTGCTCGGCACCTTCGCCAACGCCACCCAGGGCGACGCGCAGGAGGCCATCGACGCCGCCCTCGCCGCCGCCCCGGCCTGGCGCTCGATGTCCTTCGACGACCGCGCCGCGATCATCCTGCGCGCCGCCGAGCTGCTGTCCGGCCCGTGGCGCGAGAAGCTCGCCGCCTCGACCATGCTGGGCCAGTCGAAGACCGCGCAGCAGGCCGAGATCGACACCCCGTGCGAGCTCGTCGACTTCTGGCGCTTCAACGTCCACTTCGCCCGCCAGATCCTGGCCGAGCAGCCGGTCGCGAACTCCGCCGGCGTGTGGAACCGCAGCGACCACCGCCCGCTCGAGGGCTTCGTCTACGCGATCACGCCGTTCAACTTCACGGCCATCGCCGGCAACCTGCCGACCGCCCCGGCCCTGATGGGCAACGTGGTCCTGTGGAAGCCGTCCCCGACGCAGACCCACTCCGCGGTCCTCCTGATGGAGCTCCTGGAGGAGGCCGGCCTGCCCAAGGGCGTCATCAACCTCGTCACCGGTGACGGCATCGCGGTCTCCGAGGTGGCCCTGAACCACCCCGAGCTGGCCGGCATCCACTTCACCGGCTCGACCAAGACCTTCCAGTACCTGTGGAAGACGGTCGGCAACAACATCGAGAAGTACAAGTCCTACCCGCGCCTGGTCGGCGAGACCGGCGGCAAGGACTTCGTCGTCGCGCACCCGTCCGCGGACCGCGCCGTCCTGAAGACCGCCCTGACCCGCGGCTCCTTCGAGTTCCAGGGCCAGAAGTGCTCGGCGTCCTCGCGCGCCTACGTGCCGGCCTCGATCTGGAACGACGGCTTCAAGGAGGCCTTCGCGGCCGAGGTCGACGGCATCGCCATGGGTGACGTCCGCGACCTGACCAACTTCATCGGCGCCGTCATCGACGAGCGTTCGTTCGCCAAGAACAAGGCCGCGATCGACCGCGCCATCGCCGACCCGACCTGCGAGATCGTCGCCGGCGGCACCTACGACGACTCGGAGGGCTACTTCGTCCGCCCGACCGTCATCGCGTGCACCGACCCGGAGAACGAGGTCTTCACGACCGAGTACTTCGGCCCGATCCTTGCGATCCACGTCTACGAGGACGCCGACTTCGACGCGATGCTGGCGCAGATGGAGTCCGTCTCGGCGTACGCCCTGACCGGCTCGATCATCGCGGCGGACCGTTACGCGGCCGCGGACGCGATGGAGAAGCTCCGCTTCGCGGCGGGCAACTTCTACATCAACGACAAGTCCACCGGCGCCGTGGTCGGCCAGCAGCCCTTCGGCGGCGGTCGCGCCTCGGGCACCAACGACAAGGCGGGCGCGGCGACCAACCTGCAGCGCTGGACCTCCACCCGCTCCATCAAGGAGACCCTGGTCGCGCCGACCGAGTACGGCTACCCCCACATGGGCTGATCCCCAGCCCCGCTGAACCCCGCCCCCGCTCCGGTACCCCCAAGTCCGGAGCGGGGGCGGTTTCCATTTCGCAGACCTCCAACTCCTGCTAGCCTGGATGGAGTTGTCGTGTACGGCGACCAGCTCCACTACCCGGGCCCGGTGACCCGGGGGAGCCAAGGGCTCTGACGAGTTCCCGTACGGGGTGGGACAGACCGCTGGGAGATACGCAACCTCTACGCGCCCGTACCGGGACCGGCGCCCGGGGAGACGTATGTCCAGGCGCACAGACAACCACCACCGTGCCGCGTCCCTGTGCCGCGCAGCCACCGGGCAGCCGCACCGCACCTGCCTCGGCTGGGCCGAAGCGGGGCTGATCGACTACCGCCAACCGGTCCCGGACGCCGACGACGGGGGACAGCGCCTCCTCGAGTCGCTCATGGTGGCCGAGCTCGCCGACGGACTCCGGGAGAGCGAGCTCCGCGACGGCGCCCTGCTCGGCTTCACCTCCGCCCGGCCCGCCCGGACCGGTCTCGCGCTCGGGCTGCACCCGGACATGGCCGACCGGGTCCTCGCCACGCTGCTGCCGCGCATCGACGAGCCGTACGGCGGCCTGCGCGGGGTGCCGGGGTTGCGCGTCGTCCCGGCGGGCCGGAGCTGGGTGCTGATCCACCTGCGCAGCCGGGCCGCCGTCCATCTGGTGCACCCCGACCCGGACTGGCGCCCGGCGCTGCCGGAGCACGGTGACGGGCTGACGCAACTGTGGCGGAGCAACCGCCACCGCCTGCACCCCGACGAGGCGGCGGACCTGCGGGAGCGCGCCGGCGCGGGGGCCGATCCCGGATCGGCCGCGGCCCAGGACTGGCTGAACAGCAGGCTCCTGAGGCGGCCGCGGCTGCTGGGAGCGGCCGGGGCCGCGCACGGATCGGCGAACGTGTACACCCACGGGGGCGGGGACCTGGTCGTCGAGTGGTGCTGCGCCGTGGAACGGGACGAACTCGAACGAAGGCTGCGCCGGAGCGGGCTGGCGCAGCCGCCGGGCCGGATCGCCGCGCGGCTGCGGGACCAGCCGTGGTTCCCCGGCGAGATCGCGATGGGCGGGGCCTTCATCACCCTGCGGCGCGGCCCCTGCTACGCGGCCACCGCGGAAGCGGGGGTGCGCTGATGCTGACCGCGGCGATCGTGACGGCGGCCGTGCTCGGCGTGGCCAAGGTGGCGCGGGACTGGCTGATCCTGCGGCAGGTGCGGGCGGCCATGGACGCGGGCACGCCGCAGGACCGGGTGCGGATCGGGATGCGGCTCGCCGAAGCGCTGGGCGGCGGGCAGTCCGGGCCGGCCCCGGAGCCGCCCGCCGGGGAGGTCGTCACACCTCCACGATGACCTGGGGCAGGGATTTGCGGACCAGGTCGGGGACCTCGCAGTCGTCCGCCGGGTAGCCCACCGGGATGACGGCGAAGGCCTTCTCGTTCTCCGGGCGGTTCAGGACGTGGCTCAGGAAGCGCATCGGGCTCGGGGTGTGGATCAGTGCGGCGAGGCCCGACAGGTGGAGGGCGGACAGGAGCATGCCGACCGCGATGCCGACCGACTCGTCCACGTAGTAGTGCTTGCGCTTCGTGCCGTCCGGGCCGAGCCAGTAGCGCTGCTGGAAGACCACGATCAGCGCCGGGGCGTCGGTGAGGTGGGTCTTCACGGAGTCGGTGCCGAGCGGGCGCAGGGCGGCGAGCCACTCGTCGCCGAGGCGGCCGTCGTAGGACAGCTGCTCTTCCTGCTCGGCGGCCGCGCGGATCTGCTGCCGTACGGCCGGGTCCTTGACCAGGACGAAGGTCCACGGCTGCTGGTGCGCCCCGGAGGGGGCGGTCGCCGCGCAGGCGATGGCGTCCCGGACGACCTGCTCCGGTACCGGGTCGGGGGAGAAGTGGCGTACGGTCCGCCGCTCGTCCATCCGGGCCCGCAACTCGGCGGCGCGCGCGAGGGATTCCTCCTGCGGCATCCGCGCGGGGCGGTAGGGGGCGGGACGGTACGGCTGGCCGTGGATCGGGGTCCACTGCTGGGTATCGGGCGACATGCGGCGAGTCTGCCGAGGCAATGGTCCAGACCGCCAGGGCCGCGTCGGTCGATTCCGGCCGGCCGACGGCGGACGGCGTCCGCAATGCCGTGCTTGGTACGGTCGCGGGATGAGCGACTGGGATGCGGAGGCCGTACGGGCGCGGCTGCGTACGAAGATCCTCCGGTACGAGCTGCGCGCGCCGCTCCCGGAGGCGGAGGTCCGGGCCTTCGAGGTGGAGCACGGCATCCGGCTGCCGGAGGAGTACCGGACGTTCGTCACGACGGTCGGCGACGGCCCCGCGGGCCCCGAATACGGGCTGATGCCGCTGGTCACCCCGCGCCCCGAGGCCGACGACGACTGGGCGGTGGACGGGGAGTGGGAGGACGACCGCCGCCCGGGCCGGCTGGCGGCGCCCTGCCCGATCCGGGAACCCCGTCCGTTCGACCTGAACCGGAGGTTCGACGAGCGCGAGGGGCTGACCCTGGGCACGCTCATGCTGGCCGAACAGGGGTGCGGCACGTACTCGCGGCTGATCCTCAACGGGCCGCTGGCCGGTCAGGTCTGGCACCTGGACCAGGACTTCGGGACCTGCCTGCCCGAGAGCCCGGACTTCCGCACCTGGTACACCGACTGGCTGGAGAAGGGAGGGACGTGCACGTCTCGCACACCGCCGGGCTGACCGGCGAGGAGCTCCGCGAGGTGCGGGCCCTGCTCGACGAGGCCTTCGAGGGGGACTTCGGCGAGGAGGACTTCGAGCACGCCCTCGGCGGGATGCACGTGCTGGTCCGGGACGGGGGCGGCCTGCTCGTATCGCACGGCAGTGTGGTGCAGCGCCGGGTCGTGCACGGCGGGCGTGCCCTGCGGACCGGGTACGTGGAGGCCGTCGCCGTACGGGCCGGCTCGCGGCGGCGGGGCCTCGGCGGGCAGGTCATGGCCGAGCTCGAACGGATCGTCGCGCGGGCGTACGTGCTGGGCGCGCTGTCGGCGTCGGAGGAGGGCGCCGGGCTCTACCTCGGCCGTGGCTGGTCGGTGTGGCCGGGCCGGGTCGGGGCGCTGTCGCCCGACGGGCCGGTCCCCCTCCCCGAGGAGGAGGGCTCCACGTACGTGTGGGTGCCGCCCGGCGGGATCCGGCTGGACCCGGCCGGGCGGCTCGACTTCGACTGGCGGGACGGGGACGTGCTCTAGAGACGGCCCAGGTCGTCCGGCCGGCAGGGGTCACGAGCCCGAGATGCTCGGTGCCCCGGACTCGATGTGGCCCGTGTAGCGGCGCGACCAGGTGCCGTCGGAGTCGGCCAGGATCGTGAAGTCGTACCAGCCGTTGCTGTAGGCCACGGCGTTGAAGTAGTCCTCGCGCGAGGAGTTCGCCGGGACGGTGTAGGTCCAGGGGCCGTCCGTGCGGTAGGCGTTCGAGCGGATCGTGAAGGTGACGGGGGAGGCGGAGGAGTTCGTCATCTTGAAGTAGACCGCCGTCTTGCCGGTCCCCGGCTCGATCGCGAAGCGGGCCGCCACCTCGATGTCCTTGCCCGCCTTCGAGGCGTCGCCGATGAAGCGCCGCAGGAAGCGGTTCGGCCCGTACATCGAGATGTCGTACTTGCCGGAGCCGCTGCCGAGGCCGATGTTGAAGTAGTCGCTGCCGGTGGCGCCCGGGTCGACCGTGTACTGCCAGGCCGCCGTGTCCCGGTGCTGGTGCGGGTGGATGGAGAAGTGCGCCGGCCGCTTCGCCTCCGCGCCCTGGTTGGTCATCGAGAACCAGGCGAGGATCTTGCCGGCCGCCCCGAACTCGAAGCGGTCCAGGTTCCCGTTCACCTGGTACGGAAGGGCCCGCGCCGGGCGGGTGCCGGGCTCCTGCGCGGGGAGGGCGTTGTCCTGCGGCGCAGGGTTGGGCAGCGGGCCGCAGGTCGACTGGCCGATGACCTTGGCGGTCGACGGGAGGCCGGCCGGCACCCCGTAGACCGGGTGCGCGAAGTCGAAGACGCCGGTCAGGTCGCCGACCACCTTGCGGCGCCACGCGCTGATGTTCGGGCAGGTGGCCGGGGTGCCGAGGGCGGCCGTCCACTGCTCCATGAACCGCAGGACGGAGGTGTGGTCGAAGACCTCCGAGCTCACCCAGCCGCCCCGGGTCCACGGGGACATCACGATCATCGGGACGCGGAAGCCGAGCCCGATCGGGATGCCGTCCAGGTATTCGCCGGGGGTGCCGGGCGGGGCGATGGGCGGGGGCACGTGGTCGAAGAAGCCGTCGTTCTCGTCGTAGTTGAGGAAGAGGACGGTGGAGTCGAAGACCTCCGGGTTCGCGGCCAGGGCGCGGTAGACCAGGTCGACGAAGTGCGCGCCGTCGCCGGGCGGGGCGTACGGGTGCTCCGAGAAGGCCTCGTTGGCGACGACCCAGGACACCTGGGGGAGGGTGCCCGCGACGACGTCGGCGCGGATCGCGGCCGCGATGTCGTCCGGGGTGGAGCCGGTGACCTTGGGGACCGAGCCCATGCCCCGGTCCCACAGCGGGTTGCCGGGGGCCGCGTCCGTGAACTTCTTGAAGTAGGCGAGACCATTGTCCCCGTAGTTGTCCTGGGCGTTCTGGTAGACCTTCCAGCTCATGCCGGCCCGCTGGAGGGCCTCCGCGTACGTCTCCCAGGTCAGCCCGGACTCGTCGCCGCCGTCCTTGCTGGAGGCGTCGACCTTGCCGCTCCACAGGAAGGTGCGGTTGGGGCCGGTGGCGCTGAGGGTGGAGCAGAAGTAGGCGTCGCAGATCGTGTAGTTGTCGGCGAGGCCGTAGTGGAACGGGATGTCCCCCCGGTCCAGGTACCCGAGGGTGCGGGTGTTGCCCACGCCGGTGACCCAGTTGTCCATCCGGCCCTTGTTCCAGGCCGCGTGCTGTGAGCTCCAGCTGTGCGGGAGGTCGCCGTTGCACTGGGCCAGGGTCTCGCCGTCGACGCCGCCGGCCGGCGGGGTGGAGCTGAGCTTCCACGGGTACTGGCGGCCGCCCCAGTTGGGCTGGTTGAACATGCCCCAGCCGCCCGGGATGTTGCCGGCGGCGCGGTCGCCGAATCCGCGGACGCCCTTCAGCCTGCCGAAGTAGTGGTCGAAGCTGCGGTTCTCCTGCATGAGGATCACCACGTGCTTCACGTCGGTGATGGTGCCGGTCGCGGCGGCCGCGGCAGCCGTCGTCGGCAGGGCCGCGGGCAGGGCGGCCCCCGCCATCAGCCCGGCGCCGATTCCCACGAAACCTCTGCGGCTGATCGGTGTCACTGGCCCCTCGCCTCCCACTCACGTGCCCCGCTGGCACATTGACGGAAAGAGTGACGGGGGTCGGTTCAAAGGTCTACATCCGTGCGGTAAGAGTTCGGTGAACTTCCGGGTGGCTGGAATCGATCGGCGGTCAGCGCGGGCCTCTTGCCTGGAATGTCCCCGTGGATCAGGTGTCCGGGGCCTCCGTCACGTGCTCCGGCTCGTCCGGTGGATTGGTGTGAAAGCGAACCAATGCCACTTCCGGGTGCGGTGACGGTCGCCGGGTGAGCCGGTCCGGCCGTCGCCGTACCGGACGGCGCGGCGGATCTCGCCGCGGAGGCCGGAGAGGTCCCGCGGACCACTCGTCCGGCCCCGTGGGGCGGGTGCGGAGGCCGGTGCGGAGGGTGGGATACGTCACGGCACCGGAAGCGGGGTCTTCCCTCTCCGGCAGGCCTCTGACCTGGGGAATCGTGCTCCTGGAAGGCCTCAAGTGGACCCGCTCCGCGGGGCCTTCCGGGGGGTTCCGCGTCTCAGATAGTAGGAAGTCCGAGTAATTGCCGAGACATACAGCGAGACCTGCCCTAGCTTTGTAGGAGCCGAACGTCTCGCCGATCCGGCGAATGGCGGTCGAGAGCGCGCGCCCCTGGCAGGCAACCCCTGCGGCGCACTGCTCCCCGCCTCTTCCGGCGCCTTGAAGGAACCCCTCATCCGTGGCCCCGCCACGCCGTGATCTCAAGGAGTCGATCACCATGACCGCAACCACCGCCGTCCGTCGCGTCCGCCACACCTCCGCCTCGGCCGCCGACCGCAAGAACGCCGCCGCCGCCCTCCAGCGCGCCCTCGACCGCCGTGACAACGGCGGATCGACCGGCCACTGAGCCACCCGCGCAGACATATTGCGTCCACATGATGGACGCAATATGTCTGAGGGCTGGGACAGGGAGTACGGTTTCGCCATGTCGACCAGCATCAATCTCGCAGTGATCCCCGGTGATGGCATCGGCCAGGAAGTCGTGGCTCAGGGACTCAAGGTCCTTACCGCGGTCCTGCCCCAGGATGTGAAGCTGGAGACCAAGCAATACGATCTCGGCGCGCAGCGCTGGCACCGCACCGGTGAGACCCTCCCGGACGCGGAGCTCGAAGCCCTCAAGCACCACGACGCGATCCTCCTCGGCGCCATCGGCGACCCCTCGGTCCCGTCCGGCGTGCTGGAGCGCGGTCTGCTGCTGAAGCTCCGCTTCGCCTTCGACCACTTCATCAACCTGCGCCCGTCGAAGCTGTTCCCCAACACGGCCACCCCGCTCGCCGGCCGTCCGGACATCGACTTCGTCGTGGTCCGCGAGGGCACCGAGGGCCCGTACACCGGCAACGGCGGCAGCCTGCGCACCGGCACCCCCGCCGAGGTGGCCACCGAGGTCAGCCTCAACACCGCGTACGGCGTGGAGCGCGTGGTCCGCGACGCGTACGAGCGGGCCAACGCCCGCCCCCGCAAGAAGCTGACGCTGGTCCACAAGAACAACGTCCTCGTGTACGCCGGTCACCTGTGGAAGAACATCTTCGACAAGGTCGGCCAGGAGTACCCCGAGGTCACCACCGACTACCTGCACGTCGACGCCGCGACGATCTTCTTCGTCACCCAGCCCGACCGCTTCGACGTCATCGTCACGGACAACCTCTTCGGTGACATCCTCACCGACCTGGCCGCCGCCGTGACCGGCGGAATCGGCCTCGCCGCCTCCGGGAACATCAACCCGACCGGCGCCTTCCCGTCCATGTTCGAGCCCGTCCACGGCTCGGCCCCGGACATCGCCGGCACCGGCAAGGCCGACCCGACCGCGACGATCCTCTCCGTCGCCCTCCTGCTGCGCCACCTCGGCTACGACGCCCAGGCCGTCCGCATCGAGGACGCGGTCTCCGCCGACCTGGCGGAGCGCGACGGCACCTTCCGCTCCACCGACGCGATCGGCGACGCGCTCGCCGCTCGAGTAGCCGGCTGACCCGGCAGCCCCACTCAGGAAGGAAGCCGCCGGGTCACAATGGGACCTGGCGGCTTTTCCTGTGCGGCCCCGGGTGCCACCATCTCCCCTGGGCCGCAGTCCCCGCTTCTCCGCAGCTCCCTCGCGCGCGATAATCGAACGCGAGGCCGCGGAATGCGGGGAAGCTCGGACGTCCTAGTACGCCGTGAGCGCGGTCCGCCATACACAACCGGTGAAGGACAAGCACTCATGACGACGCCCACGATCGAGCTCAAGCCCTCCTCGAACCCGCTGTCCGATGCGGAGCGCGAGGCGATCCTGGCCAGCCCCGGCTTCGGCCGCCACTTCACCGACCACATGGTGACGATCAAGTGGACCGAGGGCCGCGGCTGGCACGATGCCGAGCTGGTCCCGTACGCGCCGCTCGCGATCGACCCGGCGAACATGACCCTGCACTACGCGCAGACGATCTTCGAGGGGCTCAAGGCCTACCGTCAGCCCGACGGCACCGTGGCCACCTTCCGCCCCGAGGCCAACGCCGCCCGCTTCCAGGCCTCCGCCCGCCGCATGGCGATGCCGGAGCTGCCCGTCGAGCTGTTCATCGAGGCCTGCGACGCCCTCATCAAGCAGGACCGCGCCTGGGTGCCGGACTCCGGCGAGGCCTCGCTGTACCTGCGGCCGTTCATGTTCGCCTCCGAGGTCGGCCTCGGCGTCCGCCCGGCCAACGAGTTCCTCTTCATCGTCATCGCCTCGCCCGCCGGCGCGTACTTCCCCGGTGGCGTCAAGCCCGTCTCCGTCTGGCTGTCCGAGGACTACGTCCGCGCGGTCAAGGGCGGCACCGGCGCGGCCAAGACCGGCGGCAACTACGCGGCCTCGCTGGTCGCGCAGGCGCAGGCGGCCTCCCACGGCTGCGACCAGGTGGTCTGGCTCGACGCCGTCGAGCACCGCTGGATCGAGGAGATGGGCGGGATGAACCTGTACTTCGTGTACGGCGACCGCATCGTCACCCCGGAGCTCACCGGCTCGCTCCTTCCGGGCATCACCCGCGACTCCCTTCTCACCATCGCCCGCGACCTCGGCTACACCGCCGAAGAGGGCCGCCTGACCACCGAGGACTGGCAGCGCGACAACGCGAACGGCACCCTCACCGAGGTGTTCGCCTGCGGCACCGCCGCCGTCATCACCCCGGTCGGCTCCGTCAAGTCCGAGGGCGCCAACTGGACCCAGGGCAACGGCGAGCCCGGCGAGGTCACGATGCGGCTGCGCAAGGCGCTCCTGGAGCTCCAGACCGGTCACAGCGCCGACACCCACGGCTGGATGCACCCGCTGGGCTAGTCCCGACGGCCGTACGTACGCAGGCCCGCGCCCCGGCTCAACATCAACAGCACCGCCGAAATGACCCGCATGGCCATCGCCCTCGGACTCTGACACCCCGGTGTCAGTGGGGACTGGGACCATCGGTCCA